>JAQWSQ010000152.1 GCA_029243145.1 Planctomycetaceae bacterium | reverse complement strand
AATTCTCGTCGAGAGGTCACTGATACTACTGCGAGAAGCCGCCGCACAATTTGCTGCGACCGAACGGTAGCAAACAGCATCGTCGCCCTGCGTAGTGTCATGAAAACTGTGCGCCGTGAAAGGCGTTGATTTTCAGCGGGTCTCGCAGTTATTTAATCTTAGCGAGATCGAGGAAGACGATGCACGATGGGTTGCCAACCGGTGCGTAGTGACCGGTGAATTTCAAACCGCCGTTTTTCAGATCAACTTTGAATACGGCAACGCTGTCGGCACGCTGATTACAACAATAGAGAAACTGCCCCGTAGGATCGAAGTTGAAACTGCGCGGATAATTTCCACGCGTCCATTCCTCTCCGAGGTGTTTGAGTTCGCCGTTGGAGCCGACCGAGAAGATACCGATACTATCATGCAGTCGATTCCCGGCGTAGACAAATCGACCATCTGCCGACACCAAAATCTCGGAGCAAAAATTACTTCCCGCAAAGCCCGGCGGAAGTGTTGAGATGGTTTGGCGTGCCTTCAAAGAGCCCACTTTCGTATCGTAGTCAAACAACACCAAAGTCGAACCTTCTTCCTGAATGGAATAGAACCATCGACCGTTGGGATGAAAGTGGAAATGACGCGGTCCGTCTCCCGGCGGCAACGAAACTGTGGGAGGGTTATTGGGAATCAGTTTTCCATTATTTTCGTCGAATTTCCAAACATAGATAAGATCCAATCCTAAATCGACATGCAGGACAATACGCCCTGAAGGATCGGACTGAATCATATGTGCGTGCGTCCGATCATGTCCACTGAACGCAAAACTGCCGAGAGGCGCATTTGTCGCTTTCGTGGGGCCGATTTCGCCGGCATCATTTTTAACATCGGTTGCTTCGCCCAGTCGGCCGTCTGGAAGAATTGGTAATACCGCCACCGAGCCGCCAAAATAATTGGCGACCAACAAAAACCGTCCCGTCGGATGGAGTGAGACATAGGTTGGACCCGCGCCACCAGAACGAACCGTATTCAATAACTTCAATTGGCCAGCTTGGGGATCGATGGCGAACGCGCTCACAGTTCCCTCTTCTTTTTCGCCGACGAAATCTGTCTCATTGGCGGAGTACATTCGGGTTCCTGCCGCATTGGCAACGAGACTGCTCGGGCTTGTCCCTAATTCTACAATACCGGCGGGAGTCATCGCCCCGGTTTCACGATTCACCTGAAAAATGTGGATGCCACGACCGTTGCCGGGGGGAAGATCCACTTGAGTTGGCAAGACATCCCCCAACGGGGAACTAAAAGTCCCGACATACGCCAGCAGTGGTTTCGCCACATCATTTGCACTCGCTGAAAGCAAGCCGTTGGAGAAGGGGGTTGTGCCCATCAGTGTCGCAGAAAGTTGTAGGAAGGAACGTCGGGAAGGTTTGAGGGGTGTCATATCGAAGTCAATCTGGATCAAAAATAGTCTAATGAGAATTGGCGAGCCGAGGGTTTGAGAGATCGCTTGATAGGTCGTACTGCTTGATGATTCACCACAGCAAGCCTTCTCGTCTGCTCATCACTATAACTGATCGATCCGCGTGAAGAAAAGAATATCAACACTGAGATTACGAAATCCTCTGGGAAGCATCGCCAATACCCAAAAAAGAAAACCCTGAAAACGATCACTCGTCAGCAGGGTTTCTGAAGGTTTGAAATGTTGCCAAAATTCACTTGGCACTTACGTCGTAGCAGAAAATGTATTCTTGGTCGCGAAGATACAGCTTGCCGTTAATGACGACAGGATGCGTCCAGACTTTGCCTTTCGGGCTGCGGATGTCGCTTTGCTCCGGTAAATCGAAACGGCCTTTCTCGATGTAATCGTCGCGAGTCGCAGAGACCAAGGCGACAGTTCCGGTTCGCTCATCCAGGCAATAGAGATTTCCTTCCGCGAAGGTGACGGAACCTTTCCCTAACTTTTGCCGTTCACGCCACACTTCTTCACCCGTCATGAAATCCTGCGCGAGCCATCCTGCATCGGAGTGACCGTAAATGGTATCGCCCAGCAGAATCACTCCGCCGTGATGGTTCTTCATTTCGGTGTTGAAGTAGACTTCTTCCACCGAATAGTCTTTGTTGATTTTGACCAGTTTACAGCCAGCTCCGTAGCCTGATGTGATATAGACGTAATTGTCTTTGATCAAAGGAGTCGGAATGACGGCAACACGTCCGGGAGGCCAAGTCGTTTGCCAGAGAACTTCTCCCGTTCCGGCCTGTAATCCAAACAGAGTGTTTTGTGTGAGTTGAACGTATTGAGGATCGCCGTTGATGATGGCGGGCATGATCGATGAGTAATGAGCGTTGGCAGGTTGCTCCTCGGTCTCGCCGTCTTTCTCGCTCTTAGCCGTGACGGCAGATTTCCAGATGACTTCGCCATTCGCTTTATTGAATGCAACGACTGTGGCATCGTCGGCACCGGGAGTACACAGAATTTTCTCTCCGTCGATCAAGACCGATTCGGAGTAACCCCACTTGGGGATCTTTCCACCTAATGTTTGAACATCGACGTTCCATTTGGTTTTTCCATTAGCTTTTTCGAGACAGGCCAAGTGTCCTTGCCCGCTGAACGTATAAACGTAATCGCCATCAACGGCGGGAGTGCTGCGAGGTCCGCCTCCCCAACCATTTTCGAGAAAGGGACCGACTTCGGTGGCCCATAATTCTTTACCCGTGTTGGCATCGAGGCATAGTAGATATTCTGTTTGTTCTCGTGTTCCCATTGTGTACATATTGTTGTCGACAATGGCGAAGCTCGAATATCCGAGTCCTGCGTTTTTATAGGTCCAGGCGAGCTTGGGGCCAGCTTCCGGCCACTCTTTGAGAAGTCCTGCTGCGGGCGAAATGTCAGTTCGAAATGGTCCTCGCCATTGAGGCCAGTCTTCTGCAGTCGCCAGTAATGTTGAGAACAAAACCGCCGACACTGTCAGCATGGTGATTCGGAATTTCATCGATCAATCCTTTGTTGATAATCTGACTGGGAGGGAACTCGAGATGAAGGCAGGACCGGTGTGATCACCGGATGTTGGATGGTTTGAGCAGCGCTTTAATAGAACCCAAAAACAGCGAAAACGCAAGAATGAGTCGAGGAAGGATTATTCTTTCTCGCGGGTCGCATAGAAGCCGAACGTCTGCCCGGCAAGTGAGCTAACCCCGGCCATGGCCGATTTGTCTTTTGTCCACAGATAGGTTTCCAGATCTTGCTCAGCATTATCAAGTTGAATCGTCAACTTGGCATGTTGAGGTGGTGAAGCGACACGTCCCGTAACCTCGTAGGTGCTTTTCGTTTCTTCTGACGTGAAAGTCCCGGTCAAGATCCGTCCATTTTGAATTTTTAATCGCATACGTCCGGCCCAACGACCGTCGATGGAAATCTTCCAGAGGCCGGCAAAGTCGGTAGGCAACACCCCCGCATGATCGGTTGGTGATGGCGAGTCGTCTTTATTTGTCTGAGGAATTTGTGAGCCGTCAACACCCCACAGCTTCGCGTTGCCGAGTAGTTGGATCGATTTTTGTTTGTTCTCTGCGGTGAAGACAAGATCTCCCCCATCCTTTGCCGGTACGACTTGGCCGATATCAAAGTCATAAGCAAAACCTGAAAAGAGCATGATATTCTCATCCGAGGCAGCAGTGACATCACTGAGGTCGTCGCGGTAGGTGACAAATCGTTCGATGGTCAGGATGGGGGTGAGACCTGTTTCCGTTTTGCGAAAGGCCCAAGTCATGGCGGCTTTGGTCCATTGCCCTTCGCTGGTCTTAATGACCACCATCGGCGTTGTCTCGGTATTAGAGAGTGGTTGAAGCTGGTGGAGATCGGAAAGCGTGATTTCCGTAACTCCCTTCGATGTCTCGGCGACCTGACGGAGATACTGACTGGTGTGTTGCTCAAACACATCAGCACTGAGGATCGATGTTGTGCAAACGATCAAGCATCCCATCAATAATAAACGGATCAATTTCATGCTGGGTCTTTGGTGTGTGGGCATCAGGTCTCCCCTAAATGATGAAGAAAAATTTCAAATTGCGGGGTGGTTTCGAGTTGTTGAAGATAATCGGAATGCGAATCATTGTCGCGGGCCTGGGTGTATCGAGCGGTGATTTCTTGTCGTCTGAGTTTGTGCCGTCGATGGGCTTTTTCGAATTCTTTCTGTTTAATCGAGGAAACGATGAATGCGAAGATGCCAACGAAGATAAACAGGAATGCTAACCCCCCGGCTGCATTACTCGCCACAAGGGATATTATGATGCTGGCAATCAGCACAAAGAAACCGGCGAGTCCACTCGGTTTGCTTTTGTTGCCATGTTTGTCGGTCACCATAAGAGTTTCGCGTTGTCGTTCCCAGCGGCGTGTTTCTCCGGCGAGTTCGTTCCGGTAAACCATTTCTGCTAAACGTCGTTCTGTTTGCTCGAGGCGTTCGTTCGTCTGTTCCAGCTTTTCAGTGAGGGTGACCGATTCCATTCGTTTGACTGCGAGGGATGTCTTGCAGTGATTACAGGTGACAAATTGAACCGTCTCGGGGATCTGCAACGGAGCCCCGCAGTTACCGCAATTGATGGATTCGATTTTCACGGTCATGGATGCGCACTCACTCTACAAACTAGAAAGCGAATTTCTCAATACTCCTCGTCTTCTTCATCATCGTCCTCTTGGTAGTCGGGATGCAATGGGTTATCGGGAGAGAAGAAGAAGTCCGCCAGACCCATAGGAACGGAACCACCACCCAGAGATTGTTGTCGACTGTCAGAGAGATTTTTCAGATCGAGGGCTTCGTCTCCCAGACAGGCAACGAGAGATTTTTGCCAAACGCCGTCCTTCCCCAGCGGGTGTTCGGGATTCTGCATCAACTGTTTGAGGGCATATCTCAGGACATTGATGCCGTCCCGAGTTGAGTAATCGAGTTTGAGTTCGTGTGATTGTTGCAGAAATTCGACGGTGAGATTGAGCATCTCTTCGTCGGCGAAGGGGAGGTGATATTTGAGGATCGTCAATTCTTCCTCACGGTTGGGATGGCCGAGTTCCAGAGTCGGTTGTAATCGCGACAGAATATAATCGGGGATCTCGAAGGTGGATTCGTCGACATTCATCGTCACAGCACAGCGGAAATCAGGATGTGCGGGAATCGTGATACCGGCGACGATGGATTCCACGTATCGGCGATGATCGAGGAGTGGGGCAAGAGACGCCCACGACTTCTCGTTCATGCGGTTCCCTTCATCGAGAATGCAGACACCCCCTCGAAGCATGGCCGTCACCATTTGGGATGCGTGATAGATGATGTGTCCGTTTTCACCGAGAACCGGTGTGACGAGCAGGTCTTCCGGTCGAGTGTCGGCCGTACATTGATAGATGTAGAGTTCTTGGTCTCGCTGCTTCGCACAGGCCATCGCGAGGGTTGTTTTACCGATTCCCGGTGTCCCGATGAGTCGTGGCGCGAGAGGCAGGTCTTTCTCGTCAACGACCAGCCAGCAGGCGAGCATCTGTTTCAGGATTTCCTGTTGACCAATCCATTCGGCCTCCGAATGATCGGGTTCTGAGAGATGGAGCGTGATGCCGTCAATTTCGTGGGTCTGACTCATGGTGTTTTGGATTCGTGATTTTCTGATAGTAGGTCAGGCTGTGCCTGACGAATCTGTTCAATGATGAAAGGTGTTTGGAACGGAGCGTCAAGAATTGTGTGTTTCATTGTTGTACCGAGTACGATTTAGGTGTGTCAGGCACAGTCTGACCTACGGATTGCTTCATGGTCATAGCATGTGTTTCTTGATGGCTTGAGTCAGGTAAAACGGCAAGTCGGAGGCGATCAGACCGGGTTGTGATTTGTCTTCCGCTCCGATGTCTCCCGCCAATCCATGCAAATAAACTCCGAGACAGGCGGCATCAAACGGTTCCATACTTTGAGCCAGCAAGCCGGTCAGTAACCCGGTCAGTACGTCGCCGCTACCTCCGGTGGCGAGTCCATTGTTTCCCGTTTGGTTAACGTAGATTTGCTCACCATCGGTGACAACGGTGTTCGAGCCTTTCAGGATCAACACCGTGCCACTTTTCTCGGCAAAATAAAAGGCCACATCCTCGCGGCTCGATTGAACTTCTTCGATAGAGAGTCCACAAAGATGCGAAAACTCTCCAGGGTGGGGTGTCAGAATGCGTGTGTATTTCGGTTTCTGCAACAAAGATTTCGAATCCACCAGATTGTTGAGTCCATCAGCATCGACAACCATCGGAACCGAAAGATTCTGATAGAGCGACTCAACCAGCGATTCCAGATCGCTCGATTGGCCTAATCCCGGACCGATCGCAACGGCAGACATCTCTTCGCCGTACTCGAATATGGAGTCTTCATTCTCGGCGGAGAGTCGTCCTTCTTCATCACTTGAGAGTGGCAGCGTCAGATAGGATGGTTCGTAACCTGCAACAATGTTGAGGATGGAATCGGGAATTGCCAAGTAAACTAACCCAGCGCCTCCACGAAGTGCTCCCAGTCCACTCAGAATTACAGCGCCACTCATGCCTCGACTGCCGGCGACAATCATGGCGCGTCCGAATGTCCCTTTGTGTCCATCATTGGGACGTTCGGGAAAGTGGGGAATCTCAGTCACTCGCTTCATAATTGTTCCCTCAAATCGGCCATGCGACCGGCAATCATACCCGCCACATATCCGCCTTTGAACCCGCTGTCGATATTGACGACCGTTACGTTGGACGCGCAACTATTCATCATGGATAATAATGCCGCCAGACCGTCAAAGTTGGCTCCATAGCCGACACTTGTGGGGACCGCCACAATCGGGCAGGAGACATAGCCGCCAACAACAGAAGGGAGTGCGCCTTCCATGCCGGCCACGACGACGATCGCATCGGCATCTTGAAATCGGTCCAATTGACTCGGCAAGCGTTGCGGGCCGGCCACTCCGACATCGGCAATCAGATCTGTCGGCAAACGCATCCAACGCAGTGTTTCCACGGCTTCCCAAGCCACGGGAAGGTCGGTGGTTCCGGCAGCAATGACGGCGACTTTTGTGGGACGAGGGTCTTGATTTTGATTGAGGCGGACCGTACGTCCTTGCGAATGATGAATGGCATCAGTGAATGCCTGGGTCAACGCATTGGCTTGCTCAGTATTGACTCGGGTGGCCAACGCATCCTGTCCGTTCTCGAGTAGTGTCCCAAAAATATCGACGACAGTTTCTGTCGATTTTCCTTCTGCGTAGATGACTTCGGCGTACCCGCAACGAGCAACGCGATCCAAATCGACTGCCGCCTCTTCGAGAAATTTTGTCGGGAGGGCGCGTGCCGATTCTTTTAATCGACGCAGAGCTTCCGCGGGATCGGTTTCTCCGACGCGAACTTGTTCGAGCAGAGTTGTCAGTTGGGAGTCATTCCACATGATGGGTATTATCTCGATGATTTTTGCAATGAGTGACAGTATAACGTTTGTGTGAATGAAAAGAAAAAGGTCTTCCGTTGATGATTTATGGCCTTCAAGATAGCAATTTTGTGTCGGTTGCCAATAATGTATGAAATCTCATTCGACGACTGGAAATGACCTATGATTCGCCAATGCTTTGCTGTTTTTCTGCTCACGCTTCTAATTTCGGGGTGCGGTGGAGATACCACTCAAATCGATTATTCCAAAGAGGGACCGAATGGTCCAAATGCACAGGAAGAATTCAGTCAGACAGAAAGCGGTTTGCAATATCGAATTCTTCGAGAGGGATCGGGAGCTTCACCGGACGTTTATGACAAGGTTTCTGTCAGCTATCGCGGTTGGTTGGACGATGATTCGCAGTTCGATAGCTCGTACCCCCGAAAAAGTCCCATCGAATTTGGATTGAATCAAGTCATTCCCGGTTGGACAGAGGGGATGCAATTGGTGAAAGAGGGTGGAAAAATTGAGCTATTGATCCCTTCAGAATTGGGCTACGGTCCGGGCGGTTCTCCCCCTGTCATTCCACCGAACGCTCAACTTCACTTTATCGTCGAATTACACGAAGTGAAGTAGCTTATGAGAGTCGGAGTTGTTCTCAATTACGGTCTTTCCAGTAACGAGGTTTTCGACTGGTGTGAGCCACCGCCAGAATTAAGACTCGCCGTTCATCGACAATTTCGTAAATGAGTCGATATGGGAATTTTCTCACACGGACCCAGTGAAAACCTTTAGTCTCAACTTCATGTGATAGAGGGTCGTTGGCGATTCTTTGAGTGGCTTCTTCAATGGCATCGTTTAATACGAGAGCAGCTTTTGCATCTCGTGATGCGTACCAATGGTAGATTTCTTTAATTTCTGAAGCAGCCTGGTTGTGGAAATTAACAGCCGTCATTCGTTCGCTTCGAGTTGCTTCCGCAACTCGTCCCACGAGAGCGAATGTTCCCATTGTCCGGACCGTTTTTCGAGAAGCTCCAAAAGTTCTGGATCGTCGACTTTGGCTCCTGGAATATCGTGCTCAAGTGTCTCAAGGAGACGGTTCGCTATTACCAGACGATCTGCATCAGAAAGCTTGATCGCGGCTTCCAAAATGTCATCTCGAGTTGTCGTCATGCGGAACTCCCGAAAGCCTAGATCTCATCGTGTCTACTTTACTCAAGTATCAGAGTTCTGTCGACTATTTCCTGAGAATATTACTGAGTTCGCTCCACATGAGCTGCCGGGAGAATCGTGGCGTTCGCAGGACGACCGACAATCGCCGGTTCGTAACGTACATTGCGGTCTTGTTTGTGATGAGTCCACCAGTTTTTCATTTGTGGAATGAGACCGCCTTCTCGATGCGTTGGATATGATGTTTGATGACTGAGCATCTCCTCTTCTTGAATCCATTGATTCGCGGCAGTGCATTGTGGACATCCACAGGTCGGCTCGATCAATTCGATGGGTGCGGCACAATCAGTCTTGGTGCAAATCTCCGCATCTGTGCAAAGGGGTTCGCAATCGGAACACGACTCGCTCACAGACTGGGAATTATGGAACCAATCTTTCATTTGATAAATCAGGCCACGTTTCTTTGTCGTAGCCAACATTGGTTGTGAGGTCACAGGTTCGTAATATGGGGACTCGATGATCACTTGAGAGTCCAAGAACTGTGGTTCTGCTTCTATCAGTGGTTTTGGCTGTGGTTGAAAATTCTTGGTCACAACCCGTTGTGGCAGGGGGGGAAGAGCTTGCCCCGTTAATAGAGGGACAATTACATCAGCCGGTAACTCAGCCGTTTGGCGAGGCGACTCTTCAAAAGTTGGTTTCTCACTCCCATAGAGTGACTTGAGTTCTTGGTTGATTGCCGAGTCCTGAATGTCTGCCAGAGATCGATTCGGAAGAGGTGGCAACGGGCTTGATTTGGGGAGGGAGGCTGGTTGTTTTGGCTCCGGGAGTATCGCGGGGTCAATTTCGAGAATTGAATTCGGAGTTGTTTTTTCAGCGACTTGTGGGGCTTGAGACTCTTTCAAATCGTTTTCCAGTTCGTCGATTTGATCCGCTTTCTCAGCCAATGAGGATTTCAGGGAATTCGTTTCCGAACGAAGCCCTTCCATCGATGCCTGGAGTTTTTTGATTTCTTCTTGCGAGGCTTTTAAGTTCTGGCTGAGTTGATCGTTCTGTGACTTAAAAAGTTCAGCTTCCTGGTTTTCAGTTTTTAGAGATTCATTTAAGGCACGTTGTTGATTTCTAAGTTCCTCGATTTCTTCTTCCAACGTGGCCTGGACAGACAACCAGGCAGGTGGTTCCGGTGCGTCGAGCGGCTTGAGATCCAACGCCTCAGCAGGTGGAACAGGTCGCTCAAAAGGTTCTTGTGCGGGAGGAAACTCGGCCGCTGTTTGTTGCGAAAGATCAATGGTCGGCAGTTTCAGGATATCAGTCGGAGCCTCAACCGTTTTGAGATTTTCTTCCTGTTCGAGCAGTTGCTCTTGAACATCGATGATCATTGGGTTGACAGTTCGCTTGGAGACTGTTGCCGTCTCTAGGCCGCGAGGAGGAAGTTCTCCACTGACCGATTCGTAAGCATTGTTGGTGAATGGTTCCGCGAATGGATCGGGTTGGAAATTATCTCCAAAATGCTCGTGGTCAATTTGCGCTGGAACCGAGGGCATCTGCAATGTTGCCCCGTTCGAGAGATCGATCTGCTTGTGAGAAGCATGTACAATCCACAGTGATATGCTCACAACTAATGAGAGCGTCAAAGCAGTGAATGCGATTTGGAGAGGACGTGAATTCATGATGACGATCCTGTCAATCACTTTGGTGTCGTTGATGATGATGGTGTGCTTTACCAGATTCTCTGGCGACGAAGTTCGTACAGACTGCCGTCCCCTTCGAGAATCACGCGACCTGCTAAAATTGTTCTCACACGAAAGGGATATCCGAGCGGAGTGAGCATTTCCTGCTCACCGAACGCTCGCCCGTTAATGATGGCGGTCTTGCCCGATCCACTCAGCAAAGTTTCTTGCAGCTTGAGCACTGCTGGGGCCGGCTTCATGAGTGGCGAGTTGGTGGTTGGAGAAGCACTGGATTGTGAATCGCTAGATTGTGTTTCGGATGCCGATTTGACATCCACCGGAAGTGAGGCCGATCCTTCATTCTGAGAATGCTTTTCAGCTTCAACAGAATTCTGGGGAATCCCCGCCATCTGCTCAATCAGAGTTGGTAGCCAAATCAAAGCGGCCGCCATGAGGAGCATGTGAATGACTGAAAATTTCTGTTTACGTCCTGCCATCAGACGGATTTCCTGCGTGAGTGTTCCAAGGTTTCTCTATCAGAGTCATCGGAAGATCACGGGTTGCCTCGTCAGTAGAATCGGCATAACCGTCAAAAATTGCCAAAATGGAGGCCAGACACAGAAGAGGTGTGTCGCATGTGCGCGCATAAAAACAGCGCAACAAGGTCCCCTCAAAGATCCTAGCTTTCCTCGTTGCGCTGCTGAGATCGGAGTCAAAGCAGTTACATGAACTGCACTAGAGCCTAAATCTAATCCCCCGTATGGGTTTGGAAAAGACCTAATTGAGAAAAAAGAGCAAAAAACCAAAAAATCTGGTGATGGATTGTTTTGTGCTCAAAGCGATTGTGGACGTTTCATTCGCTTTGCGGCGTACTCCTCAAATCTGGTGATCTCGTTGAAGAGGTACGTTCTAGCTAGCGACCCAGATGTACGACGGGAGCAATTTGATCGGGCATTTGCCACATCGTTGCGGGAGTGAAAGCAGGATTGACCTCCACATCGAGCAATCCTAAACGCATTGTCGTTCCCGCTTGTGGCCATTCGAGAATGACCCGATGTGGGATCGATATGCCATCGCTGGTGGTGGTGTGATTTCCGACTTGGGCACGGGCAATCAGACTGCCTTGCGAATCAAAGAGCGAATGTTCGACAATCTGCCCGGTACATAGATCGACACCGATCGACTTGATCATTGCCTGTCCGGACGGAGATTTTTCCAGCGACATTAAGCTGACTCGATGATCGTCGATACGTTCCATTTCATACTTGGTCGGGTCGATCATCATGACGCCGAAGGCTTCCATCACCCAACCTGGATCGAAGGGGATGGGGAGTTGCTGTTGTGCCGTTTCGAGATCTTGATGTGAGGCGGTGATAACATAAGGTTGAGGCGACCGACGAATCCAAAACCAGAATCGTTCCTGGTTTGATCCGAAATCGGCTTCTTCTCCCAGCAGTGAAGAGGCACGCAACCGAAAATTACGTGGGCTTTCGACCGCCATTTGTGCGGTCAAATCGACCGGGATGGAGCCTTTTTGTTTCAGATGAATTCCGACTTTGGTGGATCGCCAGGCCGTCAGTCGAGACGCATTGGAATTCAGGTGGGCAACGATCTCTTCCTTGGTGGCATCTGATGAAAGTACGCAAGGAGGCGCTTTGGCAAACGGATTTTGCGGCTTGCTGAGCTGTGGCCAATGACAGCCCGACATCATCAATGTCATCACGATCGATAAGCCAACGCGGAAATTCGCGGTGAGCGGAAACTGATTGTGCATTGTTCGTGCTCCTGCCCGTTCAACGATAGATCGCTGCCGTCAATTCCTGTTGTACTTGCTGAATCTCTTCGTCGGAGAGTTGCTGGTCACGGATGAGGTATGGTCCCTCACCTTGCGACCCATTGAGACGTAACGTCGTCTGTTCGTCCTGAACATCGGTCCGTTCAAGTTTCAATCGTTTTTTCTGCATCAATAGCAGAGACAAAACATATTTAATTTTTTCCTGAGCTGGATTGGCGTCTTCGATCATCTGTTCGAAAAATTCAAAGAGTGCTTCTGTATCCAGTGGTTTCGGTTGATCGCTTTGTTCTTCTGCGGGGATCATTGTTTGCCAGTGTGCTAAAAAACCATCCGGTGGATGACCGGTCCAACCTGATAGCGAATAGTCAAATCTGACCACCTCTCCTTGTTCTTCAATGAGAATGCTGTGGCAGCGTTCGCCGGGAGAAAATAACTCTCCCGTCGAGGCACAGGATTTTCCGACCGGTTTGACCTGATAATCCATCTGCAAACATTCTCCGAAGATTGAGGGGCAGAATCGTAGTTCAATGTGATCAGGCCGACAAGATGAGACTGCACCACTCTCTATGCACAAAAAAACTCCGGCAAAGTACCGGAGTCATTTTTGGTCGTCGAATGCCGCCAGAATTTAGGTTTGACACAAATTCCGAGCAACCGGAACAAGCTCTCTTGGAGAGAGAGCCCATCCGGTATCGGAGAGTGCTATTCTGTCTGGCTTACTACTTTTAGTAAGTGGGCAGGTGGTTGACGGCAGCAGTGCTGTAAGGTTGGTAGTAAACCGGTGCAGCCGCAGTCGCTGAATAGGCAGCAGGAGCATAAGCCGTAGGAGCCGCTCCCTGGTATCCCAAGTTACAGTTACCGCCGGGACAACCTGGGTTGTAAGGCTGATAGCCACCTTGGTAACCACCGCCACCATATCCGGGAACTCCGCAACAGCCGATTCCGGTACTCAATACAGCCAAAGACAGGCAAACTAAAGCAATCCGTTTCATTTCTGGGAATCCTTTCCTGAAGATGAATTGACTCTCCGATGAGTCAGTCGATTTGTCGAGAGGGAATTTATGCTGATACCGAAACCGGTGGAGCGGTTGGCATCGGGCGTCCCTGCGAGAGAAACAATCCCGCAGAGTGTCGAAAACGGTCAAGTCCATAAACCATGGATGACCGATTTAAAGTAACGAGTGAGTGTGTGAGCGGAAAACGGGCGACATGATCCTTGCGCCACAATTCTGCCATCGGTGTCCATCCGACCTGATCGGCCAGTGGGGCAACGATTCGTAATTCTTCCTGATTCTGTTTGATTTCTAACGAGATAGACTGGCGAAAAGACCACCAACGTGCGAATTGTTGAGAGGTCACCTTCCAGATCGTGGGATCTTCCAGAATTCCTTCCGGCGTCGCATTGCGACGAGGATGGGTGATCCACCAGCAGCCAAATTGACTGTTCTCGTGAGACTCTTCCGCAAAGAAGATATGATCGACTTCATAGTGCACATTTGTCACGGGTTCGCAAACGGAATTGCGAATCACCGAGAGCGATTCGGCGACCAGTTTTAGTTCTGGCTGATGTGGAAACCCATCCGTGAAAATGATGGCATCATACGGAGCCGGCAAATCGTGAATCCGCAACCAAACTCCGCTGTGGTGTCTGATTTCCTGTTGAACCAACAGAACCCATCGGTGAGCGGAAAGTTCTTCATAACGGTAAGGGTGTTGCGAGGGATACCCTTGTGAATCGAGCAAACCGTTTGGCGAGACATCAATAATCTCTCGTTCAAACTGCAGAGCCGTTTCGGCCTCCGCACGGCTGGTCGGATTTCGTGAGTCGTACAACACAAATCGACCCGGTGATTTTTCCAAAAACTCGTGAAATGAGCGTCCGGTCGTGTAGTTGACAGAAGGTAGCCCGGCTGCGCGTATCCAATTGATCTGAGTCCGGGGAAGTCCGGCCAGCAGTACAGGTAAATCGGATGTGAGAATTGTTGACGTCATGGATTTAGTCCCTGAAATGCAGGGAACTCCGAGGAAATAGGCGTGTATTTTGTAGGGTTGAGAGAAATTATATGCTGTAGGAGAACGGTTGAATACCTGCAAGGAGGGACTCGTTTGTTCTTTTTATGAATTCGAGGCGAAGATGCCAATATGGTAGGAAAGGATCGAGGAGAGTTTCGATAAGCCGTCAGGAATCGACGGTGGAGGAGTTCTAGGTTTTCTCCCGCAGAGCGTCAACGACAATAACCGCCGAATTCTGAGAGTTCTTAAAGATTCTCTGAGAAACCAGGATTCCGGCTCAAGTTCAGACATTCTCGAAGCAGGCGAATCACATGATTGGTCGATCAGATCGACGTGAAAGAAAGCAATAAGAGGTTTGAATAAACGGTGTGCCGCAGTCATCGGAACGGATTTCAGCCGTAGGCTGGGACTGGTCCCAGCTTTTCGCTTCGCATCAAATATTTGGTCTGTCCGCCAGTGAAATGGAAGGGGAAAAATTTCAACCGCAGAGTTCGCTGAGGACGCCGAGACAAATGAGAAAGAGAACGAGCCTGACTGTGCGAAGTTGATGTGTGCCTGGGGCTCGCAAATAGTTTGTAAATGAAATTCATGTCTGAGTTCTCACACAGCCTTCGTATTGAGTAACGCAAGCATGGCCCCAGATGAAAGAAGCCACTAACCACTCGTGATCTCAAGTAACTATGCGAATAACAAACGCCAGGGATCGCTTTCTGAGGACAGAGCGTCAAGAGGGACGAGACTCCAGCGAGCTTGTCTACCAATCGTGAGGCCACTGGAACAAAGCTTCAATGCACGCGCACCATTGAGGGTCGCTAAATTGAGAACTTCGTTGGGTGACAGATTCGGGAAAGTCTGTCGGACGTGTCGTGCGTCTTGCCAAAGATCGAGGTCGGGGTTTGAACTGCGACCGTCGGTCCCCAAGGCGACGTTGATACCTCGATCCAGCAGATGAGGTAACGGATGTTGCGCGTGCTGAAAATAAGCATGTGTCCGCGGGCAATAGACGACCGACATTTGCGATTGCGTTGCGAGATACTCAATCTCGTCGGCTTGCAAATCGTTTCCGTGAACGATGAGGGCTGAGTCGGCTTGTGATAACAGGCGTAAATAATCGTTGATCGTTCGGAACTCGTGCCAGACATCGCCGGGCCAAAGATTCATGTCTTCGAGGAACGAACGAAATTCGCCCTCGCAAGATCCGATCAATTCTCGCTCAGCCCGGTTTTCCGCCAGGTGCATGGCGAGTGGGCAATGTTCGGAACGGCTGAGTTGGACGATTTTTTGTAACAAGTCAGGATGGACCGAGTAGGGGGCATGAGGACTCAAGCCGATACTTAACTGGTCTCGTTGTGGCTGGTAATCTGTGAGCAGCTCGACGAGTTGACTGCCTTTCTCACGCGCGGCTTGTTCCGAGATGCCAATCACTTCCTGAAAGACCACCCCCGCCAGAGAGCATTCATCAAGCTGCTTTGCGGAAAGAGGTGACGTGGCAATTTCACCCAGAGCGGTCGTCTCTGTCTGCAAACATTCTTGAATGCCCGATGCCAGTGAACCCTCTCGTGAACCCTCTTGCTGACGACTGCGGATGACGGATCGGATCCAGTCTGTAAATGGTAAGGGAGGAGTGATGGGAGTTGAATGGCCGCTGAATTCCAAATGCACATGAGCATTCACCAGGCCGGGAATAATGGCCGCCGATCCGAGATCCTTTGCGGTGGGGATTCTTTGAGTGGTGATATCGGTAAGGATGCCAGCGGTGACAATGATTGTTGCGTCGCGGATTGGTTCACTCTCTGGGGGGAATACCCAGCGGGCGCGAAAGGCCTGTTCCACCGACATTCTTTAGCCCTCCGAAACAGCCAACGGAGTGGGCGGGATTTCTTCTTCCAGAGCCGGCGAGATGTCATTTGTAGACTGGATCAAATGCCAGATACATGCTCCTCCTCCCGCGAGACAAATGATCAAAGTCAGTATCGAGAAGTGGAGCCCCTGTTGATCAACGGTGGCGATCCAGTTGACCGGCCTCGATTGGAAAGTTTCAACCGGGATTCGTTCTGCGAGAACACCCATGGCATTATTGACAAAGTGAAAGAGAACTCCGGGAATGATACTACCGCTACGCAAAGCAAGGAGCCCCAGAACCAGCCCCAACAGAAAGGCGTTAAACACTTGTTGAGGGATCATGTGCATCACGCCGAACAACAGTGCGGAGAATACGATAGCCACACCCGTTCGTCCGTTTCGGCTGAATCCGCTGAGAATAAAACCCCGAAAGGCGAGTTCTTCACAAATGGCGGGGAGTAATGCGAACACAGCCAGCAATTTGAATACACTAAGATCGGGATCGCTCATGGGTGCGAGCGTTTCTTTGATGCGATCCGGTAATTCTGGAAAGAACCACTGTAAATAAGTTTGGAGTGTCATCGCCAAAGGTAATAAAAGAATGGGGAGGACAATTCCCATTCCGATCCATTTGGGGCGTGCCATTCGTAAACGAAATGTGCGGCGAACGCTCGAGGTGATCAGCAGACCCATGAAGAGTCCCGGTGAAGCGATGATGACGACCTGTTGCAATGAAAGAGCTTGCAGGATTGCGTCTGCGGGAGAAATGTTGGGATCGCTGAACAATCCTTGGAAGAGTCCAAACGACAGAAACTGCAACAGCATGATTGTCAGGAAACAAACAATCGCTTCACCCGTTGTGGGGAGTGGTTCTTTATCTCTGAGGAGATGTTGAATCCAGAGTTTGAGATCGAGTCGTTCTGATTCGCGGAAGAGAACTTCTTCTCGATGGAATTGTTCAATCGCCCACCACAGAGCAATCATGCTGTAACCAATACTGGTCAATAACACCGGTAACACATAGACATAGATGTCAACATCAGAGATGGGAGAGAGGATCAGGTTTTTCAGTAACAGGCCAAGTCCCACAACGGGAATGACACTGTTGAACGGGGTGAGATCAACGCCGGGAGACATGCAAAATATCGTCAGTCCCATGACGACAATCATCAGGGGAGTCAGATAATATTGTCCCTCTTTGGTGCTTTTGGCAAAGGTTGCCAAAGCCAGTGACATCGCGCTAAACATAGCCGCCAGCGGGATCATCATAATGCTCATTGCGATGAACGAGCTGATTGGCGGTAGGGTCAAGTTAATCATTCCCATGCTCTGTGAGTCACCGGTCATAGAAGCCATATAGAATGCCGTCAGGCCCATGCTGATGATGTTGAACATCGCCGTCATAATGCTGAAAAGTAGAATGGTGAAGAATTTTCCGAGCACAATTTCGCTGCGTGCTGCGGGGCTGATGAGTAACGTTTCCATGGTGCCGCGCTCTTTTTCGCCGGCTCCCAGATCGATCGAGGGATAAAACGCCCCGGTGAGTGTCATGAGGATCAACAGTGTGGGGAAAAAGCGACTCCAGATATTGGCAGAATGTTGGGCCTCCATCGCGGCATCTTCGACGTTATGGCGGTCGCCATCATAATCACGACGTTCAAATAGCGGTTGCAAAAAAGGGCCGGGGATGTTGAGGTTCTCACCTCGTTTTTGCAGCAGTTCACGTTCGTATTGCCCGAGCACTGATGCGAGTTGCCGATACGCGATTTGTGAACTCTCATCAGCACCGCTATAGACCACCACCGGTCGGAGATCGTCGGTGATGGCTGCGTTGTCTGCGGGGCGATCAGAAGAGAGATACTCGTTGATGAACTGATCAAATCCGGGAGGGAAATAAATGACAAGATCGGCGGGAAACGCAGCAAATGCGGCCGCGAGTTCGTTTTCCAGTTGGACAAGTTCTGGAGTCTCTTCAACTTCGTCTTCAGTTTTCTCCCACTGGTCGATCTTGTGTTTCTGGCGAACAAGCTCGACCAATTGATGAGCCTTGAGAATCAAATCGCGTTGATCGAGATCGGTTTCCTCTTGGTCCGTGTTTGAGGGCGGAGTTTCGAGGATGAGTCGCAATCCATGAGCGGCTTCCGAGTCTTTGGTGAAAAACCGTTTATCAAAGCGTTCTCCCTCAATCAGTAACGGAGTCTCAGGCAGATTTTCGTTGCCGAGGATCACCGCTTCCCGCTCTTGATTGCTGAACAGGACAGTCATCTGCAACATGCCAACACCCATTCCGGGGTAGAGCAATATTGGCAGAACCAACATCATGAACAGCGTTCGTCGGTCACGAAACTGATCTCGAATTTCGCGAGCAAAAATGAGCCCGACATTGCGTCGTTGCATTATGGAGAATTCTCCCCACTTTTTGCAGACGCAGTATTGGCGCGGTTGTCGGCAATCAATTGATAGAAGAGTTCCTCGACATCGGGTTGCTGATATTGTTCACGAAGCTCGTCGAGTGTCCCCGCTGCCAGAATTTCACCTTGATCGATGACGGCCACTTCATCACACAAACGTTCCACTTCACGCATGATGTGCGTTGAGAAGATCACACATTTTCCTTGTTCGCGCAAACGCTCGATGGCGTCAATGACACTGCGGGCCACGAGAACATCGAGACCGGAGGTCGGTTCATCAAAAATGAGGACGGGTGGGTCGTGGATGAGTGTTCGGGCGATGGACACTTTCTGTTTCATTCCGGTCGACATTTTTGATCCGAGGATGTCTCGAAAGTCGTCCATTTGCAGCGTGCCGAAAATTTCTTCCTGTCGAGTAGCTCGCACAGACTCTTCGACACCATAAAGACGACCGAAATATTCGACCATCTCCCAAGCCGACATACGGTCATAAACGCCCGTATTACCCGACATGAAACCGATATGAGCGCGGACTTGTTCGGGGTTCTTGACGACATCGAACCCGGCGATTTCGGCACGCCCGGCGGTCGGTCGTAAGACCGTGGACAGCAATCGCAGACAGGTTGTTTTGCCGGCTCCGTTCGGCCCTAGCAGGCCAAAGATTTCTCCGGCTTTGGCAGTAAACGAAACATTCTTGAGAGCTTCAACCTCTCCGCGCCGGACATCGCTGAACGTCTTGGTTAATCCAGCTACGTCGATCATCGTGGAGGTGTCCAAATTTCGGAAAAATCAAAAGAAGGGATCACCATGGTACGCGTTTCGCGAGCAACTCGCGAGCGCGAGACGCCGACTTTCAAAGAGTTCTCTGGGTTCCCTCGAAAATGGGAGCGGTCATTCAGACGGGAGCATTAAGGATGGGCAGAGATGTCTGCTGCTGGCGGCGTTTTAGATATTCTTCTTCATTAAAATCATCGATGTAGTCGTAGAAGACATTCCTTTGACGCGGAATATAGCCGACTCCCTCGATACATTTCCGAATAGTTTCTAACGAAAGATGATGGACGGTCCCCGCTTCGGCCACGACATTCTCTTCAATCATCAGGCTGCCCATATCATTAGCACCATAAAGCAGGGCAAGCTGACCAATCTTCTCGCCTTGGGTGACCCACGACGATTGAATGTTGGGGAAATTGTCCAGATAAAGTCGACTGACGGCCTGAGTTTTCAAATACTCAAACGAACCTGTGGGTGGAATGTCGGACATGTCAGTGTTATCAGGTTGGAATGTCCAGCAAATGTGAGCCGTGAATCCGCCCGTTTCGTCTTGGACTTGTCGTAAGCGTTCCAGGTGTTCGATACGATCGGCGAGAGTCTCGACGTGACCAAACATCATGGTGGCCGTCGATTTGCCTCCGAGTTCATGCCAAACACGGTTCACTTCTAACCAGTCGTCCGTCAGCACTTTTCCGCGAGTGATCTCTTTGCGGACGCGGTCCACCAGAATCTCTCCGCCTCCACCGGGAAGCGAACCGAGACCGGCTGACTTCAATCGCTCCAAAACAACTTTCAGCGGCTGTTTGCTAATCTTGGTGAAGTGATAGATTTCTGGTGGGCTAAAACCATGTATGTTGACGGTCGGAAATTTTGCCTTAATCCCGCTCAGCAGCTCTTCATACCACTCCAATGGCAGCTTGGGATGTAACCCTCCTTGCAGCAGAATTTGCTCACCGCCGAGTTCGATGGTTTCCTGGATTTTTTGATGCAGAACGTCTTCCGATAGAACATAGACCTCTGGGTGATCGGGGGGCCGATAAAACGCACAGAAGTCGCAAACTGCCGTGCAGGCATTTGTGTAATTGATATTACGATCAATATTATAAGTGCGATATTGATCGGAATGCAGACGCTTGGTGACCGCGTCGGCAGCGGCACCGATGGCGGGAAGGTCGTGCGATTCGAGGATCACCAATCCCTCTTCGGGAGTGAGTCGCTCACCCGTCACGGCTTTGCTTAAAATACTACTTAGTGTGGAAGACAATTTCAGTCCCTCCCGCGATGAGTCCGGCTTCGGTTGCGAGTTCCTGAAAAAGTCGGAACCCATGACGCTCGGCAGCACCCAGATGAAAATGGAGATTATGTTTTAAGTAATTAGAAGCGGTTTCCACCGACAGCCGTAATGGGGCGGCTTCTTCTTCCGCAATCTGCTCGATCTGTTGAATACCGCGATCTCGAGCCGATGAAAGTTCTTTTTCAAGTTCGCTGACATCAATGTTTGGCCTCGCTGCCCAAACCGCGAAGACAAACGGTAAGCCCGTCCAATCCCGCCATTGATGCCCCATATCCCAAACGGTGTGGAATTGTTCTGCGGGAGCGTGCATCGCGCGATCACCAATGATTAAAATGGCGTCAGCGTCGGCATCAAGATTGTCGGCTTCGAGAGGAAGAGGGCAAACATCAGGCTCTACGCCGTATTTGTGTGACAGATAAGTTTGGACGAGAGCCGCGCTGGTGCGGGAACCTTCGTCGAGTGCGAGTGTCTTGATCGATCCGGGTTTGACGCGCGAATAAAGTTTCACACTCATCACGTTTCCAAGAGTCGCCACACAGGCATCCGAAATGACCTCGTACTCCGGGTTCCTCAAACACTCCACTGATGGAATCAAGGCAACATCGAGTGATCCGTCTGCCAGATCGTCAGCCAGTCGGCTGGGGTAATCCAGCGAGAGTTCGCAAAGCGGTGAATCTTCGAGACCTGCGATGAGTGGTTTGGAGTTCAAATAGCTGACCGCCCCAACCCGCAGAAGACGCGGGGGAGATAACGAATCGGGTTGTTGCCGGGGTGCGATTGCCATAATTGTATCGTTCATGATTATAGGCTCTCTCAATCGTGACGCAATCGGTAGAGTTGCGGGGATGTGTCTCTGTTGGCTAGGATGCCTCTTCTATTGGACTATCCGCAGAAATCACAGATTATTCACTGTCCATAAGGACTGTATTATGTCTCCGCTGGAAATCGGCATTATCGGCATGGGAAACGTTGGTTCGGGGGTTGCCAAAATCCTCACGAATCAATCGGAAATGCTGACTCGCCGGGCGGGACGTCCCATCAACATTCGCAAAGCGACCGTGCGCGATCTGGGCCGGGATCGTGGTATTTCACTGCCGGACGGCGTGTTGACCGTCAGTATTGATGAAGTGATTAAAGATCCAGAGATTTCGCTGGTGGTTCAGTTAATTGGTGGAATCGAACCGGCTCGCGATATTATGCTGCGATGTCTCCAGGCGGGGAAAAATGTGGTCACTGCCAACAAGGCGTTGCTGTGTGAACATAGCTCAGAGATTTTTGCCACGGCGAAAGCCAATAATTGTTGTGTCGCGTATGAAGCAGCCGTTGCGGGGGGAATTCCGATCATCGATGTCGTAGGAAAATCTCTCGCTTCGAATCAATTGCTGTCGATTGAAGCAATCTTGAATGGAACGAGTAATTTTATTCTGACGGAAATGTTCAATCGGAATGCGTCTTACGATGAAATTCTGCACGAAGCACAACAGCTCGGTTATGCCGAGGCCGATCCGACCTTTGATATTGATGGCACTGACGCGGCTCAAAAATTGGTCCTGCTGACCCAATTGGCTTGGGGAACGACCGTCTCACTCGCCGACTTCCCGCGACAAGGGATTGATACTCTTGAGTTGGCCGATCTGAAGTATGCACGCGAGTTGGGATACAAAGTCAAACTTTTGGCGACTTCACGAATGGTCGATGACCAATTGGAAATGCATGTCCAACCGACATTGATCAAGACCGCCCGCCCACTGGCCAATATCGATGGTGCCTTCAACGCGGTTTCATTACTGGGAGATGCCGTCGGAAGAACTTGGTATTGCGGACCGGGAGCCGGTCAAATGCCAACAGCCTCTGCCGTGGCCTCCGATATTATCGACATGGCTTTGGGACGCACTCAAATTACGTTTCCGAAACTGGAGATTTGGGGTGAGAACGGAGCCGATGTTGTTCCGAAAAATGAAATCACCAGCCGTTTCTATCTCCGTTTCCAAGTGGAAGACCGCCCGCATGTCTTTGCCGACATCGCCGACATTTTAGGGCAACACGAAATTAGCCTGGCGTCGATTATTCAGCACGAAGCGCCCGAACTCGATGTGACGGGGGAAGGTGAGTATCCGGTTGTGCCACTGGTGGTGATGACGCATCGTACGCAGTTGGGCAAACTTCTTGCCGCCGATGAAGCACTTTCCAAGCTGGACGCTCTGCGTGAACCGCGGGTGAGGTTACTCGTCGCCGATCAGTAGGCGAATCTGAGGTAACGTCTGCATCTGTCTCGGGATACAATGTGCTGGTGCAAAGATTCAATCTGATTCTGTTCCGCTTGAATCATAGAGTGCCTCTCCCCCGAAAATTTGCCGATCATGTCGTCAGCCCAAAAAACCAGTGTGATCATACCCACTTACGAACGCGCGGATCAGCTCAGGCAAACTCTCGGTTATCTCGCTCTTTGCACTCCCGCGCCGGCTGAAATCCTCGTACACATCGACTTCGGTGATCGGAACACCGAATACATGTTGAAGGCAGAGTTCCCGGGAGTTGTCGTCCTGCAGAGTTTGGAGCGGCAAGGACCGGGCGGTGGTCGAAATAAGCTCTATCACGCCGCCACTCACGAATGCCTGGTGAGCCTCGATGACGATTCTTGGCCAATGGACGAAACATTTTTTTCACAAGCTCAGGAATTGATGGAATCACATCCCGAGGTGGCCGTCTTCGGTTGTGGTATTCAGGAATCGGATGGCATTCTCAAAGAGTTCCCAGCCCCGACACCACAACCTGAACACGAAGAAACACTGAAGCCAGCCTCGAACTTTGTCGGTTGCGGGGCGATTTTGAGGCGGTCCGCTTTAATCAATACGCGTGGCTACGTGTCTCTTCATCAAGCCTATGGAATGGAAGAGGCCGACATGACCTTACAACTCATTGACCAAGGCTGGGAGATTCGATCAGCCGATCACCTGCAAGTCTTTCACGCCTGCGACCGAATCACGTATCACGCATTACCGGGCATCAACGCGGCTCATATTCGGAACGTGGCATTGCTGGCTTGGATTCGCTATCCGATCTGGTTTTTTCCGTATGCGTTTTTGCAGTTATTGAATCGCTTGGCTTTCAGTTTGAAACATCGGCGTTTTCGTGGCATTTTGTCCGGGATCTGCTCGATCTTGCCTGCTTGCTGGAGTTATCGACGCCTTCGATCCCCCGTGAGTGTCAAAGCAGTGCGTGAATTCCGCGAGTTGCGAAAACAAGAAGCGGCGGGATAACGAAGAAAAAAACACCCGACCTCAAATGAAGCCGGGTGTTGTGCGTTTCAAATTGTGATTCCTACGGAATCAAACTTCTTTCGAATCGATCCAGGTCATCATGCGGCGCAGTTCTTTGCCGACTTTTTCGACTTCGTGTTCACTTTCGCGACGACGGGTGGCTTTGAAGGCTGCCTGATTGGCTTTGTTCTCGAGGATCCAGTCGCGGGCGAATTCGCCAGAACGGATTTCTTCGAGAATCTTTTTCATCTCGGCTTTGGTTTCGTCGGTCACGATGCGAGAGCCTCGTGTGTAGTCGCCGTACTCGGCTGTGTTTGAAACACTGTATCGCATGTAGTTGAGTCCGCCCTGATAGAACAGGTCAACGATCAACTTCAGTTCGTGCATACATTCGAAGTACGCCATTTCTGGTTGGTAACCCGCTTCGACGAGCGTTTCAAACCCGGCTTTCACCAAAGCCGAAACACCACCGCAGAGCACAACTTGTTCGCCGAACAGGTCGGTTTCGGTTTCTTCAGCGAATGTGGTTTCGATCACACCACCCCGAGTACCGCCGATTCCTTTGGCGTAGGCGAGAGCCAGTTTGCGAGACTCTTCGGAGGCTCCGTCAACCATGGCGATCAGTGATGGCACACCGCCACCGGCCACGTATTCACTGCGGACCAAGTGTCCTGGGCCTTTAGGAGCGACCAAAGCCGCGTCGACACCTTCTGGTGGCTCAACCTGCGAGAAGTGAATGTTGAAACCGTGTGAGCAAAGCAGGACGTTGCCTTTTTCGAGATTCGGTTTGACGTCGGTTTTGTAGACATCGCCTTGAACTTCGTCGGGCAGCAGCATGTTGACGAGATCACCAGCTTTGGCGGCTTCGGCGGCTGAGACTGGTTCGAAGCCGTGACTCACGGCGAGGTCATAGTTGGCAGATCCGGGTCGTTGTCCGACGATGACTGTGCAACCGCTGTCACGCAGGTTTTGAGCCTGAGCGTGACCCTGACTTCCATAACCGATGATGGCAATGGTTTTGTCTTTAAGGAGCGACAGATCCGCATCGTCGTCGTAATAAACTTTGGCACCCATTGTTGTTCTCTCTTGTAAGTTGCCCGGCGTGATGTCCGGAAGGCCGATAAAAATGTTTTCTCTAAACCGGAAAGTCAGACAGACAACCGGCGGGAACGACTTCTCCTGCGTTCCCTGGGTATTTCAGATCGAGTGCGAAACGGTATTCGCGATCTGGTAACTGAAGTCGCCCGATGATCCTCTCAGGCGTTAACGGTATCTTCTGCGGCGTTGGATTCAGCTTTGGCATCGTAAATAAACGCATCGCCACGCAACATGGCGATTCGTCCGGTCCGGACCAGTTCAATGATTCCAAAGGGTCGCATGGTATCGATAAAGGCTTCGACCTTGCTCTCCTTGCCGGAGATTTCAATCATGACATGATTGAGCGAGACACCGACGACCTGTCCACGGAAGATTGCCACCAGCTCGAGGATTTCGCTTCGTGTCCCCTCTTTGGTGCTGACTTTCATTAGCATCAGATCGCGTTCGACGAATTCTTCATTGGAAAAATCGAGAACTTTGACGACCGTGATAATCTTTTCGAGTTGTTTACGGACCTGGTTCAGGACTTTTTGGTCGCCGTTGACGACAAATGTCAGACGTGAGAGTTCGGGATTCTCGGTGGCACCGACGGCCAGAGAATCGATGTTGAAGGCGCGGGACGCCAACATACCGGAAATATGGGCCAGCACACCTGGCTGGTTCACTACTAACGCTGACAATACGTGTCGCATGACTCAAGTTCTTTCTGCGAATACTCCTTCTCGGTGGCGTAGACCATCTACGATACCCGCAAGAAGGAAGAAATAGTGTATCTCACGGGGAAACGGTCTACAACCAAACCCGCTTCGAGAGGTCAAATCTTGGTCACTCTCTAACGATTGGGAGATTTTTAGGGAGTACATAAGGCTCAAAACACACACTGGACACTACTTAGGGCTGTCGGGTTCGCAGCAAAGGCACTCCCCTGAAAGACAAGACAGCATCGTGAGTGATCGTCAGATTCCCGTCGGGAGGCCGATTATCGACTTTCCTGGTGACCTGCCGACCCGGTAGTCTGGAAGTCCCCGAGTTTCTTGCCTCAATCAGGAATCATCAACGTATGTCGTTCAAACTTATTCAAATCATGTTGATGGTCATGCTGGTCGTCGTGAATTCGGACGGGAGTGTGTCGGCTCAAAAAAAGGATGAGTCTCCATCTGCCCCCGCAGCGCAACAGGATGTTTCTGAGCTGACCGAGCGGGTGAAAGAATCACTCGTCGTTGTCACTTTCACAGGGCGAGACGGAAAACAGGAAGGTCTGGGGAGCGGATTTATCATCGACTCTGACGGTTTAATCGCCACCAACATGCACGTCATCGGTGAAGCGCGACCGATTCAAGTGCGTTTGCAGAACGGACGATCATTTCCAGTGAAAACGATCTTGGCTTCGGATCGGCATCTTGATCTTGCCGTCTTGAAAATCGATGCGACCAAACTGCCTGCACTTCCGTTGGGGGATTCGGATGCCGTCAAACAAGGAACTCCGGCGATTGCTTTGGGGAACCCGCGCGGCTTTCGGTTTAGTGTGGTCGGTGGAGTGATTTCGGGGATTCGGGAAATTGATGAAAAACCGTTGATGCAATTGGGTATGCTCATCGAACAAGGCAACAGCGGCGGTCCCGTCATTGACTACGCAGGAAATGTCCAAGGAATTGTCGCTCTCAAATCACTGGCCGAAAAGAATGTTGCATTTGCGGTTCCCATCAATCAACTCAAACCTCTGTTAGCAAATCCGAATCCGATCCCGATGTCACGCTGGTTGACGATTGGGGTGATCGACGACAATGAATGGACGACTCTCTTCGGTTCGACCTGGAACCAGCGTGCGGGGCGAATACTTGTGAAAGGACGCGGTGCCGGCTTTGGCGGGCGGTCCATTGCTTTGTCAAAACAAGAAGTTCCCCAACCTCCTTATGAGCTGGAAGTGGCCGTCCGATTGGATGATGAAGGAGGCGCGGCGGGTCTTGTGTTTGAATCGGATGGAGACACGCGACATTTTGGCTTTTATCCTTCCAACGGTGGCTTGCGACTGACTCGCTTTGATGGAACTGATGTCTTTTCCTGGACGGTCCTAGAAGAAGTTCGCAGCGAGTATTACCAATCAAGTCAGTTGAATACTCTCAAAGTTCGTATCGAACAGGATAAAATTCTCTGTTTCGTCAACGATCAAAAAGTCATCGAAAAAACTGGGGAAACGCTTCGTACTGGTCAAGTGGGTCTCGTCAAGTTTCGAGATACGATTGCTGAGTTCAAAAACTTTCGGCTGGGGAAGGAATTACCCAGTTTGCGTCCCGCCGCAGATGTTGTGACGCGATTGAAAGGCGATCTGATCAAACTCGATCTTTCAGCGGCTCCTTTACGCTCGGTGGCGCAACAATTTCTGGAAGAGCCGCACGCCGGCACAGTCATTACTCAACGAGCCCAAGAGTTAGAAGCGGAAGCCGAACGGCTGCGAAACTTGGCCAAGGATATTCACGTCCAAAAAGTGGTCGCACAGATGAGGAAAGTGCTCGAGGAGCCGGAGGAGAAAATCGATCTGCTACACGCGGGGTTATTGATCGCTCAGCTTGATAACTCAGAGTTTCGCGTGGAATCGTACCTGCAAGAAGCGGATCGCATGGTGGCCGAAATCAAAAAAGGGATACCCGAAAAAGCGACCGACGAAGAGAAACTGAAATCTTTGGATGTCTATCTGTTCGAGGAGTTAGGATATCACGGAAGCCGCCACGACTATTACAACCGCTCAAACAGTTATATGAACGAGGTGATGGATGATCGCGAGGGTTTACCGATTACGCTTTCTGTGTTGTATATGGAGTTGGCGAAGCGGTTGGAGTTACCCGTCGTGGGAGTCGGTTTGCCGACACATTTTATTGTCCGGTATGAGCCTTCCGAAGGTGAATCGCAATTGATTGACCCCTTCCATAAAGGAAAGCGGATGTCTCTCGATGACGCCGAACAGTTAGTTCTGGAAAATACCGGACGACCATTCGATGGGCAAGACGTGGCCACTTCTGGAAATCGTGAAATCATCGAGAGGATGCTCAACAATTTGTTTGGTCTTGCCCGCAATAGTGAAGATCCGAAAGCGATGCGGAGATATATCGAAGCAATGGTGGTTGTGGCTCCCGATGTTGATCATTATTTGTGGTTCCGGGCAGTGCTCAATTATCAAACGGATCGCAGTGCCGACGCTCTTCAGGATATCGAAACATTGCTGGAACGACCCGATTTGACCGTCGAACGCGAACCCATTCGACAATTAAGAACCTTATTGCTTGAGGAAAAAACGAAGCAATAAATCATTCAGACTCGAGTTTGTGTGGTAACTTTCAAGATATTTTGATTCGATCATTTGAGTGAGGGTGAGAGACGGTGGATTCAGAACAAAGCGATTTCGAACTCGGGGACGAGCACGCTGAGATACAGCCCCATTCTATCAATCGTTATGACATCAAACGGACGCTGGGCAGTGGGGGCATGGCGACCGTCATGCTGGCTTACGATAAGATCCGCAAAGAAGAGGTGGCTCTGAAAGTTCCCTTGTGGCAGCCGACCGAAAAAACCGAACAGACAGAGCGACGTTTCCTGCGTGAAGCACACGCGGCCATGACTGTGCAGCATGAAAAATTGTGCGCGATTTACGATGTTGGAATCGACGGCGGCACATTTTTTGTTGCGATGGAATACATCGACGGGATGACGTTGACTGACCTGTTGCAGGAAACGGGCCCGCTTCCCGAAGTCGATGCTGCACTCATCATTGCGTCTGTGGGTGCGGGGCTACAAGAACTACACCGTAATGGAATGGTTCATCGGGATATCAAACCAGAAAACATTATGATTGATAAGGCGGGGCGTCCCCTTGTTCTCGACTTCGGCTTGGCCAAATGTTTTGAAAATACAGAAGACGTGACCGAATTGACCGCCAACGATCAGCGAGTCGGAACACCTGCGTACATGTCACCAGAACAAATCATGGGAGATGAACTGACGCCTCAAGCGGATGTCTTCAGCCTAGGGTTGGTGTTGTGGTCTCTGTTGTGCAATCAGTCGCTGTTTGATGGCAATATGATGGAAGTCATCGACCAGATTATGGATAGCGAATATGCATCACCTCGAAAGTACCGCCCCGATCTGTCACCCGAAATGGAACGTATCTGCATGAAGGCAATTGCTTACGATTCCTCATCTCGGTATCAAGACATGACCCAACTGCAACAGGATCTCAACCTGTTGCTGGATCAATAGGATCCAAGCGAGCAGAAACTCGATGAGGGCTCGTCAACTATGATTCTTCAGCAGGTTCAGGTGTCTCTTTCTTGCCCCACTCGGCCACTGATTGCACCACAACATACAATGCAGGAATGATAAACACCCCAAAGAATGTGGCTGCGCACATTCCCCCGAAGACGGCCGTTCCCAAGGCGCGACGAGAGCCGGCTCCCGCACCGGAGGCAATCACCAAGGGAATCACACCAAGGATGAAAGATAAGGCCGTCATCAAGATGGCTCGGAATCGCAGGTCGGCGGCAATTTCGGCGGCTTCGTGAATCGATTTTCCTTCTTCATGAAGTTGTTTGGCGAATTCGACAATCAGGATTGCCGTTTTCGTGGAAAGGCCGATCAGCAAAACGATCCCGATTTGTGTGTACACATTGATGTCGTAGCCTCGCACTCCAGTGAGAGCAATGCCTCCTAAAATTGCGAACGGCACAGTGAAAATCACCGCCCACGGTGCAAACCAAGCTTCATACAAAGCACACAAGAATAGATAAACGAGAACGACCGAAAGTCCAAAGATGAAAGCCGCCGTGTTTCCCGTGGAGACTTCTTGATAGGCGGTTCCCGACCATTGATAATTCATTGTCTCGGGGAGAGTTTCGTCGGCGATTCGACCGATTGTTTTGATCGCATCACCCGAGCTGACTCCGGGAATTCCTTGTCCGGTGATGGTGGCGGAAGGAACCGAATTGAATCGGTAGATCACCTGTGGGCCGGCGACTTCTTCAATCGTGAGTAACGTCGCTAAGGGAATCATTTTTCCGTCGCGATCACGGACCTGTAACTGCTCAATATCTTCCGGTTTCGTACGAAACTGGTTGTCGGCTTGGGCCATGACACGCCAGGTTCGCGAGTATTTGTTGTAATCATTCACATAACTCGAACCCAGATTCGTTTGCAAGGTTCCGAAGACTTCGCTCAAGGCGATACCAAGTTTCTTCGCTTTTTCTCGATCTACGTCAAGATACAATTGCGGCACACTGGCTGAAAAGTTGTTGCTCATGCGGGTGAGTTGTGGGTTTTCAGTGCCCGCGACGGCCAATTCGTCGGCAACCCGTTGAAGTTGCTCTCCGCCCGCGTTGCCGATATCTCGAATTTGCATTTCAAAACCACCCGCCGCCCCCAGCCCTTGAATGGCGGGAGGTAAGAATGCCAGACAAAAGCCTTCCCGAATCTCAAACAGTTTTTGTTGGACCATGCCGACAGTTTTGTTGATGTGCGCGCGCTCGTCCCAAGGTTTCATGACGACGAAGTAGGTTCCCGCGTTGGGCGTGACGAGAGAGTCGAGAGCCGAGTACCCATTGACCTTAATGACATCCGCCACTCCCGGCGCGTCTTTGAGAATGAGGTCGATCTTGTCGAGTGTTTTGGACGTTCTCTGGCTACTGGCGCCATCGGGAAGTTTGGCGGCAATGATGAAGTAACCTTGGTCTTCATCGGGGATAAACCCACCCGGAATTTTAATAAACCCGAAGACCATCAAAGCGCTGGCAACAATCAGCATCAGGACGGCAATACTGCTGTGGCGAATCAATCGCTTGGAGACGGCCATATAACCTCGACTGGTTTTATCATATCCGCTGTTAAACAGTCGGAAGAATCCGCCTCGTGCTTCGGGAGAAGGCCGCAATAGCATTCCGCACAGAGCAGGTGCCAATGTGAGCGCATTGATCGAGGAAAAGACCGTCGCCACCGAGATTGTTAATGAGAATTGACTGTATAACTTACCGGTGATACCCGCCATAAAGGCGGTCGGCACAAAGACTGCCAGTAATACCATCGTTGTGGCAACCACCGGGCCAGAGACTTCAGTCATGGCTTTTTTCGCCGCGTCTTTCGACGAGAGTTTTTCTTCATCAATCAAACGGACAGTATTCTCGACGACAACGATTGAATCGTCGACCACGATGCCGATGGCAAGTACCAACCCAAACAGAGTCAGTGTATTGATCGAAAAGCCGAGCACCATCATCACGGCAAAAGTCCCGATTAATGATACCGGAATGGTCAACGACGGTACGAGTGTTGTGCGAAAGTCTTGCAGGAAGACATAAACTGTCAGCACCACCAGCACGATGGCTATGAGCAGAGTGTTAATCACTTCTTTGATAGAAGTGGTGACAAACGTGGTCGTGTCGTAAGCAATTTTGTAATCCATCCCGAGTGGGAATTGAGGTTTGATCTCTTCCATCTTGGCGCGAACAGCATCCGCCACAGAGAGGGAGTTCGCTCCGGGCAGTTGGTAAATTGCCACAGCAATGGAAGGTTGATTATTCAATTCGACATCCCACCGGTAAGACTGGGCTCCTTCTTCCACGCGGGCGACATCTCCCAGTCGAAGCAATTGTCCTTGTGCGCCGACCCGGAGGATCAACTCTTCAAACTCTTCGGGATCGGAAAGCCGACCTTTGGTGCTGATCGAATATTGGAAATTCTGGCCGGGAGGAGCAGGTTCGGCTCCCAATTGACCGGCAGCGACCTGCACGTTTTGTTCACGGACCGCTTGCAGAACTTCGTTGGTGGTGAGGTTGCGAGTTTTCAGTTTTCCCGGATCGAGCCAGATTCTCATGCCGAGATCTTTCGCACCCATCACGTTCACATTGCCGACACCGGGAAGGCGTGCTAACTCATCTTTGATGTTGGTCGCTGTGAAATTACTCAAGTCGAGTTGTGTGTACTGACCGCTCGGTGAAATCAGATTGACCATCAAAACAATGGCCGTTGATTTTTTCTCGGTTTTGACGCCTTGTCGAGTGACTTCCTCGGGCAGCTTCGGCATGGCGATGGCCACTCGGTTTTGAACCAACACGGTCGCCATGTCGATATCAGTTCCCACTTCAAACGTCACCACTAATTCATACGTGCCGTCATCCGATGATTTCGACGACATGTAAAGCATGTCTTGCACACCGTTGACTTCCGCTTCGATGGGGAGTGCGACAGTTTCGGCAACGACATTTGCCGACGCACCGGGGTAACTGGTGGTGACGGTCACCGTGGGAGGAGTGATGTCGGGCGTTTGTTCAATCGGCAGTAGCGGGATTGTGATTGCTCCTGCCAGCACGATCACAATCGAGATCACGGCAGAGAAGATGGGTCTATCGATAAAAAAATGACTGAACATAGTTGTCGGCTCTCAAGACGCGGACGAAAAAACAGAACTTCAGCACATCAACTACCGATCTTCTGGCGGCCCCGAGTCGGGGGACTCTGGTTCCGTTTTTGTCTTCTTGGTCTCTTTGACGGTGGTCTCATCAAGTTCAGGTTCGTCTTCTTTTGTGGGATATTTCATGGGAACGACTTCTGACTTCACGGTGAGTCCCGGACGAGCTTGCAAGAGTCCTGCATGAATGTATTGGAAGTCTGTCGGAATTTCGGACTCGCCTTTGGGTTCCGCTTCTTCTGGTTTCCACAGGGCGGTGACATGTCGAAAGCCATCGTAAAGTTGACCCAAGCGAACGCGTCGTTGCTCGACTATCCCTGCTTCATTCACGATGAGAATGTATTTGCCAGACAGGTCTGTATTGATGGCGATTTCACTCACCAGGACGGCTTCGGGAATCGGTAGAGTTTTGATGCGAATGCGAGCATAGGAGCCGGGAAGGACGTTTTGGTCGGGGTTCCTCATTGTCCCCCGCAAGAGCGCTGTCCCCGTGTTGGGATCGATCTGATTGTCGATTAATTGCAGTTGTCCTTGATGGGGATAACCGGTCTCTCCTTCGTAGCCGATTTCGAGTGTGATCTCTTGAATCTCTCTCGCATCTCCTTCGGACAACTTACGCAGAAAATTCAAAACGACACGCTCGGCGGCATCGAAGTAGATATGAAGAGGGTCCGTTTTGCGCACGGTGGCAAGTAACGTGAATTCTCCCACTCCGACAATATTTCCCTCATCGACGTGACTCTCGCCAATAATCCCTTCAAATTCGGCATTGATTGTGGTGTAGCCAAGTTCGATCTCGGCTTGTTTGAGCGCGGCTTTCTCTTGTGAGATGGCGGCTTGAGCCACATTAAACTCGGCTTCTCGTTCATCGAGTTCTGCTCGGGTGATGGCACTTTTTTCATAGAGATTCTTTGATCGTTGATACGTGGTATCGGCCAAGGTTTTTTGAGCCTCTGCGGATTCCAAGCGAGCATTTGCGGCATCGACGGCGGCTTGATATGGTTCTGGTTCGATCGAGAACAATTCTTGTCCCTTGGAAACATTTTCCCCTTCGGTGAACCGAGGCTTGCCGTCTTCTGTCGGCATCAGCGTTCCAGGAACGCGAGCGCGGGCTTCGAAGATCTCGGAAGCGTCTGAGCGGCCACTGATCTCGACGTAGCTATCGACGCTCCGAATGACGGGTGGAGAAACCGAAACAGTGATCGGCGGCCGAACCAGCGGTTCGGGTTCTGTACAACCAGACAACAGAGAATAGAAAATAATGGGAATTGAAATCTTACGAATCACAGCAGTGGCTCCTGTGAAGTGTTTCACTCAAGCAGGCAATGTTCTGATGAGCTGGGTTCTGGTGAGCTGGAATCAAGGTGTTCAAACGGGTTTAGATTGTGTCGCCGTGCACGAGAGATGGGGGCGTATAGTCTATCCACTCAGGGGCAAAAAATGATGCGAAAGATTGATCTGATTCGAGGTTTTTGTGGGATCTGACTGAGTGAAGCGCAAAGGTTCCCACTGTTTCGCTGATGAGCGGCCTTTCATGCGTCCTCAGATGTTGAATTCTCTGTGTTCTCAAATGGTGATTTCGCCTTATCTTTTTCTCTCTCAGTTAGTTACGTCGCTTAAGAGGTTCAGGAACGATTTGTTGTCTCTTTTTCGAGAAGGTTCGTGGACTTTTTTCGACAAAACTGCGCCCGATCAGTTTTTGTGACCTAGGTTTCACCTATTACGGATGAAGTTCCCCTTTTGTTGGTGCGATCTCGGAGGGGATTTCCAGATCGGATCGTTGACTCAATCAGGTGTTTCACATGGCGTCTGTCAATCAGTCCCGAGTGCGTGGTGACAACGGCCAGATTTCGTTTGAACAGCTCAAAAAGCTGATTCACAGTAAGCTCGTCGACAAACTCGACCTCTCTCGTCTGGGCGACATGGAGGCTTCTGTTCTCCAAAAAGAGGTCCGTACGGTCGTCGAGCATCTGTGCGACTCCGAAAATCCGCTGCTGAATCGATCCGAGCGCGAGCGGCTCGTCAACGAAGTTTTGGACGAAGTCTTCGGGTTCGGGCCGTTGGAGATTTTGCTCAAAGAAGATGACATTGCCGACATCATGATTAACGGCCCCAAGAATATTTTCGTGGAGCGCAATGGTCGGATCGAGAAGTCGGCGGTGAACTTCAATGACGAAGAACATCTTCGCGCGGTGTTGGACCGCATTGTTTCGCGAGTCGGTCGTCGCGTTGACGAGACCGCTCCGATGGTTGATGCTCGTCTCCCGGACGGCTCACGTTTGAATGCGATCATTCCACCGTTGGCGCTCGATGGAACTTCAATGACGATTCGTAAATTCGGATCGAACCCACTCGGACTAGAAGACCTGCTGAGATATGGTGCGTTCACTCCTGAGATGGCGATGCTACTCGAGGGGGCTATGCGAGCTCGGTTGAATGTGCTGATCAGTGGTGGTACTGGTTCCGCTAAAACCACATTGCTCAATATGCTCTCAAGTTTTATCGCCGACGATCAGCGAATTGTCACTATTGAAGACTCGGCAGAACTGCAACTTCAGCAAGAACACGTTTTGCGATTAGAAACCCGCCCTCCCAATATTGAAGGGAAAGGGGAAGTGAGTGCCCGCGACTTGGTGCGCAACGCACTGCGTATGCGTCCCGACCGAATCATCAGTGGTGAATGTCGTGGTCCCGAAACGCTCGATATGTTGCAGGCGATGAATACGGGTCACGAAGGCTCGCTCACCACGATTCACTCCAACAGTCCGCGTGATGCCATTGCCCGCGTGGAAACCTTGATTCAAATGGGTGGTTTGGACATCCCGGTGAAAGCGGTTCGTCAACAATTTTCTGCGGCGGTCGATCTCATCATCCAGGTGAACCGCCTCCAGGGTGGGCCGAGGAAAGTGACCCATGTGACGGAAGTGATGAACATGGAGCAGGACACGATCATTATGCAGGACATTTTCAAGTTCGTGCAGGATGGTGTTTCGGAAGAGGGGAAAGCGCACGGGCATTTTGAAAGTACCGGAGTGCGTCCCAGTTTCATTAGCCGACTGGAACAATCGGGGATTCGACTTCCTCAAAATCTGTTTGCGGAAAGAATTTTGCAATAAATCATTGTGTGGTCGCGAACTCCGCGAGGGAAAACTTATGGACAATCCAACTATGTTAATCGCCGTCGGCATCGGCGCGTTCGGAATTGTGGTCGCTGTCGGAATGTTTCTGCGCGAACTCTCACCTTCCACAACGGAAGACCGTCTGGCGGTTTTGACCGGTCAGAAGTCGGCGCGGAGCACGGGTGTTGGCGGTGTCGTTAAAAAAGAAGTTTTGCAGGAAGGGATGTCGGGTGTCACGAATACGTTGGGCAAATTTGCCGGACGTTTAGGGAACGTGAATCTCTTTTTTGAGCAGGCGAATGCGCCGTTCGGCTTCGACATTTTTTTAATGGTGTCGGTCGGGGCGGGCGTCTTAGGATTTGCTCTCGCGTTGGCAGCAAATGCACCGTTTGCGTTATGGCCGATTTGTGCGTTGTTTTTTGCAGCAATGCCCTATTTCTGGCTTTCAATGCGTCGGAAACGTCGATTCAAAGCTTTCGCTCGACAAATGCCCGATGCCATGGAACTCATCGGACGTGCTCTCCGGTCTGGTCACTCACTGGCGTCTGGGTTGCACGTGGTGGTCGAAGAAATGCCCGAGCCAATCTGCACTGAAATTTCGATGGCGTATGAACAGCAAAACCTCGGTGTTCCTCTGGAAAAAGCACTCAAGTCGATGTTGAAGCGGATGCCAAACCTCGATCTGAAATTCTTTGTGACGGCGGTTGCCATTCAGCGTCAATCAGGGGGGGACTTGGCAGAAGTGCTCGACAAGATCGGTTATGTCGTTCGTGAACGATTCAAAATTATGGGACAAGTGCAGGCACTGACGGGTGAAGGTCGAATCAGTGGGGTTGTGCTGATGGCTTTACCGGTGGGGCTGTTTTTTACGGTTTACTACCTAAGCCCCGATTACATCATGTTGCTGTTTACGCATCCCACAGGACGCAAAATGGCGGCAGGGGCGATTGTTCTGCAAATGCTCGGGGCGTATTCAATTAAGAAAATCATTGATATTAAAATCTGAACGATGATGTGGGCGATTGCCGATGTCGAGTCTTCAGGGAGTTCGAAACGATGGAAAATATGCAACAATTTTGGCCGTGGGCGATTGCCGGTTCAATCACCATCTTTGTCTACGCGGCATTTTCGGCCTTCACGAATAAACCCAATCGGGCCGACGAACGTCTAGATCAACTGCGCGATCCGTCTCGACGGAACAAAGACAAAGAGGGGGCAGGAGGTGTTTTAGGAAAAGCGGCCCCCGCACTCTCTAAAGCGCTACAACCAAAAACCGAACTCGAACAGGATCGACTTAAAATCCGCATGGCGAATGCCGGGTTCTCATCTCCGAATGCCGCACAAATTTACCTCGCGTTGAAGTTTTCATCGTTGCTCGGATTTCTGATTTTCTCAGCGATGTTTGCGTATGTTCGCTGGGGAGTCGGACAAGATTTCTGGGTCACGATTGGTTTTTCCACAGCCGCAGGAATGTTTATTCCCGAAATCATCTTGGCACTCGTCAAGAGCGCCCGACAGACGGCCATTTTTCGTGCCTTACCTGATATGCTCGACTTGTTGGTGGTTTGTGTGGAAGCGGGACTCGGTTTGGACGCAGCCATGAGACGAGTCGCTGAAGAAATGGAAGATACCTCACCCGAAGTATGTCAGGAACTGAATACTGCAAATATGCAATTACAGATGGGGCGTCCGCGTCGCGAAGTATTACACGATTTGGGGATCCGCACAGTTGTTGACGATATGCGATCCCTGGCTGCAATTTTAATTCAAGCCGACAAGTTTGGTTCATCTATCGCAAAAGCCCTGCGCGTGCAGTCAGATTCGATGCGAGTGAAACGTCGTCAAATGGCCGAAGAGAAAGCCCAACAAACCGCCGTAAAGCTGATCTTCCCGTTGGTGCTCTTCATCTTTCCGGGGATTTTCGTCGTCTTGGTTGGACCAGCCGCCATTCAAATTATGGAGAACCTGATCGATCAATAGTAAAGTCGATCAGGCGTCGGGTTCCGAAGTCTCACGCTGGAATTCGCGCATTAAAGAAGTGGCGTAGGTTCCCTTGGGAAGTTCGAAAGAGAATTTCAAACCCTCTTGTTCTCGGACGATTTCGAGTTCTGTCAAGCGGATCAAATACGGTCGGCGTGTTCCCGAGGTCAGTTTTTTGAATTGACGGAAATTGTTCATCTCAAGACCCGATTCGGACAAGACCGTTTCTTCCTCCCAGAATGGTTGATCGGTGGGATTTTTCATTTTGGGGCCGTACATCGGGCCGGTGATTGCGGTGACTCCTCTATTAAAACGTTCTTGCTCTTCCTCCAATTCCTCTTCAACCATGAAGATTCCACCCGATTTGACAACGTGCATCACGTCACCACGCTGAACTTCGTAGAGTTTGCCGGCTTTCAAGCGTCTGGTTAAACAGCGGTTGAATAACTCAGATTGAACAGATGATAAACAGAGGCGTTGCAGATATCGTCGCTCAGAAAAAGGGACTTTCTTGAGAGGGTTTTTGCCTTGCAGCAGTTCAATGCCTTGAGCAAGCGTACTGCCTTCGTGACCAAATCGCTGTTGGCCGTAGTAATTGGGAAAGCCTTTTTCGAGAATCAAATCGCGAAGTTCGTACGCTCGGCTATCGAGAGATTTGTCGATGTCACGCAGGACAATCTCAAACCGGTTACCCGCCAGATGTCCGGTTTTCAATTTATTGCGATGTAATGCCGACGAGAGGATTGTGAGGTTGGGATCATCAAATGTCTCCAGCTTCTCTCGTGCTGAGGCGGGCAAGCAGATGGTTTGAATCGTGACAGCATTGCGGTCTTTGAGTCCCGCCGCGGAAGCCTCTTTCTGATTCACGCCGCAATACTTGGAGAGCTTACGAAGCGCGTCATTCGTGTTCAGGCTCCGTTTTTCGATTTTCACGAAGAGAAACTCTCCCTCGCCGCATGGCTCGTACGCCGGTATTTCTTCGACACGAAAGTCTTCTGGGTTCGATTTTAATAAACCGCCGATTCCCCGGAGAGGGTGGGTAAGGTATGGTAGAGTGCGTCGAGAAATATTCATAATGGATCACAGAAGGTCAAAAAATGCGATTATCGATCTGTTTGGCTGTTTATATCATATCGTCCGTGGCACTGTTCGCACACGCCGCCGACCCGATTCCCGAGCCGACCATGAAAATCCTGAATACCTTCACGGAGGAATTGGTGGAGATCACGCCGGGCAAAGGTCAGTTTCCGAAGTCATTCATGATGGGGAGCCAAGCCGGACCAGAATCGGAACAACCGATTCACAAGGTGACTTTCGAGCATTCCTTCGCAATTGCGAAGTACGAAGTTCCTCAAAACCTGTTTGAAGCCGTGATGGGTGATGATCCAAGCCGTTGGAAAGGTCCACGCAATTCGTCCGAAATGATGACACATGCGGACGCCAGACAGTTCTGCACAAAACTGACTGCACTTTTAGAGCAGGCCAAATTGTTGGAAGAGAACGAAATCATTCGCCTTCCGTCGGAAGCGGAATGGGAATATTGTTGCCGAGCGGGAACAAAAACTGCTTACAGTTTCGGCGACGAGGCTCGCAAGCCCGATGATGAAGGGAAAATTGCCAGCATTCTGGATGACTACGGTTGGCATACCGGGAATGCCGCCGGGAATGATCCCCCAGTTGGCGCGCTCAAGCCCAACCCATGGGGACTGTACGACATGCACGGCTATCTGTGGGAGTTCTGTGCTGACGATTGGTACGGCGATTATAATATCGCACCAGCCGACGGGAAAATCTTACGTCGTAAGAATCCCATGAAAGTGGTGATTCGCGGTGGCGGCTGGATTGATGAATGGCCCAACTTACGCAGCGCGGCCCGTATAGGAGTCACGCCGGAGACCAAGTCACCGGCGCTCGGCTTTCGGTGTGTGAAATCGACACGGGAGAATGACGGTGTGCGGAGAGCATCACCCTAAGTGGTAGGGTCGCACCGATCACTCGCCAAAGGGTAGCACCGGTTGCTCGTCAACCGGTGGGCCGCAGGCACAAGAGGCAAAGGACTGATTTTTCAGGCTCACTCCAGAATCTCCCAACTGTCACCCCAAAATCGGCAGCATCGATGACGAACCATGTTGGACTTCGCCGGTCACGATTTCACCAATCAGTGTTGTCGGTGTGCAATCGTTGACGCGGACTTTCGTCATTGATCCTGCCAGTCGCGGATTGCCATCGAACACCACGATACGGTCGCAATCGGTTCGTCCGGTCAATTGAGTCGCCAATGTCGCGCCCGGTTGATGATCGACTTCTTCTGCCGCTTTGCGGCCCCATTTGCTGATTCCCTCGATCAACACTTCGACATCGGAGCCAATGAAGTCGGCATTGTCTTCTGCGCTGATTGAGTTTTGCAGATCGAGCATTTCGTTGTTACGACGTTTCTTGATCTGTTCGGGGATGTCGTCTGGATAAAGGGTCTCGGCTTTCGTGCCGGGGCGTTCCGAGTATTTGAAGATGAAGCTGTTTTTGAAGCGGAACTCACGGATGATGTCGAGTGATTTTTGGTGAGCCTCTTCGGTCTCGCCGCAGAAACCGACGATGAAGTCACTGGAGACGGCACAGCCGGGGATCGTTTCGTTGATGCGTTGCATCATTTCTCGATAGTCGGCGATGGTGTAGCCGCGTTTCATGCGGGCTAATAATTCATCGTCACCATGTTGAGCCGGCACGTGCAGGTAGCGACACGCTTTGGGAAGATCGCGGATCGCCTGCAATAAGTCGTCAGTCATATCCTTGGGATAGCTGGTGACAAACTTGATGCGATCGATTCCTTCGACATTGTGAACCATGGCAATCAGATCCGAGAGCCGATGCAGTTTGCCGTTCTCTGTGTGTTTGTAACTGTTGACAGTCTGGCCCAAAAATGTGATTTCACGAACACCTTGGTCGGCCAGAATTCTCACTTCATGAAGAATCTCGCTTGGGTTACGTGATTGTTCGGGGCCGCGAGTTGATGGAACCACACAATAGGTGCAGAACTTGTCGCAGCCGATCATAATTCGCACAAATGCCTGGAACGGCGAAGATCGCATTTCGGGATCACGAAGTGGGTCATAGCTTTGAAAGCTACCACTCACTTCATCGCGAGAGCCGTCACGTCGTCCCAAAGAGACAGCCATTTGTGGCTCGCGGGTGTCGCGAATTTCGCTCACTAAACGCGGAATTTCGGCAAGCTGTCCCGTGCCGACAATGAGGTCAACATGCGGGGCACGTTCGAAGATCAATTCCTGATCTTTCTGAGCCATACAACCCATCACGCCGATCACTTTGTTGGGGTTGTTGTTCTTGGCGTATTTCAGTCGTCCGAGCGAACTATAAATCTTGTGCTCGGCATGTTCGCGGACACTGCATGTATTGAACAACACCGTGTCGGCTTCTTTGGGGTTGGCTGTGAGTTCGTAACCCGACTTCCGCAGCGCAGCCACGACCAGTTCGCTATCGAGCATATTCATCTGGCAGCCGACTGTCTCGATGAATAGTTTGCCGTTATGCGTGGCAGTGTCTGGTTGTGTCGTTGTTTGTGTGGCTGATTCAGTCACGATGAAAATTTCGATAGTGGTGATGTTGTGATTGAGCCGCTCACGCGAGCGAACAGGGCCGAACAATATTCGTCATTCCCGGCCAACTTGAAAAGACGTTTTTAATCAACGCATCCCGTGTGCTTGCGCCCACGGGCTATGAAGCTATTCTTTAACGCGTTCGACATACTTGCCGGTGGCAGCGTCAATTTTGATTTTATCGCCTTCGTTGATAAACGCAGGGACTTGGACTTCGGCACCAGTATCAACTGTGGCCGACTTGGTGACGTTAGTTGATGTGTTTCCACGCGCAGCCGGTTCGGTGTAAGTGATGGTCATAATGACATGTGCGGGAGGTGTCATGTCGATGAGTTGTTCATTCCAGAACAACAACTCGACCGGTGCATTTTCTTGCAGGTAGGTTGTTTTGTCACCGCACGTCTCTTCGGTCAGTGTGTATTGTTCGTAGGATTCATTATCCATGAAAACATAGCCACTGCCATCACGGTAGAGGTACTGACCTTTGCCGTAACGGATGTCGGCCCCTTCGACCGAATCACCACTTTTGAAGGTGCGGTCGAGGAGAGTCCCTTTGATCAGATTGCGGAGCTTGGTTTTGTAAAGCGCCTGGCCTTTACCGGGTTTGACAAAATTGCACTCGATCATATCGTAAGGATCACCGTCGATAATCACTTTCACGCCTTTTTTGAAATCGCTCGTATTCACTGATGCCATGGGTGTGTGCTACCTGTACTGATTGAGTCCAAAAGTTTGTATTTGTTAGATTCTTGATTGTTCGGTGATTGCAGAATGTTGCCGAACACTCGACACTTTAGCAAATCGTGGGTTGGCTGAAAATGCCGGGAGGCGTCCGACTCACCTCGCAAATTGGCTTTATTCTCTCTATTTCCAGGACTGTTCGATCGTGTCTGTATCCTCAGTACCCTCAGATTGGCACCGCTCACTCGCCGAAGCGATTCGCGATCCTCGCGTTTTACTGGAAAGTTTGGGGCTCTCAGACGAGTTGCTCCCCGGTGCTGAATCGGCTGCAAGTCTCTTTCCGTTGATGGTTCCCGCCAGTTATCGAGACCGGATGGAGCCCCGAAACCCGCACGACCCGCTGTTACGACAGGTCTTACCGCTGGTCGAGGAGCATGCTGAAACTCCCGGATTTGTCCTAGATGCTGTGGGCGATTCCGACTCGAAACGCGCTCCTGGCTTGCTGCATAAATATCACGGGCGCGCCCTTTTAGTGACGACTGGCTCATGTGCGATTCACTGCCGATATTGCTTCCGCCGATCATATCCGTATCAAGAGGAACCTCGCACGCTGAATGATTGGGAACCCGCATTTGACGTTTTGCGACAAGACCCGTCCATCAGCGAAATCATTCTCAGTGGGGGAGACCCCTTGATGCTGACGGAGGTTCGGCTGAGTGACTTACTGACTCGTTGCGAATCCATTCCACATTTGTCACGAGTGCGCATTCATTCTCGGTTACCAATCGTGTTGCCCAATCGTGTCGATGATGTTCTGATTGATCGTTTGCGGTCATCCCAATTGACGCCCATCATGGTGGTTCACGCCAATCATCCCAACGAGATTGTGGGTGATTGTGCCGACTCACTTCGACGGTTAGTCGAATCAGGAATCACCACACTGAATCAATCGGTGTTGCTCAAAGGTGTGAACGATTCCGTCGAAGCCTTGGCAGGCCTTTCAGAACGACTCATCAACTTGGGAGTGATGCCCTATTACTTGCATCAACTGGATCGCGTGCAGGGGACGGCACATTTTGAGGTCCAAGACGAACGGGCTCTTGAACTTATCACGGAATTACGCAAATGCTTGCCGGGATATGCAGTTCCCCAGTTAGTGAGAGAGCTTGCCGGTGAACTTCATAAAGTTCCATTGATCTAAAAATCGTCTACGTTCTAAAGCTTTAACGATTATCGCGATTTTCTGGATTGTCATCAAAACGGCAGTTATGCAGCGAGTGAAACGACTCATTCGATTCTCTGGTTTGAAACGGATGGAGTTTTTGTTCATCAAGATCTTAGCTAGTGCGTGTCCTGAAAGAAGGGTGTGAGGAGGATGGTGCTGTTTTGGTGGATGAAATTTGTGCGAAGATTTCTGGTTCGCCATCACGAATGAAGTTCGCGGGGCGGATGAACGTCAATTTCTACGGTTTGCATGGGGCC
>JAQWSQ010000148.1 GCA_029243145.1 Planctomycetaceae bacterium | reverse complement strand
AATTCTCGTCGAGAGGTCACTGATACTACTGCGAGAAGCCGCCGCACAATTTGCTGCGACCGAACGGTAGCAAACAGCATCGTCGCCCTGCGTAGTGTCATGAAAACTGTGCGCCGTGAAAGGCGTTGATTTTCAGCGGGTGCAATTCACGAGTGGGACGTGACGAATATCCATGAGTTATGCGACGTTCGACGGATTAGGCCGCCTTCCGCTCGAACGCCTTTACCAACCCACCGACGTACGACTTCACATTCACTTCCTCGATGCTCAGTTTCGCCACTTCGTCCGGTTCTTCTCTCACGGGTGGGAGATGATCCCGTGACATGTGACTGCGGTGATGGTTGTAGTACTCCGTGAACTCCACCAGCAGATGATCGAGGTGGCGTTTCCTGAAGATGATAAACTTGTTCAGACACTCTAGCTTGATCGTTTCGATGAACCGCTCACATCTGCCATTCAAGTTAGGGCTGGCCTTTGGTGACGGGTTCGTTCTCACATGGGCATAGCTGAGTGTGTGCTTGAACTCCTTGGTGGACTCCGTATCCAAATCATGCATGACGATGGCCGGTTTCTCCGCCCTGTCCGCCCTTTCGGGTTCGGCGTGGGTTTCTTATTCTGCTGCTCCCGCATCCTGCGATTGTACGTTTGGGGACTGACGATGGTGATCAGTTCCTCGACCGCCCTGCCGATGGCCTTGCCGAACTTGAGCAGTCGATCCCGTTCTTCTGGCTTGGTGTGGACCTGCCCCTTCATTCGCGAGCGAAAGATCTTGTTCTCTTCCTTGAGGGCCTGGACATATTTGGCGAGTTGTCGATCAGTAGCGGAAGCGATGAGAGCCAGCAGTGGGTGGATAATCTTGGTCATTTCGGTAGATTGCTATTCTGCAATCTGGAGCGGTGTTTCACATTCGTTGTACAGGGCTAAGTCCCTGTGTGAACGTAAAAAAGCACATCAAATTCCTGGTCTTCGGAAAGCCGGATTCGGGCATAGGAAGAACTGTTACGGGGTTCCTAGATTCGTCATCTGACCACCGGTTTTCGCCTATCATTTCTCATCGTCGGTGACGGTTTCCAGCAATGACATCACCACTTGCTTGATGAATTCAGGGAGTGCGTCCCACGATGTGACGAGGCGTCTTAATTGCGGATCTTGGAGAATTGATGAAGATCGTCGGGCACAATAGCGGGCACCACGCCATTTTCGAGAACCCCTAACCTCTTGTGTTCACGATCACTTAGCGATTTCGACCCACCGTCTGCGGAACCGAAGGCCTCTTTCCACTTTATGGAACTCGAATGAGTTCGATTCCGCTGATGAGTGACTTTCCTGCTGTTGGCTGTAGTCTCAGTGTCAAACTACCGTCGACTTTGACGTTGTCAAACTGCCGGGTGATTCCCGTCATCGGCTGCTTTGCTTCAGCAAGGATGTCGAATTGACTTAGCACTTGCTGCCCCTGGAGCGAAATGTTCTGCTTGCGCTGTTCGGGGTTGATGTCGTCAACTTCCGCGAAGTAAAGCTGAACGGAATAAACTCCCGGTTTGAGGTCATGCAACACCAGCTCCTGAAGACCTTCGACTGTCGATGCTGCGACCCACGGCCAGACAGCGCCAGAGTGCATCCAATTCGTATGCCGATAGCGATAGACGGGGTCTTTCGGTTTCGTCTCGACACGAATTTGGGGAGAGGGACCACCAATGGACGGGTAATCGAGCCAGAGTGTTCCCGCGCGCGTTTTCCGATCGCCGGGTGCTCCCAAGTTCAAACCAATGCGCTGAATCGAGGCGGGTTCGACTTTGTCATCGCCCCACGATGACCACTGCTCGTGGCTTTCCGGCATGGCGATCATCGAAAGTCCCGCAGGTAACGGATAACTGCAGGTGCAACCGTCATAGAAATAAGGGACATTTAACAGCCCTCCCGAGGGAATAATACTGTTGGTACAACCGCTGCGCGGACCGCTGATAAAAACCGTTCCGCTTTCCAGGGTCTTATCATAATAGGCGGCCGTACCGCTTCTTAATGTGAAGAATAAACCGTAATCGACTCCACCATCACAGCCATACATCTTGGGGAACATGCGTGGTTCTTCTAATCCCGTGAGCGGGTTGGTGCGTACGCCTGCCACTGGTGGATCGGGGTGTAGCATTGTTTTCTGGTGCGGCGCGTGATAATAGCTCGACTGAGGACCGGCAGGGTTTGGCGTCAAATTTTCTCGGAGTTCAGCCTGTTCTGATGGCTTCAGCACTCGCCCCGTGTAGATATCTGAGAGCACAGGAGGAAGTAACGGGTAGTCGAGAGAATAATCGCCTCTCAGCCGAACTTGATCCCAGTCTTTCGGACGGGAGACCATCGTCCCGTTAAAGAAATGCGGCTGTGGAGAGCGTTTGAAATGCGAGAGCGTATCGTCAAACCAGAGTATCCCCAGTGGGAAGCGGACGAGACTGTCTTCACAGTGTTCGTAGTTTCCTCGGTAGTCGGCTGCCCCCGGTAGAGGGCCAGGTCGCCGGACCAGGGCCTGCCCTTCAAACTCTCCCAATTCAAAACTACCAGGATTCAGCGATTTCAAATTCTCTGCGGTTGCAAAGCCGGTGTCCCGCTTGATGCCCAAAGCCGCGACTCCACCAAATGGGCGAAGCGACTGTAATAGTGGATCCCAGGTTTCTGAGATCGAATCGGGGGTTTCCGTGGCGATGACCGTCGCAAGATAGGGAGGCAAAGTCAACTTTTTCGTGTCACATTGAATGACGGCAGCGCGTGTTCCATACACGTCCGCAAGCTGCAACTCACCGCGGAGCTGTTCGACTCGATCTGCGTCATCATCAAAAGCAACCACATGATAGTTCGATTCCTGCAGCAGAGCTTTCACCAACGCACCATCTTTCACGCCGACCACAAATGCAATTCCCTCAGGCCCCATCGATTCGCGAATCAGAGCTTTGGAAAACCGGGTTGCTTCTGGTGTCGTGGTGAGTTCGATCGGATTTTGCTCCCAATGCTGCACAGGTGTCGCCGCGCCTGACTCTTCGAAGCAGTAGATGGTTCCGTTTCGCGTCGAGACAAACAGCCTGCCGTCGGCAACAATCATAGAATGAATCATATCTTCAACGCCGTCCAGCTTGTCGTCGAACTTGAACGAACGGTCGCCAGCCCGAATGAAACGACTGACATTTTTTTTGCCTGCGCCCTCATTTACTTTGTCTTCGTGCTGTTGGCTATTCACAACTTTATCGAAGGTCAGAGTTCCACGCCGGATCGCTTTCGCGGTATCAGGATCCAAGGCAGCAAACCAGCCTCCGGGTAACCTTCCCTCGGCGGGAAGTTGAAATTCGATCAGCGAGCCTGTCTTACGATTCAATCGTGCCGGGTATGCGGTCGAACAGGGCACGATCAGTTCATCGTCATTGACGATCAGATAACCCTGCGGTGCCAGTCCCCCGATGGCACTTGTATTGTGAGGCTGTTGGCCAAACAGATAGCCGAGTCGCTCGTTTCGCCAGATCACATCGCCTGTTGTGATATCCATCGCATAGACGAACACCCCTTCGAACGGCCAGACACCGGCGGCGAAGTAGACAGTGCCTTCTGAAACCACAGGACCTCCCCGAACTGGCCACACAGAAATCAAACGCCGATTCCCCAGCAGGCGTCGCTCGTTTGGTACTGCCCGATGTTTCCAGCGTAAATGCCCCGTCGATAAGTCCACGCAGTAGAGCCAACCATCGTCTGATCCAAAACAGACCGAGTTCTTCCAAACCGCGGGTGCAAATCGAACTGGTCCTTCCGTGCGAAACACCCAGAGTTCGCGGCCCGTCGAAGCTTCATAGGCCGTCACGCAATCATTCCGAGACGAGGCGACGAGGAGTTTCCCGTCAGCCACGATGGGTTCGTAACCGGCATCAAATTGTAAACGCGAACTATGAAAAGCGGGTGAAATCTCCGGCAGATGACGCACCCATTTGAGTGCGCGCGTTTCAGGAAGCGATTCCATCGTCATACCGGTTCGCCCCGCATTTTGTCGCCACATTGGCCAGTCAGCGGCTTTCGTATCCTTGGCAAAGGCTGCCAAAAGAAAGAGCAGGCAGTAGGACACGATCAGAGAATGAAAACGCGGTACATAGAAATCGTTCATGATGCTGGCGGTTTCTGTTCAGAAGTAATTTTATGGAAGGTAAAATGGCTCATCCGGCCCGTGCGTATTGACTCTCACACTTGACGAAAAACGGACATGCCCTTCCCATACGAAATTGTGCATCGATTGACCACTGGAAAATCAAACAAGTCTACCAATTTACCTTATCATGCACTGGGGCTGAAAGGCTACTGTCTGTACGCCATACGGCACGAAATAATGAGTTCAGCCTCCAAGCACGTCAGCCTTGATCACGGTTGGGATGTTTCTGCGCGACTGGGCAGGAAAACAAAGTCCTGTCTGGATATCGACTCGATGATCGCGCAGAATGACTTGCCTCATACACAGAAACTTCTACCAGCAAAGGCGCCTCATTGATGATCGAAGTCACACTTCGTTTTGATGCCCAGTTTCGTCGCGTTACAAACAGTGATGAACGGCTACTGGAACTCCCGGAGAATTGTTCATTATTGGAAGCTCTCAGACATTCCGCAGAGAATTATGCTGAGGCATTTTCCAAGCGATTGTTCACCTCCGCGCAAGCGGTTCAACCGACCATACTTGTCTTTGTGAATGAGAACATGGTCAACAGCCAAGAGGCAGACCAATATCGGCTGAAACCGGGCGACGAAGTCTCTTTATACACACCCATTGCTGGCGGCTGAAGGCTATGAGGAATCAACCGCCTAAACGACGATCCTACTCGAACAAAAATGCAACAAACCAATGACGGACTGCGATCTTCCCCTTCTTAATGATGACGAGCGTGCTCGCTATGAATGGCAATTATGGACGCCTGAGTTTGGTGAAGAGGGGCAACGCAAACTGAAAGCCGCTACAGTATTGGTTTCACGCGTAGGAGGCGTTGGAGGGACCGTCGCTTACTATCTGGCAGCGGCGGGAGTGGGAAATATCGTGTTGGCCCATGCTGGCAATGTCAAACCGAGTGACCTGAATCGGCAGCTTTTAATGACCACCGACTGGCTCGGAAAACCACGCGTCGAATCGGCTGTACGACGGCTGAATGAGTTGAATCCGCACGTCAATATTGTTCCGGTTGCCGAAAATATGAGCGATCAGAATGCGGACAAATTGATTCGCGAAGTGGATGTGGTCGTTGATGCGGCGCCACTATTTTGCGAACGCTTCGCTATGAATCAAGCTGCTGTCGATCACCGAAAGCCGCTGATCGAAGCGGCGATGTTCGATTTTGAAGCTCAGTTGACGACCATCATTCCAGGCAAAACGCCCTGTGTGAAATGTCTCTGGCCGGAGAATCCTCCCGAATGGAAAAGAGAATTTCCCGTCTTTGGTCCGGTGTCGGGAACTGTTGCTGCAATGGCGGCTGTCGAAGTGATCAAACTGTTGACTGGAATTGGCGACTTGATGACGAATCGTATGTTGCGCATCGACCTGCGTACGATGAAATTTCGCGAGTTACCTATTGCCAAGAATCCCGCTTGCTCCGTATGCGGTTCAATTCTGGAAAATTAACAGCGCGTGTCACTCAGTCGTTCCGCAATACTTTCACGGCATTGAGTAGTGGCTCCCCTTGTTTGGTGACGAGAGTGATCGTCAGATTGTCGGTCACAATGACATCTTCGACTTTGTGGCGGATGGCTGCCAATTTGGGGCCGTTGTTTTTTTCTAAAGTGATATTCTCTAGTACAGTTTTACCATTGAACTGGACATCAAAAATCGCTGCGGCATGTTCCTCGGATCGAGCATCGGCGAAGTGTAGCTCGACGGAGAACAATGCAGGTTTGTCGACTTTTCCTAACAACGGCAGAGTCAGGCTTTGTAAACCTTCCATCCAAGAGGTGTAAAGCCAAGGCGTTTCAGCGCCAGCAATCTCGACGGTATTTTCGTTGATGTCTCGATAACCGCCTGCACTCGCAAACTTAGGTTTAAGATCGAGTTTGACATCCAGCGAAGTTTCCTGATACGCCTTGTATCGAGGATACGACAACCAGACCGTACCATGGGCATCTTTTCGATCTCCGGGTGCTCCCAAGTTGAGGGCGAGATGTTGTACGGGCGTCTTCAGGCCAACTGAACTAAAGATGGCCCACGGTCTGCGCGCTTCGCGTGGCTCTAAAACAATGGTCGACGCGATGGAGAATAGACATACACATCCTGCACTTGCTTCTGGAATCATGACCAGACCATTTGCAGGCACGGCATTAATCCAGCATCCAAGTCGATGGCCAGCGAAGTGACGGATCCCCGCATCCTGCTCCAGATCCATGAAGCCAGTGAAACCGGAGCGAAACATGATCATACCCGAGTCTGCACCAGTGAGCATGCCGCAATGGTGGCCGGTGCGCATCATCGACCAAGGGACATCTTGCCCCGTAATGGGATGCTGCCTTGTCAATTGCTCGCCAGTTTTCAGATCATACATCCAAGGTTCGGCGAGAACTTTATCCCCCACAATAATAGGGCGATGGCGATAGTTGGCATCTTTTGCCCACAACTTATAGCCATCGTCTGCAGAGAGAGCAACGAGCCGACGACGCGAAAAATCTCCCGCCACAAACTGTCTCCAGTAATGTCCATTAGCATTGGCTCCCCCCAAGATCAATGTTCCATTCTGATACATCAACGTGAGCATTCCACCCCCGATCCCGATTTCACTACAATCAGTGACGTCGACAGGATTTGCCCACAGCACCTTTCCCGTTTGTGAATCAATAGCGACTGCTCGGCGTAAGTCGGCTTTTTTTAGACGATCTTCGGCAATCTCTCGCTCTTTGCCTTCCAGATTTAGCAAAGCACTTTTATCTTCTCGCAAGATCTCGGTCCGTTGTTCGCTGGTGATCGTGCTGTCGATAAAGAAAACTCGTTCCGGGCCAATTGCGATCGTGCGATGAGAGATACTCTGCCCTTGGTAATCCCAACTGTTCTTACCCGTTTTAAGGTCAATACCGAAGATAGTATCTGTGGCATCTTTTGTGGGTCGTCCACGACGACGGTCGCGCGCATCGATGGACTCCAGAACAGTGGCTGTCCCGAACAACACATTGTTTTGAATGGCGACATAAGCCCATGCGTGATTTCCGTCTCGCCGCGACTCTGGCAATAGATGTATTCGGACCACCTCACCCGTTGCGGAGTCCAATTCGTAACATTTCTCCGAGACGATATGAAAGAGACGATCCTCAGTCGCTGCGAGGTTACCCGGACTCACATTTTGATAAACCCCCAACCGAATCCCCTCGGGATTCTCGTGCTCCCATAAGAACAGGCCGTTGTACGCATCGTAGGCACGAATATTTGTTTCACCCTGCACAAACAATCGCCCGCCAACCGCCAATGGTCCCACGGCGCCATCATGACGATTGACCATGTCGTCGATACCCGGATCTCCGTACCATAAAACTCCCAAGCCGCCTTTGACGCGTAGGTCATCGCTCACCGCAGTGTTGGCTGCGTTACCATATTGGTGAGACCAACTTCCCGCACCGGGTAACATGCCGCGAGAGAGAGTCGCCCATCCTTCGGAGGTTTGTTGAGTGGCTTCCTTCGCCGTCAAATCTCCAGAACTTACGACCTTGGCAACAATACTGGTGGCAAGATCAGCCTCTTTACTTCCCGGTTGTCCGTAGCACAGCACACCACCTGCAGGTTTGAGATGCCTGATGATGAGAGAGGGATCGGTCGAGGAATGACCTGATTTGACAAATTCATCGCTGACAATCAAATTCGCAAAATAATTCGAATAAGGAATATCAACAGCGTCTCGCTGATGAATTGTCACTCGATTTCCGTAATAGCCTACTTTGGACAGATTGGTTCGGGCTTTGGCGACTTTGGCGGAGTCTGATTCGATCATGTAAACTTCCAACTGACTCTGACGAGCAATTTCGTAGGCCAGTTGTCCCTCATTTCCATCAACGACCAGGCAGAACCCACGCTCTACGCCGGTTTTTTTGAGGATTTCTTGAGCCGCCTGCTCGTAAGCTTTTGTCGTGGGGAATGTGAATGCCAAAGGCTTCGGAGTTGTCTCGGCTGTTGAAGCAGAATCGCCCGTGAAGGTGTGAATGTTTCCAGTATCGGTGCTAACAATCAGATACCCGTTGGACACAGCCAGACCGCGTGCTTTGCCTTCGACTGGGGCTTGCCACACGACTTCACCTGTTTTGACCGAGTAGGCCGTGATGCGATCCTCGCCCCCCAAAAAGACGATATTGGGTGTTGCCAACAGAGCGGCATCGTCTGGTGTTTTGATCTGCCATGTGACACCAATCTCCGAAATGTCCTTAATCTGGTCGGTGGCTGACGAAATTTTCGCACGAACTTCGTCGGCTTTATCTCCTGCACTTCTTAAACTTCGAGACAAGCTATAAATTTGCTTTTCCAATTCATGTCGTTTTCGACTATTGACGGCGTACTTGTTGCGATCGAGTCGAGCGACTTCGCTGCCCGTGGCGACAAATGCATCATCGCCATTCACGACCATCTGACGACCGGCAATCCAGCCGAAACCGACATCCCCTTTTGCCTGAGTCATTGCGAGTAAGTGGTGTGGACCTCCTGAGTAGATTTGGCCATCGGCGAGCAGTGCTTTCGTCCCACCAATCACTCCTCCTGCTGTTGATCGCCAACTGTGGGTTCGCTTGTGGACCAGTTTTCCGGTTCGACGATCAAAGGCGGCTGGAAGTGATCGACCAGACGGGACGAACAAATAGTCTTCGCTAGCGAGTAAGTAGCCTTGCGGTGAGAGATCGTTACGACCAGCGTCTTCGGCACTGAGATTGTCTTGTTTCCAGAGGATTGACCCATCGTTCGCATTAACGGCATATAAGAATACATCCTCATGAGGAAAGATTCCGGCACCAAAGAATGCCACTCCGTCATCGACCAATACGCCGGTACGAATTGGCCAGCGCGAGATCATTTCGCCACGAGCCAAAAGCCAATCTTCTGCTGGTCCTGCTCGGAACTGCCACACCTGTTTTCCGGTTTTTTCAGTCACACAATAAACATGCCCGTCGTCGGAACCGAAATAAACATGCCCGTTCACAATCGAGGGAGCGAGACGAACCGGACCGCCGGTGAAAAATGTCCATGCGGTCTTGCCTGTCTTCAGATCGATACAATGCAATTGGTCATCGGCGGTCGAACCGAAAAATAATTTGTCATTCACTACGACAGGATGAAACACATCGTCGTACTTCACGCGATGTCCAAGAATCTTGCCTTCCAATACGCGTCCTTCTCCGCTGGACCAGGAGAGTTCTGGGGGAGCGGGCGATTCATATTTCCAAGTGAGGTTCAACGGCAGCGACAGCACTTCGCTACTTCCACCCGAGCGAGCAATATCCCCGCGGTATGTTGGCCAATCAGCCGCCCGCGTGAAAGAATAAGGAGTCAACAGAAGTGCCAGTAGCACGAACAAGGTCGGTCTGACTTTAAGGAAGGGCATGACGACTCCTATTTTGTAAGCAAGAAAGTAACCGCAAGGTGACTCAGATCGAATTCACTGAAAACAGATTCTGAAACTAGATAAGCAATCATTAAGCTTGTGCATTCTAACCCACTGGGATACTTAAATCACGAGATTTTTCAAGAGATCATATAATCGCCTGCTTGTCCCCGGACTCGTTTTAGCCCCCAGTCCAACAATCTCTCGACAGGCTCCAGCCTTCTGGCCACATGATCGTCTGAAGATTCGGGGCAGGGATGTCTTCATCCAGAGATTATAGTTGTCATCGAAGGCAGTACGCGCATACACTGGAGAGCCTTCCTGACTGCCCACCTGCCATCAATCAGGTTTTGTCATCGACAATTTTTCATCGAATTCGGAGAGAGGCCATGCGTTTTCGCACAACCACACTGGCTCTGACTGTCATTGCAACCAGTTCGCTCGTCATGGCTTGTTCTGTTCCTGTGTTTCGTTATGCACTCGAACATTGGCGCCCGGATGCCTACATTGCATATGTTTTTTACTCGGGTGAATTGACGCCCGAAGAACAACTAATAGTGGAATCACTGGAGCCGAAGGGGTTGGATGGACTCCGCACCGCCAACCTTCTCGTTAGAGCAGTCAATGTCCTTGAGGACTCAACTGTCGAAATTCAGAAAATCCTCGAGGAACATCCAACAGAATCCTATCCTTGGGTCGTGGTGCAAACGCCACCTAAAGTCGGTCCGCCACAAACCGTCTGGCAGGGAGAATTGAATTCCTCCAATGTCGCGTTGGTTATGGATTCTCCCGCTCGTAAGTTGATCAACCAGAAGCTAACGCATCAGGAATCTGTTGTCTGGGTATTCTTGGAAAGTGGGCGCAAAGAAATTGACGACCTCGCTTTTCAAATTCTCACCACACAAATTGAGCTTCTCGAACGAACTCTGAAGCTTCCGGAAATCGAAGAAGCCGACTTGGAAGATTTGTCTGTTGATCCCGCGGCTTTGAAAATATCATTCTCAGCAATCCGCATCTCTCGCGATGACCCGAAAGAACAAGTTTTGACGGAAATGTTGCTACGTGTGGAACCCGACTTGAAAGATCCGCAGTACATGGACGAGCCAATGGTTTTCCCGGTGTTTGGACGCGGACGTGCTTTGTACGCGATTTTAGGGCAAGGAATCGTTCCGAAGGTTATCGAAGAGACAGGGCATTTTTTAACCGGGGCTTGCCAATGCACCGTGAAAGCGCAAAACCCGGGTGTTGATCTCATTATGAATCTCGATTGGGATCAGCATGTTGTTCCCATCGAATCCATTGATGAGGAACTCCCACCCTTGGCAGGGTTCTCCGGTTTTGGACTTTCTGACGAAGAAATCAGTCTCAAGAATGACGCGGCCTCAATCAATGTCAAAAACAGAGCTGAAAATACCGATATCACCATTTCCGATACGAGGATTGAACAACAACCGATAGAGAGTATTAAGCGGGAAGTGAATCGTGACTCCTCAGAGACATCAACCTCCTCGAATCTCAGTATCGGATTTAATGTTTGGATGATTCTCGGCTTGATCACTATCGGTGTGATGGTGGCTTCGAAGTTTCTGGCACCTCGTGCAAGCTGAAGCAATTGCCACTTCAGACTTCAAAGAGCCGTCATGAAATCAAACGGCCTCATTCACAATAAGGACAACACTATGCCGACCGTATGGCATCTCGCCATTCGAGAAATTCAACATCGAAAACTCAGTTTTCTTTTGAGTGTTGTCTCGGTTTCTATTGCTGTGGCCTGCTTCGTGGGGGCGCACACACTTTTACGCGCCGACCAGGTGATCACCGAGTATCTTCTCGAACAAAAACAGACCGAAGTTGAAAAGTCTGTGGCTGCAAAGGAGAAAATGGTCCAACAAGCAGGAGCCGACCTTGAAAACGCCATGCGCAAACATATGAAAGGCCTAGGCTTCAATGTGCTCATTCTGCCTGAAGGGCAATCGCGTTCTGAGATGTTACTTAACGGATTGACGGCCACAATGCCCGAAAGTTACGTCGAAAGACTTGCGCAATCGGACATTGTGACAGTGAACCATTTATTGCCGAGTGTCAGCCGGAAAATTGATTGGCCGGAACGAAATCGCGAGGTGATTCTCATTGGGACTCGCGGCGAAGTTCCGATTCATCACCGGGCTCTGAAAAAACCACTCTTGGAAGAGGTCGCCGAAGATAAAATGGTGGTCGGTTATGAAATCCATCACGAGCTCGACTTGAACGTCGGTGACCCTGTGACTTTCAATGGTCATGAATTCACGATTTCTCAACTGCATCCTGAACGTGGTTCAACAGATGATGTCACACTGTGGATCAATCTGAAACAAGCTCAGGAAATTCTGGGGATGCAGAACCTCATCAATGCCATCCTGGCGCTCGAATGCGACTGTGCTGGTGACCGAATCTCGGCCATTCGAGAAGAAATTGCCACAGTTCTTCCCGGGACGCAGGTGGTGGAAAAGTATTCGCAAGCTTTGGCTCGGGCAGAAGCTCGGGCAAAGGCCAAAGAGTCTGCCGAAACTTCGTTGTTACTGGAACAAAAAACAGGCCAAGAAATTCTTGAGCGAGAGAAACAGTCACGCGATGACCTCGAACAACAACATGCAGGTTTCGCGGGAGTGCTGGTGCCGATGGTACTCGTTGCCGCTGTGTTCACAATCTTTTTGTTGTCTCTCGCCAATGCGCGGCAGCGGACTGAAGAGATCGGTATTTTGCGAGCCATTGGGCTGAAATCACGACAGATCATTCTCGTGTTTTTATCGAAGGCGTTTCTCGTCGGACTCTGGGGCGGACTGTTGGGAATCGGAGTTGGGTACTGGTGTGGGTGGAGCCTAGGTGGCTTCTCCACAAATGGCTTGGGTTGGCAAAGTTTATTTGAATCCGGAGATCTTGTTCTGACCATCGTCGCAGGGCCATTTCTGGCTCTATTGTTGACGGGTGTTGCCAGTTGGCTCCCCGCCTTAATCGCAGCGAGACAAGACCCGGCAATCGTACTACAGGGCGAGTGAGAGAGAGTTCCCTCCGGTCATTCGTCAGCAATCGCATTTGTTGTCGATGATTAAAATTTCAGGACACGTCATATGTTGTTACAGATCGACAAAATCTCCAAGACCTACCAAGAGTCCGAGTCGGTCATTCATGCTGTTGACGATGTCTCGCTACAGATTTCCGCAGGAGAATTCATTGCGATTCAAGGCCCTAGTGGCTGCGGTAAGTCAACATTATTGTTGTCTGCCGGAGGTCTCCTAAAACCAGACACTGGCAAAGTGACGGTCATAGGTCGTGACCCTTACAGCATGACACCCGACGACAGAGCGGAATTCCGTGCAGAGACGATTGGGTTTGTCTTTCAACAGTTTCATCTCGTTCCTTACTTGACTGTTCTCGAGAACATACTGTCACCGGCAATGGCCACAAAACAGAATCCAGGCGTTCGAGACCGTGCTGGCCAATTGCTCGAACGCTTCGGGTTAACTGAACGCACTGGTCACGTTCCTTCTAAGTTGAGTAGCGGTGAACGCCAGCGGGTGGCAATGGCTCGGGCGTTACTCAATCAACCCAAGCTTCTGCTGGCAGACGAACCAACTGGAAATCTCGATCAGGAAAATGCGGAAATCGTGCTGAACTGTCTCGCCGAATTCGCCAGTGAAGGGGGAGGTGTTCTGCTCGTGACGCATGATGACAGGGCGGTTGCCCATGCACATCGTGCCATTCATCTACTGGCCGGGAAGGTGATCACGCCTGTAATGAGTAAGTAATCACCTCTCGGAAAGTTCTCTCAGGCAATGGCAACCGCCTTTCACAAACTCCCTCGGTATCATATTCCCTCAGTATCATCAGGAATTGAGATCAATTTCTTGTGCATTCATTCTGGGCGGGATTTACAATAAGAGATGGATAAAATCGACTGTGACTGTGAGCCAACTTCTAGTCAACTTCGCCACAACGTGATGAGATCGTCCTTGGTTGAGGTACTTTCAAGAAAGCCTTTATCGCTAATAAGTAAGTGACTCTCTTGGAAACGTTCTTCCATTGAAAGCTCTCTTCACTCCGAATATCGTAGGTGCCATGCAGACAATATCTCTCCACACAACAAGCTGTTCCCGGTCGGGGCGAGTCAATTCCTTATGGATTTTTCTGTTAGGAGCTGTTGGATTAATTGTTGTTTTAGTGTTGCTGTTGAGGCAAGGCTCTCCTCAGCCAGAACCCGGCAAGAAATATCTTATCCTGTACTGTGCTGCCGGAATGCGTGTGCCAGTCGAAGAAATTTCCTCGGCGTATGAAGAGCAATACCAAGTGCATATCGAGATTCAATATGCAGGGTCAAATTCTCTGCTGAATCAGTTACAAGTCAACAAGTATGCAGAAGCCGATCTGTATCTCGCCGCAGACGATTATTATACCGACAAAGCAGTTGAACTTGGTTTGGCAGCGGAGACGATCCCGATTGCCCACCAACGTCCGGTCATTGCAGTGAGTAAGGAAAACCCAAAACAGATCAAATCGTTGGATGATTTATTAAAACCGGGAGTTGCAGTGGCAGTCGGAAATCCCGAACAAGCAGCCATTGGTAAGACGATTAAAAAACAACTCGAGAAAATTCAAGTCGATGGAACGAACCGCTGGGTTCAACTCGAAGAACAGGTAACCAGAGAAGGGGTCTTCAAACCGACGGTTAACGAAATCGCCAACGACGTGAAAATTGGCGCGGTGGATGCCGCTTTGGTTTGGGATTCCACAGTGACCATGCCCAAGTATCGCAATGAGCTGGAAGCGATTCCTGTTCCAGAACTCGCCAATGATCCTAATTTGATCAGCATTGCCGTTCTTCGCTCCTCGACCGATCCAACCGCTGCTCTGAAGTTTGCCCGTTTTCTCACTGCACGCGATCAAGGTTTGAAAACGTTTGAGAAATATGGAACTCGCCCAGTGGAAGGAGATGTCTGGATCGAATCACCCGAAATTTCATTTTTCTGTGGTGCCGTTAATCGTCGAACCGTCGAACAAGTCATCGATGATTTTCAAAAACGTGAAGGAGTCATTGTCAATACTGAGTACAATGGGTGCGGTATTCTTACGTCGCAGATGAAAATCATCGAAAATCAATCAATCGAGATGGGTTTTCCTGATGTCTATATGGCTTGCGACCGCTATTACCTCGACAATGTACGAGATTGGTTTCAGGATGATGTTGATGTTTCTGATGTAGAACTGGTCATCGTAGTACCCAAAGGTGATCGCAAAGTCTCTTCGCTTCAAGATTTATTGAATCCGGGAATCCGTGTCGCCTTGGGACAGCCCGAGCAGTGTACGATCGGTGCTTTGACGCGCCGCATGTTAGAGTCCGATGGTCTTTATCAAAAACTGAAAGAGAAACAAACTGTCGAGGGGGAGGTGGTGGTCGAGAAAATATCGTCAGCTTTGTTGGTGCCTGATGTTGTGGCGGGGCATGTCGATGCAGCTATTGTCTATATTTCTGATGCGCTTCCCAATCAGGATGACATCGAAATTATTCGTATCGAATCGACCGATAATTTGGCCGTGCAGCCTTTCAGTATTGCCAAAACCAGCGACCATAAGTATCTGTCGAGACGTCTCTTTCAGCGAATCTCGCAAGCGGAAAATGAATTCGAAGCGGCTGGGTTTCATTTTCGTCTGGGGAATGACCAAACTCCAGAAAGCGACGAGGAATGAACAACGACGAGTCGATCAAAGGGACATTCGATGCGCCCAAAGGCCCTTCATTGAAACAATCGGACGTCGGAAATATTGTCCTTTCCAATCGTGTGTTTTATACCTGCATGGCGACCATCGGAGGCGTGTACATCTTTCTGATTCTTGCCATGTTGCTCGCCGATGCGTGGTATGTTGCCGAGAAAACGATGGATGCCGCCTCTGATTCTGCCGATCCGTGGAAGGCAATGCTTAACGATAATCCCGTTTTCGTGGCATTGTCGGATCCCAAAATCCGATATTCCATCTGGCTGAGTCTCATCTCGTGTACCTTGTCGGCGATTCTCTCTGTCATCGTCGCGGTTCCGATTGGATATCTGTTAGCGCGACATCAATTTCCCGGCAAACGTCTCCTCGATGCGGTCCTCGATATTCCTATTGTTTTGCCACCCCTGGTTGTCGGTTTGAGCTTGTTGATTCTTTTTCAGTTTCCACCGTTCTCGTTCATTGCACGTGATGTCGTCTATCAAATTCCGGCTGTCATTTTGGCTCAATTTTCGGTGGCGTGTGCCTTTGCCGTACGTACCATGAAATCAACTTTTGATCACATTGATCCACGATGCGAGCAGGTTGCCATCGCTCTGGGAAGCTCGCGATCACAGGCATTCGGAATGGTTGTTCTTCCTGAGGCAACTCACGGGATTATCACTGCGTTTACTCTGGCGTGGGCGAGATCGTTAGGGGAATTCGGTCCTTTGTTAATCTTTGCGGGAGCTACTCGTATGAAAACTGAGGTGCTCTCGACAACAGTCTTTCTGGAGATGAATGTCGGCGATATTGAAGCGGCAGTCTCGGTCTCTTTGATCATGGTGGTTGCCGCGATGACGGTTTTGGTGATCACTCGCATTTGGGGATCTCGTGAGGCTTTGCTCTAGAACGCAAGAATTGGTCAGTCATGATTTCTTTGGACAATATATGCATCCAGACGGGAGATTTCTGCCTTCAGGATGTTTCGTTTTCAATTCCTGAGAGCGCGTATGCAGTATTAATGGGAAAAACTGGTTCAGGTAAAACCACTATATTAGAATGCATTATTGGCCTCCGTCCTGTTTCTTCAGGAACGATCCTGATTGGCGGGAAAGATGTCACGCGATTGAATCCCGCTTTGCGAGGGATCGGATATGTTCCTCAGGATGGAGCGTTGTTCTCTCGAATGACGGTCCGCGATCATCTGGCGTATGCTTTAACCATCAGGCGAGCGTCCAGAAAAGAGATCGCTGATCGCGTCGAGGAACTCGCAACTCTCTTGGGAATCACACATCTCCTACACCGAACCCCTCCCGGTCTTAGCGGAGGTGAATCGCAGCGGGTCTCTCTCGGTCGTGCTCTTTCATTCAGACCAAAGGTACTCTGTCTCGATGAACCACTCTCGGCGTTGGATCGTGAAACTCGGGAGCAAATGTGTGAGCTGCTCGGCAATGTGCGTCAGCAGACTCGTGTCACAACTATTCAAGTGACCCACAATCCCGAAGAGACACAAATGCTTGCCGATTGCGTGTATCGGCTTGAGGATGGGAAAGTGATGCTTGAAAAAACATCTTCGCAATAGTTTTACACACGTTAATTTTGAACGCTCGGTACCACTGGCGTTTCGCCAGTGTGAATACTTGTAGCGACACTCCTCTGTCGGCATGAGCGATGAGGGATTGTTTTTTCGAGTTGTGCACTGTCGATGTTGTCCGTACGACGGACGTCCCCGTTCGTCAATCACCTGTCTCTCAGATCACATTGGCGAGACGCGAATTTCACTCGGCCATTTCTTGAACACTCAACGCCCATTTCAAGATGTCAAGATTCGGGAAATGGGGGACACACCTTGACCGAATGTTGACTAAATCTTGACGCAAATGTTACCGAATCTTGATTCCGAATCTTCCATACTCTTGAGCAAGTCGTTGGCTCGCTTTGGTTTGCGTCGATCTTCACATTGTGAGCGAGTATCGTTTTTTCTGTGGACTTACCTTCCACGTCACGCGAGATCGCCTCCTTTCTCACGTTGCAGCGGTCGTCATTCATCAACACGCTATTCGCTTCTTGAGCCGCCAGCGAGCATGCTCACCCCGCGTTGCGGTGAGAGCATGGCACCCAACTCCCATAAACCGGTTGTGATGACGTTCAAATTGCCAAAGATCGAGACTCCATTCAGATTTCGAACCGGGCGCTAGCCCACGGTTTTGAGATCTATTATCGAACCACGAACGCTAACTCTGGTAGATCGCGTTTGGCAAGATGAGTTTTGAGAGGTCTCTTTTTTTGACGCAAATCGAGCTCCATCCACCGTAGAGACGCCTTGTACGGGGCGTCTCTTTTCTTTTGAACCGTCAAAATTGTGACTTGGGGACTGTAATCAATCATCCCAAATGAGACACCAGCAACTTACAAGTCGCTGCGATGAGGCAGCGATTATGCAGACGACTGGGATACAGCCACTACTTATACCTCTCGCACCAGGCGAGCACTTCCGCTGACTCCCGACGGAACGTTTTTACCTGATAAGTATTGAGTCGGTCGGACCGTTCCTGATCCGCCGAAGGCATTTGCGATCTCATTCGCTCTGCAATCTTTTGAATGACAGGTAACAGTTTTTTTCGTCGAGCATCTGTCAGCGGTCTGCGCGCGTTCTGTCGAATTGTCATATCTCTCACTAAAAACCACACCTTAAATGATTGAGAGGCATGGTCTCTGTCGATGTAGTCGGGACCATCAATCGCAAATTTCTTTGACCAGACGGCGAGCATGTCGTCAATCATTAGCAGGTAAGTTATTTGTTCCTCTGGTGAATCGCAGTAATGCCCATATAACCCAGTCAATTGGGGATGATGGGGATGCTGCTTGAGGTTCTCTTCGATCAGATCCTTCACTTCCTGCTGCGTGATATAAGGAGAGATCTGAAAAGAGATGTCCTGTTTCGGTTCGAAATCTTCCAGCACCCAGACGAGTCCATCTTCTCGAACTTGCGGATCGCGAGGTAAATACTCTTCATTGGCAATCGGATATTGCGTGATCAGGTTTTCGGACGTGATTCCGTCAAATTTGGCTTCGATGCGACACTTGCCGATGTTGCCAGCCCAACCCGCTCCAGTCCTTAAAATGTAGCCGACTTGTCGGTGCTGTAATCGTTCGGCCAGTTCTTCGTATTGACGTTTTTCTTCAGGAGTTGCCTGCCTCTCCGTTTTTGATTTCCAGGGAGTCAGCTTGAGCAACAGGTTGGGTACGGATTCAATGCCCATCGTCCAACTATTTGTCTGTTGAAGTTCGTTCCAGTAATCGACTTCAACAGTCGTGATAGCGTTCGCAGGAAAGGTCATCGTCCAGACTTTCCATTTCCGTCGCCTCCCCAGACTTTTCAACGCCACATCTTGGACCACCTGACCGCCCACTTTGACTTCAAACTCTCTCAAATCGTCGGGATACGCATACGGAAATCCGACATCCATAGTGACATCGACGTCTGTGAGATTCTTCATCATGAAAACGGCATTGGTCGTGCAACTGCTCTCGGAAATCTTGAGGGTCACTACCTCCTCACTCATCTCGACCGATTTGGTGGTTCCCGACAGACTCACTCCACCGCTGAGCGGATCCGGAGCAATGTCAGCAAGAGATATGTCGGCGATCGAAAGAAGACCAATTGCAAGACACGCGATTGCCAGAATTCGCAGAGAGCGAGAGAGACGAACTTGCGGCTGACATTGGAATAATAGCATGACGAACTCCGGGCTTAAGAAGAAGTGATTCTCTTTAGCATGATACATTCGCAGCCCGTTTGAAAACGTTTTTTCCTCGCAGCAATATGATTTCATCAGCAAAAGGTAGCCAGAGGCAGGTCAGCAAAAGCTTCTCTTTCAGATCTGATTCGAATCCATAAATCAGTTCTCCTCCCCTTCGGTTGGTTGATTCTCGTCTCCGAATTTTTGAATGATTCGGCGTCGATTTGCCCTCAACAGCGAATGAACTTCCGCTTGATCACTGGCCAACTCTGCGAATGATATTTTCAGTAAGCCGTCGGAGAGTTTCCAGATAGCAACCTGATGATCGTCGAGTTCCGACTTCTTGATTTTCTTATTAGTCGTCATCAGATATTTATTTCTCACGATCAATGGACAATCCAACATGATAATTCGGGTGTGCTTGCCCCAGCACAATATTTTCACCCGACGAAAGCGACACCAATCGAATCTCACCATTCGCAATAGTTCGGAAGGACCGACACTACCGCCGCACATTCATCTGAATTCTTGCGAATCCAGCTACCTGTTTGTTGCCTCAAATCGCAATAATGTCTGTGAACAAGCTCTCGCAGATGTCGCCACAACTTCTCGAAAAATAGTTTGAGCCGTCAGAACAAGCTGGCAGGGCTAACCACTTGGGTGAGATGAATTCTTTCCTTTTTAGCACAGCCTGACTG
>JAQWSQ010000143.1 GCA_029243145.1 Planctomycetaceae bacterium | reverse complement strand
AAGTTGGGCTTTCTCTTGAACTTCTTCGATCAATTGTTGTCGCTCGATAGAAGCTCCAGCGTGAGCAGCAAACGCCTGGATCAGTTTCTCGTCCAGATCGGTGAAGAGACCCGATTTCTTATTGAGTACCTGTAACACGCCGAGTAATTTGTCGTTGCGAAGGGACAGAATCGGACAGGCGAGAATGGATGCAGTGCGGTAGCCGGTCTGTTGATCGACGGTCCGATCCCACCGCTCTTCCGCATAGGCATCAGAAACATTGAGCAGTTCGCGGTGCTCTCCCACCCACCCAACAACGCTCTCTCCCATTTCCCGACGAATCTCGGCAATTTCGAGTTCCGTGACAACTTCTGTGTACAAATCGCCCCTTTGTTCGTCGTAGAGGAACAAACTGGCGCGGTCGCAATGATGGGCTGCGCACACCGCTTCCGTCACAAGTGCGAGAATCTCCGCCAGATCTTGCTCTTGAGCCAGCTTATTGGTGACATCCAAAAGGATGTTTAATCCCTCAAGATGCTGTTCGGCAAGCAATTGATAATTGGTACTTGGAGATGAGGACATAACAGAACCATTCACGAGAGAACTCACAGAGTCCATCTAGTCTATCTGAACCGGGCCAGCAGTGATATCGGGAGATACTTCGGTTTCTGATCGCTGAAGTCGCTCATCAATCCACTCTTCATCAACGAATCGACGAAAGATCCAGCGAAATGCACGATCCATCTTTTTGAGAGTTTCCTGGCGTTGTGCTTCCGTGAGCTCGTCTTCCCAAACAAACCCTTCGAGTGAAAGGCGCACACGCCAATTCTCACTTTCTGCCGTCTGGTTCAAACGTTCCATGACTCTGCGCGTCCACAAGATCCCAAACCAATCTCGAAAGTCGAGCCATATCCCTTCGTAGCTTCTTCTTTCGAAGGCAGCCCTCTTCATTCGTGATAACATTAAAAAGAGCGAACAACCGACGAGCATTCCCGAGAGTGCGCGAACCAATAACGGTGATCGGTACGGAACGGGAAGGGATTCACTGCAAGTTGACAACGCGATTGCCATCGCCAGACAGTACATCATGGCAGGCAATGTCAGGCGCGTACCAAAATAATTGCCCAAGACCATCAACAACACCACGATTACTCCCATTAAAGCAGGAGGTTCGAGATTGAGCGACAGATTGGGGGGCGTCCCCAACAATTCTGCAATTAACGGCCAATTGAGCATCAGCAACATTGGAATGACCACGAAGACGTTCCAAACGCGTATTCCCGGACGCTTCGCTCCCAACACAGACACCAAAGGGGACAGCATCAGCGTGATCGATAGATAGTGGGCTCGACTGATCCAAGAGTGAGAATGATTTTCTCCGCACCAAATTTCTAGCGAAGTCACAATGATCCAGAAGGCCAATCCAAGCATCAACCAGCATCCAGCCCCCGACAGAGTTGTGAACCCGAGCATCGGTTGTATACGGACGATCCAGAGACCCAGCATGCCTGATAGCAGCAGCATTGAAAAAATTGCCAGCGACATAGACATGGTGGAGACTTTATCGATCGAACATTGGGAAGACTTAGAGATTGCGTAAATGCTGCACACGGTACAACAGCAACAGGTTAGACAATCTCACCAAACCTGAAAAGCAATGCAAACAGAATGGGGGAGGCAAGCTGAGTCAAGTTGTCGTCTCACAGAATCGTAATAACCGGCACAGGCTACGCGGAGAACCAAAGCGAGCGTATTTATTGCAATTTATCCAGAATGCCCTTCTTCACAATGTCGAATAGTACACACAGACCTCGTGCGGATGCCGTGCGAGTTTCGCTGAACTCCGGCAAATGTTGACGGGTGGTCCGTCACAATAACGAACCGAGAGTTCCTCACGTTCGAAGACCGAACAATTATTCTGAGGAGAATTGAAATGAAGAAGTGGATGAGTCTGACCGCAATCCTGGTCCTGTGTTGTAGTAGTGCACCAGCAGATGCGGGCCTGTTTGGCCTGTTTGGCCATGGTAAGAGCTGTAACACCTCTTGCTGTACAGAAGCCCCTAGCTGCTGTGCCCCTGCTGAAGCATCTTGTTGTGCTCCAGAGGCTGTGTCTTGTTGTGCTCCAGAAGCTGCTGTTTGTTGTGCTCCTGCTGCCGCTGCTTGCTGTGCTCCAGAAGCTGCTAGCTGTTGTGCTCCTGCTGCCGCTGCTTGTTGTGCTCCAGAAGCTGCTAGCTGTTGTGCTCCTGCTGCCTGTGCTCCTGCTGCCGCATCTTGCTGTGCTCCAGAAGCTGCTGCTTGTTGTGCTCCTGCTGCCTGTGCTCCTGCTGCCGCATCTTGCTGTGCTCCCGTGGAAGCATCTTGCTGTGCTCCCGTCGAAGCATCTTGCTGTGCTCCCGTCGAAGCATCTTGCTGTGCTCCCGTCGAAGCAGCTTGCTGTGCTCCAGTCGAAGCAGCTTGCTGTGCTCCAGTCGCTTCAACTTGCTGCCAGGATACCTGCTGCAAGCCTAAGAAAAAGTGTTTCTTGAAAAAGCTGTTCAGCTGCCTCAAGAAAGACAAATGTCAGTCAAACTGCTGTGACTCTTGTGGTTGTGCCAACTGATTCTGGTTTTTAACCAGACAGTAGGCTCGTCCCGAGCTTCATGATTGCAGTTAGCGAACGTGAGTTACTGTCTGGCGGAGACCTTTTCCGCCGGGCAGTCTCGCGACGCTAAAATTCTGACAAGTGCCGAATCCCTCCTGGACCGGCACTTTTTTTATGCGCTGACACCAATGGAGACTTCCTCCGGGAAGACGCCCTACCTTCCTCACGTTACAATAATCTTTCGTTCTGCTGTGATCTACAACGAAAGACAACTGACGTGAGCCACGATCTTTACGAAAACCCACTCCTTACCCGCTACGCCTCTCCTGAAATGGCGACCCTTTGGTCGGCTCAGAAGAAACATTCCACTTGGCGGAAACTCTGGATTGCTCTGGCCGAGTCTCAGCGAGAATTAGGCCTCGATATCTCAGAGCTTCAAATCGAGCAAATGAAAGCCTCCGTTGACGACATCGATTTTGATGTTGCCGCTAAACACGAGAAAGCGTTGCGTCACGATGTCATGGCTCACGTACATACGTTTGGTGATCAGTGCCCGGATGCCCGCGCGATTATTCATTTGGGAGCGACAAGCTGTTTTGTCACCGATAACAGTGAATTGATCATGATTCGAGAAAGTCTCGAATTGGCCAAACAGCGTTTGGTAATTGTCATTGATCGTCTGGCAAAATTCGCTCAGCAGTACCGCGACCTTCCCTGTCTCGGTTTTACCCACTTACAACCGGCTCAACCAACCACGGTCGGCAAACGAGCCACGCTATGGTGCTACGATCTCATTCTTGACCTGGAAGAACTCGAATATCGCCTGGCAACTCTCCGCTTCCGCTCTGTGAAAGGAACGACGGGAACACAAGCCACCTTCCTGCAACTCTTTGAAGGCGATCACCAGAAAGTCCGCCTACTCGAAAAACTGGTCGCCGACAAAATGGGGTTTGCGGAAGTTTGTGCCGTCACCGGGCAAACTTACAGCCGTAAAGTGGATGCCCAAATCCTGGACACTCTTTCGGGAATCGGGCAAACAACACATAAAGCAGGTAACGATTTACGAATCCTGCAACATCGCAACGAAATGGGAGAGCCGTTCGGAAAGCAGCAGATCGGTTCGTCAGCCATGGCTTATAAAAAGAATCCCATGCGAGCAGAGCGAATGTGCTCGCTGGCTCGTTTTGCCATGTCTCTTGGTGCCAACGGCGAACACACGATGGCGACCCAGTGGATGGAACGAACGCTCGACGACTCGGCCAACCGACGTTTATCTCTTCCTCAATCCTTCCTCACCATCGATGCAATTTTGCTCATCTATCAAAACATCATGGAAGGAATCGAAGTTTATCCCAAAGTCATTGAGAAACAGCTCAATGAAGTGCTGCCGTTCATGGCGACTGAAGAGTTTCTGATGGCAGGAGTACGAGCGGGTGGAGACCGACAAGAATTACACGAAGTCATCCGCATCCACAGTCTCGACGCAATCGAGCAAGTCAAAGTCCACGGTTTGGAGAACGACTTGATTGAACGCCTCAAGGGAGATGACCGATTCGCAGAAGTCAATTTGGAAGACGCGCTCGACGCTCGCAAATACATCGGTCGAGCACCTCAACAGGTCGATGAGTTCCTCGCGGAGATTGTCGAACCGATTCGGCAGAAAAATGCCGACAACCTCAAAAACTCAGACAGCGAAGTCGATTTGAAAGTCTGACTTCAACATTGGAAACCTTACTTCTGTAAGCCGTTCCCTGTTTTTGTTTCAACATCAACGATTCGTGCGGAAGGTTTCGCCAAGTCGATGGCAATCGCTTCTTCACTCATGATCGAAGTGATATTCCCGGCAGCATCGCGGGCATCCAGTTTGATGAACACTTTCGCGGGAACCTGTGAACCCACTTTCCACGCGAACTCACGCTCATCGGCTTGCCAACCGGTGATCGGAATCCATGGACCTTGCTCGTTGACCGCGTAGGATAAAGAAACTGGTGCACCGCTGGGGTGCTTGTCAGAAACGCGCCAACGGATCAACAATTGTGTTCCTTCTGTTCCATTGAGAGGCTTCACAGCCAACAGTTCTGCCAACGGTCCCGTTTGATCAACAATCACGTTCATCTCGGGAGCAGCCCCGTTTTCTGGTGGTTCGTTGGCAAGTCCGGCACCACTCTGAACGCGAATGGCAAAACCATATGTCCCTTGTAACGGGACTTCGACCGCAAAAGGACTCTGACGATCCTCATCGGCTCCATAACGCCACCAATGGGCGCCATCATCCTGAGTGATAAACAGTTCCACTTGCGAAATCCCGGACGCTCCCACGTTATCAAGCTCGTAACCGATGTCGAATTTTGTCTGACGTACGATTCGTACAGGAACGGCTGGACGAGTCGCCAACGGTTGTTCAGATTCTGTTGTGTAACGACCTTTCAATGCATCCGGGCGAGATTTTTTGTCGTCAGAAACTGGAACATCGGTCGAATGCCATTCGTCAATCGGATCGTCCAGACGATCGACCGGCTTTTCATCCGCGAAAGGATTATTGGCAACCGTCGGAATCCTTGGCTCATTCACTAGCTTTTTCTTGAAGGGATGGGCCGAAGGTTCGAATGCACCGGCAGGAAACGGAGCGGCTCCTCCGGTGTTTGTATCTGCCACAGTAGGATGAGGCATAATGTTCGTATCACTCGCGACGGGACGCGAAAAATCAGGTTCAGAAGGTTTTGGACGCTCGCTCGAAGCGGGAGTCACATTGATTTGCAATTGATTGGAACCGAGGTTCCCAGACAAGTCTGTGATGGAACCACGCACAGCAACGATGCCTCCCGCTGTGACAGACCAAGTTGTTTCGCCACTCGCTTTCGGAGTGAATCGAATGGGCTGCCATTCTTGCTCACCCGGTTGACGATATTCGAGTGTCATTTTGTCAGCATTAAGCCAACGATCCACGGCATTCCAGGCAAGTCGCACCTGCCCCGCTTCTGCCGGTTGCAATTGCAATTTGAAAACGGGCTTCGTGGTATCGACGACAATTTTGAGAGCCGGAGAGGTTGTGGCTCCTCCCGGAATCAGATTATTACTTCCATCGAGAGTTTTGACGGCGAACCAATATTCCCCATCCGCGGTGGCGCGGAAGTCAAACTTTTGTGTTTCAGGAGGAACCGTCTGAGCAATTTGCCAACGTCGCCCCTGATCGATTGAGGTATAGAGGCGGATTTCCTTGATCCCCAATCGCGACATTTCTTCTTGGTTGTAGCGAATGGGAATTTGGAATCTCGTTCGATTCGTGAAGACTTGTTTCGGTCCTTCTTGCGCGGAAATCATCGTAGACGATGATGCCAGCAAGAGTGCCGTGATCGCGATTCGAGTTACGAATTGGCGTGTTAGTCTCATGGATCGATTCCTCATCTTGTCCCCAGCGGTGGGTTGAACACCCGAAAGGAGCCGCCCAGGAACGGTTTCAAGCAAACAGAGAATGTGAGCGCATCGACACGCTCCGAGTGCTTATCTCTTAAAATCGGCTAAATAACTGGCATCCTTGAAACAATCATTACAATCAGTCAAATACGACTCGCGAAAAACGAAATCGAGTACAGAGACCTTTTCACCAACTCCCTCCGATATTGCGGACCTCGAAACATCAATACAGGTCGATTTGTCAGCTAAAGTGATTTAAGATAGGATGTTAGGACATCGTCACATCATTAGACTGCTACATTTTCCGACAGGAATCCCATCATGCCCACCACACGATCCGCTCAAGAGATCTTGGAACAGGATTTTCTCAACATGAGGTGCTTGATCCTTGATCTGGCTGCCGCTCTGGACCGCATCGACCGTGCGGAGGGTTCTGAGACCATCGAAATTCACGAACAAATGGCGTTATTACAGGGTGGAATCGATCTGCTCAAACAACAGGGTGCCGGTCGAGCCGCCCAAGTTCAATTACACTTCAGCGACCACTACCAAGACGGCTGGAACGAAGAGTAGAAATAGAGGCATCAGGATTCAGAGATCGCGGTCCATTCATGCAACTGACTCCCGACTCCTGTCACCTGAATCCTCCTTCGATGTCTTCCACTCCCGAAAACTGATCACACATTGACACTCCAGGAAATCCCACATGTATTTCATCGACCCACACGTTCACATGGTTTCCCGAACAACCGACGACTATGAAATCATGGCGAGAATGGGCTGCACGGCGATCAGCGAACCCGCCTTCTGGGCCGGCTATGATCGTGGCAGTGTCGAAGGCTTCCGCGATTACTTCCGTCAACTGACCGAGTTCGAAGCGAAACGGGCCGCCGCTGTCGGCATCCAGCATTACACTTGGCTCTGCATCAATGCAAAAGAAGCCGAGAATGTCGAACTGTCGCGCGAAGTCATCGCCATGATCCCCGAGTTCCTCGACAAACCGAACGTCCTCGGCATCGGCGAAATTGGACTCAACAAAAACACGCCGAACGAATGCACCATCTTTCGCGAACATCTGGAACTCGCCGCTAAGACCGACGAACTGATCCTCATTCACACACCTCACCTGTCGGATAAATACAAAGGGACGCGGATGATCATCGATATGATCAAAGAAAACTCGAAGATCGATCCCGGTCGCGTCCTCATCGATCACGTGGAAGAACACACGGTCAAACTGGCCTTGGACAACGGCTTCTGGTGCGGGATGACGCTCTACCCCACCACGAAGTGCACACCGGCCCGCGCTGCCGACATTATCGAGATGGTAGGCGACGAACGCATCATGGCCAACTCGGCAGGAGATTGGGGACCGTCGAAACCGACTGCCGTGGCCGACTTCATCATGGAAATGCGAAAACGCGGCTTGAGCGAAGCGAAGATCAAAAAAGTCGTCTACGAAAACCCGCTCGGCTTCTTCTCACTCTCAAAACGGTTCCAGTTCACACCACCAGAGCAACGGGGCGAGTGATGCTTGGCAGTGGGGGGGCTTGCTGAAGCACGCTTCCTTTCAAACACTCAACGCCCGTTTCAAGAGTTCAAGATGTCAAGATTATGTGGGACACTTGAAAAGGATCTTCCATACCCTTGACCCGGCATCTTCCATACTCTTGAGCAAGTTGTTGGCGTTCATCGGTTTGCGTTGATCTTCATTTTGTGAGTGAGTATTGCGTTTTGAATGTGCGCACTTTCCACGTCACGCAAAATCGCCTCCTTTCTTACGTTGCATTAGTCGTCATTGGTAAACACTCAATGACGCTCGAACCCACCCAATGTGCTTGCGCACAATGGCTATGAGCAAGTCAAATTGCCAAAGATCGAAGTGTGAAATCAGTAGATTCTCTACTCGGAAATCCAAAATCGATAAACGCTAACTCTGGTAGATCACGTTTGGCAAGACGAGTTTGTAGGATGATTGCGAATTTTAAGAGCCATAGCCCGATCTGCGCAAGCAGTCGAAATGGGAGCAAGTCTCATTCGACATGCAATGGCACTTCTCAGCCGGATACGTGAGAAAAACCTGACCACGAATGAGACGAATGAAAAACAGGGTAGCAGTGAACACTCCATGCCACCGAAGTCTTCAGAACAATATCAACAAGTTATTTAATCGCGGATGACGCAAACCACGCCGAGTGAGAAAGCTCCGCCGAGTCGCAGCACTCCATAACTTCAAAACAAATTGACTCGCGCAGCGGCGCGGCGACGCAGGGAAAAGCAGATTAAGGTTGTAGCCGGGCTAGCAAACTCGATACTCAACACGCATGGACGGGGTGGGGTGACCAATAGATGGCAGCCACGAAATAATGATGTTTGTTATTTCTTGTGTGTATTGTGGCCACCAAGCAAATGAACCGCTGAGTTAGTAGAGAACACCGAGAAATGACAACATGTGTGGCCGGGGACAAACGCAGCTAAAAATCAATTCGTGTTATTCGAGTGATTCGTGGTCTTGTCTGCATCAGTACCGTTCGCTGAGATCGCAAATGCGTATCCCGGCAAAAATGTGTGGGATCAGTAGATTCCAAAATCGGAAATCTAAAATCCAAAATCGATAAACACTAATTCTGGTGTGAACGAGTCGCTTCATCAACGCGATGACTCATCTCCAAACCCGCTGTTTCCCGCTCATTTCAAATATTTCTTCTAAAGGGTGTTGACTTCTCTCGCCGATGTGTATCAGTGCATTGATACACTTATTTGGCAATACCTATGACTGTCCATCCTCAACAATTTGAAGTGCATCCCTCGTCCGGGGTGCCAATCTACGTGCAAGTCATCGATCAGGTGCAGGCGATGATTGCCGGGGGAATCCTCAAACAAGGGGACATGCTGCCCAGCGTGCGGCAAATGGCGACTGAACTTGGCGTCAATCCCATGACGATTTCCAAAGCGTATTCAAAACTCGAAGCCGACGAAGTGGTCGAACGCGTTCGCGGCAAAGGAATGCAAGTTCGAAAGATGGCAGCCGAGGGGAGTCAAAAAGAACGCCTGAATGATCTCACGCCCCTCATGGGGCAGGCCATCGTCCGTGGACGACAACTCGGACTCACCGATGCACAGATTCTCGCTCTCGTCCGTCAACTCTTGAAGGAGTTTATATCATGACAACTGCAATCATCGAGACTCATGACTTGAAAAAACAATTCGAGAAAGCCACCGTTCTGAACGGAATCGACCTGACGATTGAAGCAGGTCAGGTCGTTGGATTGCTGGGTACGAACGGCTCGGGAAAAACGACTCTCCTCAAATGTTTGTTGGGATTACTACGACCGACATCAGGGACAAGTGCCGTCTTTGGGGAGACATCGTGGGACTTGTCGGCGTCTTCAAAATCGCGACTGGGCTACGTCTCGCAAGAATTCGCATTACTTCCTTGGATGAATGTCCGCTCGATGACGGAATACACGGGGGCGTTTTACGAACAGTGGGACCAACCCTACGTCGATCTCTTATTAAAAGAATGGACCCTCGACGAAAAAGCCCGCGTCGCCACGCTCTCGGTCGGCCAACGACAAAAACTGGCCGTAATTCTCGCACTCGGGCATCACCCCGAACTGCTGATTCTGGACGAACCGGTCGCCAGCCTTGATCCGGTTGCCCGGCGTCAGTTTCTCAAATCATTGATCGAATTTACGGAACACGAAGAGAATACGATTTTGTTTTAGACGCACATCACCTCCGATCTGGAACGAGTCGCTTCGCATGTAGTCTTTCTCGAAGAGGGAAAGGTCGGTTTCAAGGATGAACTCGACGAATTGAAAGACCGCGTGAAGCGAGTGCGCATTTCGGGCGTTCAAAATCTGAAGCAGAAATTAAACATTCCCGGCACACTTCGAGCCGAGTATCACGACACTCACGCCTTGCACACCGTAAAAGATTATCACGCCCAGCAGATGGACTCGTTGGCAGAAGAACTCGGTGCCACCATCACCGTGGAAGATCTCAATCTGGAAGAAATCTTCCTGGAGCTATCGGATCAATCGACCTCGTCTCTACAACAGGTGATCGCATGAGCAAAACATCCGACCGCTATTATCAGATTCTCAAAACTTACTGGCGACGACCGCTGATATTGTTGCTGGTAGTCGTATTCCTGCTCTGTTTCGGCAATCTGGCATTCATGCCGATGTCCAATCGACTCTCGGATATTTATGCAGAGCCAGAGCCTGTGGGCAAACTCCAGTTCGTCAATTCGAGCGTTGATGAAGCACAATCTGCAACACATTCCACAGACGGACAAGAGACTCTGGATGGCTTACTCGAAAAACAAAATGGCAAGTCCATTCGTTCTTTGTGCGTGACTGAGCAGAAAGATGGAGATCGGCTCCCCGATTTGACGAAGGTTCCGAATCTGGGCTACTTGAAGCTCTCAGGATTTGACCTCACTGATGACATTGTCGATCAGATCCTGCGACTCCCCAAGTTGAATTCCTTGGAACTCACCAGTCGAGAAATCCCAGCGGGCGCGTTGACAAAAATCGGTCAACACGTGACGCAGCTCCAAATTCGTAGCCTCGGCATGGAACAGCATCTCGACGAGATACCAAAGATGTCAGCCGTGCGATTACTGACCTTGGAATATGAAAACCCCTCTCCCGAATTGATGGAAGCCATTACAAAGATCCGCCATCTTCAGAAACTCTCACTCGTGCCACGAGGCCGCAAAGTCAGTTCCCAAAATGGCCCCCTTCTGTCACCAAAGATACTGAACTCATTACGAACCCACCCCACCTTGAAAGATGTCTACGCGGATTGGCCACAGATGGAACAACTCCATCAAATTGAGGTACAACCGTTACTCCCCGTACGTTCATTTCCGCTCCATTATTCCAGCGAAAAACGAGGTGCTGTTGGAGGAGCAGGCATTGCTATATGTCTTTTTGTCGTGATGCTGATCTTACAGCTATGGACACAATTCATGGTCCCGGCCGCAGCCGTCGTCCCCAATTACCTCCGACCACACCGCCACGTCGCCGTCGCGCTATTGAGCTTTGGCTTATTACTGATCTGGCTCTCGCTGTTGCGATATGGTTTTGATCGACTTGCCATTACCTCGGTTGTGCTGGTCGCATCTGGAATAATGAGCCTCTACATCTCGATGTTTATGATCGAAAACCGTCTCCTCAAAAACTGGATCGCACCGATATTTATCATCGCCTGCTTCACTGTTCCCACACTTTTAATGCAATTCTTTTCCGGGTACTCGAGTGAATTTATCTGGTACATGCATGGCTACATGCCTAGGTTAGCGACCACAGTCAGCCTGCTTTCGATCATGGCAATCGCCGGTGGTTTTCGGCGATTGGGCACAGTGACTAACAAGGTCAATGAGAAATTTTCCTCGCTCCCGGCATTCTCCCCTTGGGATGCAAAAAAAATGAAAGCACTGGAAGGGCAGCAATACAACAACTGGATGATCAGACTTCTGGACCGTGGCTATCAACAACTCGAATATCGATCACGGTCGACTTTGGAAATGGTTTCCCTTTGGCGAAAAGGAAATCTGCTTCGTCCGATTCATGTCCTGTTTTTCATGATATTCGTGATGTTGCTTAGCTCGGTGCCTCAACTTTTGATACGAATAAATGCGGGAGAACAACTATTTTCTGGGAATCCCACGTGGATCGCAAGTGCATTTGCTGGCCCCTTCGGTATCGGATTCATGATGCCCGTCATTGGCTGGTGGCAAAGAAGTCGAAGTTTAGAGTCAGAGTCGTTGAAGCCACTCTCTCGCGGGTCACTCTGTAAGCAACTCTATCTCGGTTTGGCTTTGGACCACTGGCTCGCCTGGATCGGGTTGATCGGTATGCTGGGGTATCGAGCGATAGAAGCTCCCGGAGGCTGGGTGGAAATGGGCGGCCTTCTGATTCTCTTGGGCGTTGCCGCTCCGCTGTGGATCATTGGAGTGAGTAGTAGTGTCCTGGTTTTCAACAGGGCCTGGGTCGTTCTTGCCAGCATGATTGGTCTCTATACACTCGTCGCTGTTGGTATGGGATTCGCCATTGCATTCGTAGGATCGGCGGTTCCCGGCAGCACCAAAGACATGCAGATTTTGTATCTGTTTGCAATTGTCGCGCTGATCGCCGCTATCGCTTTGAATCGAATCATGTACAAAGCATTGTTGAGACGCGAGTGGGGCTGATCGACTTCTTTTAGGAAAGGATCAAACTCACTCCTTTGGAATCATCCAGTCTTTCGGAGCGACGAATCCTTCCCGCCCTTCACGATAAACGGGGACTCCATCAATCCCCCACAAAGTAAACTCATTAAGTTTCAGCATCAACATCGCCGCTTCAAGATGATGGCTCGCCAAAACATCCTCCGTTTCGAAAGGATCATTGGCCAAGTCGTAGAGTTCTGCCTTAATTCTGGAAGGATCTATGGCCGCAAGAGCCGGCCCTTTCATGATCAACTTCCAGCGATCACCGGTGGCGGCCCAAACCTTGTCGGCATTGTTACCCTGGGCTTCGTAGGTCATCCAGACCCGATCCGCGAGTTGACTCTTTCCTTGCCAGGCAGCCAGAACGTCCACGCCGTCGAGCGTGAGCCCTTCAGGAATGACTGCTCCCGCCACATCACACAAAGTTGGTAAGAGATCGATGTAGCCACAGCGAGATTCGATGGTCTTCCCACCCTTCAATCCACCTTGGGGATATCGGGCACACGCCACCACACGAATTCCTCCTTCGTAGGGTGTCAATTTGGCTCCGCGAAGCGGTTTGTTGTCGGCCACTTTATTCACACCGCCGTTATCGCTGAAGAAGATAACAAAGGTATTATCTTCCTCGCCACGTTTCTCAATCGCATCGAGAATTATTCCGACCCCCTGATCGAGTGAATCAATCATTGCGGCGAGAATTTTTTTATTCCCCTTCCGATGAGGATATTTCTTCAGGTCTTCTTCTTTGGCTTGAAAGGGTGAATGCGGTGCATTGAATGGTACATAGAGAAAATACGGAGAATCTTCTGGAGAATCACTAATAAACTTCGCAGCGTCGGCTGCCAGTAAGTCAGTGGAATACACCTCCTCGTGAACGGTGTCATGATTGCGATGCCAGTCGGTCTCCCCTTCCCGCTCGTGTGTGAAGTAATCGATGGCCCCGTTGTAATGGCCGTAAAAATAATTGAAGCCATGCTCCAACGGATGATGTTCGGGTTTCGCGTGTCCCAGATGCCATTTACCAATAATGCCCCGCCGTTTGTATCCAGCCGTCTTGAGCAACTCGGGAAGAGTGACTTCACTGCTCGGTAAACCGAAATTTCGCCAAGGGGGAATCACGGCTCGCATCATACCGAACCGATTCGGATAACGTCCCGTCATCAAGCCGGCCCGAGTGGGTGAACACATCGGACATACATAAAATCGATCCAATGCGACTCCCTCTTTGGCAATCGAATCAATATTCGGTGTCTGGATATCGCTACCGTGATAACCAACATCGGCCCAGCCGAGATCATCGGCCACGATCACGACGATGTTCGGTTTATCGGCAGCCTCCAGAAGGGTCCGCGTCTGGACAACCATCACACCAAAACAAATCAGGAAAAGATTGAGCAACGAACACTTCATAATGGAGTGACTCCTGCCGCAGAACGGATTATTTTTCGCTGATCGCTTTCCACAATTTGGGAGGAGAAATCGGTAACTCAGTCATCCTCTGTCCGGTCGCGTGATAAATGGCATTCGCGATTGCTCCCGGTGGAGGACAGATCGGAGGTTCACCGACACCCCGTACGCCATACGGATGATCGGGATTGGGAACTTCAACGATGATCGTTTCAATCATCGGGACATCGAGACAAGTCGGCATGCGGTAATCGAGAAAACTCGCATTTTTCATGGTCCCTTTGTCGTCGTAAAAGTATTCTTCATTAAGTGTCCAACCAATTCCTTGCACGGCTCCACCTTGCATCTGTCCTTCGACATAACTCGGATGAATCGCTTTACCGGCATCTTGCACTGCCGTGTAACGTAAAATGGTCACCTTACCGGTTTCAGGATCGACTTCGACATCGGCAAGATGAGCGGCAAACCCGTTCGTGAAACAATCGGGAGAGACCGTCGCCGACCCCGCAACGGGATCACCCACTTTGCAGGCTTTGTCGGCAAGTTCTTTGAAGGTCATCGAATCACCGTTATGGGAATAAACTCCCTCTTCGATAGTAACATTTTCAGGTTCGCATTCCCACAAATCGGCCGCTCGTGCGCGAAGCTGATCCTGAATATCGAGAGCACATTTATAGGCCGCCAGACCGGTGGAGAAGGTGACGCGCGAACCCCCCGTCACATCGGTATATCCGATGCTGTCCGTATCGGCCACTTTCGGAATCACATCTTCCGCAGGAATCCCGAGCGTCTCGGCGAACTGCATCGCAATGGAAGTTCGAGTCCCGCCGATATCGGTCGAGCCTTCGATCAAACTGACCATGCCGTCAGAGTTAACGGTTGCGGTCACCGAGGATTTCAAACCAATATTGAACCAGAAACCACACCCCAAACCGCGGCCCTTGTTGGGGCCTTCGAGCTTGCTTTGGTAGTGATCGCTATTCTTGAGCGCTTCGAGCGTTTCGATCAAACCGATGCGAGGATACTTCAATCCATCGACACGAACGGTCCCCTCTTTGGCGGCATTCTGGAGGCGAAAATCGATCGGATCCATTTCCAACTTCTCAGCAATCTCGTCAACAATCGTCTCGACCGCAAACGCCACATGGGTCGATCCGGGAGCTCGATAAGCCTGCGTTTTGGGTTTGTTGACCAAGACATCGTAGCCATCGACCTTGGCATGTTCGAATTCGTAACAACTAAAGACACACATACAGCCGGGACCGATCACTCCTCCCGGAAAAGCCCCCGCGTCGTAAGCCAACCAAGCTTCTCCGGCGACAAGTTTGCCGTCATTGGTCGCACCAATTTTGACTTTCATATAAGAACCGGGAGTCGGGCCGGTTCCTTCAAAGACTTCATTGCGCTGCATGGTCACTTTGACCGGACGTCCACTTTTCTGACTCAGCATGGCGGCCACGGGCTGTGTATAAACGGCGATCTTGCCACCGAAACCACCACCGATTTCGCAAGGAGTCACGGTCACTTTCGAGACGGGTAGCTCCAAGAGTTCTGCCGTTTGTTGACGCGCTGTGAACGAACCTTGTGTGGCCGTCCAGATTTTCAAGTGACCATCTTCATTCCACGATGCCACCGAAGCATGTGGCTCGATGTAACCTTGATGAACGGTTTCAGTACGGAATTCCTTCTCAATGACGATGTCGCATTGAGAGAAGCCGTCTTCGATGTTGCCCTTTTCGAAGCGAATGTGTTTGGAGATATTTGTCGGGGACTCCGACATTTCTCCCATGTCGTCGGTGCGGACACGATCAAGCAGAATCGGCGCGTCGTCCTTCATCGCATCGAGTACCCAAGTCACCGCGGGCAGCTCTTCGTACTCAACGACAATATGCTTGAGCGCTTCCTGAGCGATATGCACACTCTTTGCGGCGACTGCCGCAACTGCGTGCCCGCGATATAAAACTTTACCGTGAGCAAGCACATTGCTCCCCAAGTCGAGAAGATTGACTGAGCCTTCTCCCAGGCTGGCATTCTTATCTTTGAGACCCGGCATATCGGCAGCCGTAATCACCGCCATCACACCGTCCATCGCTTCCGCCGCAGAGGTGTCGATCGATTTGATATTGGCATGTGGATGCGGTGATCGCAGGATCGCTCCATGCAGCATGCCGGGCAATTTGAAGTCGGCGGTGTAGATAGCCTTCCCGGTCACTTTGTCGGCACCATCGTGACGAATCGGACGTGTGCCGATCACTTTGTAATCGGTTTTTCCGAGGTAGACTTCTGCTTTAGGGGTTTCAGTACTCATTGGGAAACCGCCTCCTTCGTGCGTGTTTGACAGTCCTGAACCGCTTTGACAATTTTGTCATAACCGGTACAGCGACAGAGATTGTTGGCGAGATTGAAGCGAATTTCGTGTTCGGTCGCGTCGGGATTCTTTTCGAGGAGTGCTTTTGCCGCGACCAGAAATCCGGGAGTGCAAATTCCACACTGAAGAGCCGCATCCTCGAGGAAGCATTGTTGCAGCGGGTGCAATTCACCTCCCTGGGAAATCGATTCAACAGTGGTGATCTCGGCACCTTCCGCCTCAACTGCCAACACGAGACAACTGTTGACGGGATGCCCGTCGAGCATGACGGTACAGGCACCGCAGTTGCCGTTATTGCAACCTTCTTTGGCACCTGTGAGATCGAGTTCGTCTCTCAACACTTCCAGCAACGATTGCTGAGGTTTGCAGAGAAACTCCACTTCTTCGCCGTTAATATTTGAAGTCACGACCTGTTTTTTGGCCATGGAAAGTATCCTTTTTAGTGATTGTCTAACTGCTTGATAACACTTGGAGTCACGAGTGCAATGAAATTTCCTAACCTCAATTTTCGCTCGCTCGTTCACACGCGATTTTGAGTGTCCGTTTGGTGAGCACACCCACGAGATGAATTCGATATTCAACCGTGCCTCTCATATCGTCGATGGGTGATGCGATTTTTTTGGCGAGTTCTCCCGCTGCTGCGAACGTTTCGTCAGTCGCCGGTTTGCCTCTGAGAAATGCAGACGCTTCTTCGGCGAATTGTGGAGTGGCCGAGACAGCACACAATCCCATCCGAGCGTCTTCGATTGTGTTGCCATCTTCAGACAACTTAACCCAAGAACCGACACCCGCGACGGCTATGTCCATCTCATTCCGGGGAATGAACCGCAGATATGCCGAAGCAGATTTGGAGACGCGAGCGGGGAGCGTGATTTTCACCAGCAGTTCACCCGATTCGAGCACGTTCTTGCCGGGTGCCGTGCAAAATTCTGTCACCGCAACTTCGCGACTCCCATTTGGACCAACGATGTGCGCTGTCGCATTGTTGGCTATCAAGGATGGAATACTATCCGCGGCAGGAGACGAGTTGCAGAGGTTTCCACCGACGGAAGCTCGGCTTTGAATTTGCCAACCACCAATAATGCGTGCCGAATCGGTTAGGGCGCCGTAGGCACCGACGATCTCGGGATTCTCATACAACTGATAACAGGGGACCGAGGCTCCCATCGAGAGTCCGCTCTCGGCGGAGTAACTCAGTTGAGTCAATTCGGGAATTTTTTTAACATCGATAACAACGTCGGCGTCTTTGAGACCTTCCCGCAGTTGGACGATGATGTCGGTTCCACCGGCGAGTATCTTTGCACTGCCATTATGTTGCGCGAGCAACGAAACCGCTTCATTCAAAGCGGTTGGTGCGGCGTAATCGAAATCCTTCAAGGCTTTCCCTTTCAAAATTGTTTCAGACCCGAGTTCCGGGAATCTCAGTATAACGCCGTCTGATCTCGATCCCAACAGGTTTTACAGAAAGTGGGGACCATAAAAAACTCGCAGGTCTCGATCTGAAACCTGCGAGTTGAAATTGTTAACGTGTCTCATGCCGCAATCAGACTTCGTCAGCGGTTGGGCAGACGAAACCAGTGCGATAATTCCGCGAACACATTTCGGTCGCTTCCGGTGAATTCGGGAAGATTTCCTTCACCGGATCAAACGCGAGGCTTGGTCCTAATGAAAGAGGGTACTTGCCGAGATCGACGCCATTTTTCTCGAGGTGCATCACCGTTCGGTTGAGCGTTTCCAGGTTGTCATCGAGACTCTTCACTCCCGAAAGGACTTCCTTGACCTGATCAACGGAGGCTTTGTTGTCTTCGCCCAGATAATAACTGATATTACCCAAGTGACTGACGGCTGCCGAACGATGCCCTTCGAGCACATCGGCGTTCAAATCTTCATAGTTACGACTTTCGACTGCATCGAGGAAGTTACCGAAGTGGTCGCCGCCACCTTTGAACTCTTTGATGACTTCCAGATTCTTGTCGTAAGCGATGCAATGAGAGTAGGTTTTCTGAACCATGTAACCGTCGGTGCCATAAGCAACCACGCCAATTTTATTGCCTTTGGACGATTGAAACAACTTGTTCAACTCTTGATCGTCCGAATTATCGACGCTCAAACCGCGTGTCTCAAACGTCAGTGATTTATCACCATAATCGTAAATCGAGACAATCGTGTTGGGCGTGTCGCCCGCATCGACGTAATCGGGATTCTTCTTCTCGGCTTGATACCCGAGTCGTCCACCATAGGCGAAGACGTTTTCGGGATGTCGGTCGACTCCGAGGAACCAACGCGCGATGTCGGTTTGATGAGGTCCTTGGTTACCCAAGTCGCCGTTTCCGTAAGCACGTTGCCAGTGCCAATCGTAGTGGAAGCGTTTGCGTGTCAAACGCGGGTCGGTGAATTGAGCCGGTCCACTCCAGACGCTGAAGTCCACTTCATCGGGAATCGGATAATCACCCAACGCACTAATCGATGCGCGACGCTTGTAACACAGACCGCGAGCGAAGTTCACGTCACCGATGCCACCTTCGCGAATGAATTTCACGGCTTCGTGTAACGCGACCGATGATCGGCTCTGCGTTCCCACCTGACAGATTTTTTTATACTTGCGAGCGGCGGCGACCAACGCGGCCCCTTCGGCAATGTTGTGACAAACCGGCTTTTCGACGTAGGCGTCTTTACCCGCTTGCATGGCCCAGATGCCCGTCAAAGCATGCCAATGGTTTGGCGTCGCCGTGCTGATGGCATCGACATCTTTGGCGTCGAAGGCTTCACGCATATCTTTGACGAGAACCGGTCGTGTGCCTTGCTTCTTTTCGATGGTATCGGCACGGGCGTTGCCGATTTTTTCATCGACATCGACGATGTATGTGATTTGTGTGCGTGAATCGCCCATCCAGGCGGACATATGACTTTGACCGCGTCCGCCAACTCCCACCACAGCCATGCCGATTTTCTCGTTGGCTCCCTGGGCTTTCAGAAATGCCGGGGCTGCGAATGTGGCTGCCGTACCGGCAGCCGTGGTTTTGACAAAACTCCGTCTCGTTAACTTCGACATAGGTGTCACCTCTTAATGGTGTATCAGGTGGGAAAAATATGTGGACCTTTAAGAGTATCTGATTTCCGACTGTGAAGAAACCATAATCCGAAAAGTTCTGAGGCAGAAATCAGTCGTTGCAACGTACGAAAGAACGCAACTTTTCCAGTTTTTTCGGACCAATCCCCGAAACTCGCTGAATGTCATCAGGAGTCGCAAACGGACCGTTCATCTCACGGTCGGCAAGAATTTTTTCAGCCGTCAACTCCCCCACCCCTTCGAGCAACAGCAATTCATCCAGTGTCGCAGAATTGACGTTGATTTGTAGATGAGTCAATTCCGTTTCTCGGCTCGAAGCATTCTGAATAGCCGAGGTTCCAAAATAGCAAAACGCAGAGACGATAATCGCGATGGTCCACAAAGAGAACAATTGACGCGATGAGAGAGTCGCATTTTGCGTCGCCAGAGAAGTTTGTGGCTCAGGTTCGACCTCTTCGAGAGCCTCATCAGGCACATCGAACCAGACATCATCGACCGATACTCGGTCGGACTTTCGGCGTTTGGGACGAACTCCCGGCGGCCTTGTCGTTTTTTCAATGAGGTCAAAATTCAAACGCACGCGAAATGATCCGATGTTGAGAAGAGTCAGTGACCTCCTGCGTCACTCTTCTATCGGAAAAAATGGAGACAAGACCTCAATGTCTGCCCGTTTGCCGTTACGACCTTCTTATCCTCGTCTTCAACATCCTCCACACCACACGCCGGTTTTGATTAAAATCGGTTCCAAGTTTTCGAAACTCGCTTTCGCCGCAGCAACGGGATCGTAACCTTCTTTTCGCCACAACTGCGAACTCACTTCGACCATCACAGTCCCTTGGTACTTATGATTCACCAAGGCTTTGAAGTAAGTCGGGTAATCGATGTCTCCTTCTCCCGGCAACGCAAACTGCACCTTGCCATTCTTGCCGAGATTGTCTTTAACATGGACAAAAACCGAATTCGGCAACAGCAGATCGAGAGACTTTTCAAAATCGTAATTCCCAATCTGATAATGACTGTAATCGTACGCGAGCCGAATCCACGGGCTATTGACCTGCCGGACAAGCCAATCTGCCGGCTCTGGTGCATGTACGGCTCCCGAGACATGAGGCTTCACCGCAACAATAGTTTGACATGCTTCGGCGGCTTTCGCCCAATGTCCGAGTTCATCGACAATTTCATTTTTGACCGCTGGCCAATCCTTCCCTTTGCCTCCCATGATGGTCTCAATCACTGGTGGATTTTCGGGACTTAGATCGTGTCCCAATTCTCCCGCCGCCTTGATGCGGTCGAGATGCTTTTGTCGTTGTTCTTTAGAGACCAGTAAGGGCAGATTTTCCATAAGTGCCGGAAGCTGAAGATCGGAAGCCTCCAATTCCTGTTTGAGCTTAACTCGATCTGACTTGGAAAGAGTCTCAGGAGCGGTCGACCAATCGGGCATACAGACTAACTCGACCGCGTCGTACCCAATTCGTTTGAGGATACGATAAGCATCTGCCGTCGCGACCTCTTTCATCCCATAGAGTGAGAACCCGAACGAGACGGCGTTCTTCTTGCTTTCAACAGTTGCACTTTTCGCGCGATGAGGAAGAGCCAACGCCAGCCCCATCGCGGCAAGTCCTTTGACGGCTTGTCTTCGGTTCAGCGAATGTGTCGAGAGATTAAGCACAGGTAAGCCCTTGCGTTTGGCAGAATCGTTGAGAATGTTTAGAAGAATCTTCTATTGTCCTCGACGAGACCGCAAAGATCCAGACTAAAGATGTCCAAGCACGAGAATCCAAGGGCAGATTGACGAGCCAATAATATTTTTGCTCTCATCGAACCAACATTTTATACTGTAAATACTGCATGAACTTTTGTCCCTTCTGTCTCAAAGGGGTGCGTCATGAAAAAAACAGGCATCAGACAACTAGCTCCTCGACTCAACACCGGCTTCACGATCCCGGAACTGATTGCAGTGATCATCATCCTGATTGGAATTCTGATTGCTTTGTTACTACCGGTGGCTCGAAGTATCAGTAAACCTTCAGGCCGTTCCGCTTGCAAAAATAATCTCAAACATATCGGATTGGCGCTGCACAATTACCACGATACATACGGCGGATTCCCGCCCGCTTATACTATGGATGCACAAGGCAATCCGTTGCACAGTTGGCGGACACTTATTCTGCCGTTTGTCGATCAAGCTCCCCTCTATGATACTATTGATTTGACCAAGCCGTGGGACGATCCCGTCAATGCAGAAGCATTCGCTCAGACTCTGCCAATCTATCGATGCCCCTCCACCGAACGGTCTTTGACCGTATATCATGCTCTCATCACAGATGACAGTTTTTTAACACCCACCGAATCGAAGGTACTCGAAACAAATCCCGATAATGCAGAGACATTGATGGTCATTGAAGTTGCTGAGGAACATGCCGTCCATTGGATGGATCCTCAAGTGATTGATGCAAAAGTCAGCCTTGGCTTCAACGAAGAAACAGAGTTTCAACACTCCGAGGGGACACATGGCTTGATGGTCGATGGTGCCGTGCGATTCGTTCCCGCTGACACTTCAGCGAAAGAACGCCGAAATTTGGCATCCTACGAAGAAGCCGATAGCTCATTGAGTCGCCCAGAAACTTCAGACAATCAGGAATCGGATTGAGGCAACGGTTCGACCCACTGAATGTTTCGATGGACTTCGACAAGACCGAGAGGCAATAGCCAACTGATCCATGCCGACGCCTGATAAATCCAAGGCGCGTCCCAGCCATACACAGTCCCCAATCCACCGATGATGCGGATGACTACCGCCGAGCACAAAATCGCGAAACAACGCAACATCCACAGACGATGGGTGATGAACTTTCTCCGTACTGCGGCTCGCCAACCGAGAATCGCACACACTCCCGTCGCAATGGCTGACGTTGCAAATCCCACTCCGGCAATCATGCCAGTCAGTGCATAAAACGACATCCAGAGTCCGCTCGGCACAAGCACCAGCAAAATCATGGCAACTTGAATGCGTCCCATGATGCGATGCCATTGGGGATAGCGACCTCGAAAACGGTCATTCAGGAGGATCAGCCCGAGAACGAGTGTTGTCGGTCCCGAAGCGAGATGAGCGTAAAAGGACCACGCATAACTGCCAAAGAAATAATTCTGCCGACCGAGTAAAAACGGAACCTCGAAATTGGGTGGGAAATAATCGCGATAACCGTAAAGCACAAACAAAATCACCTTGGCGATCAGCAAAACCGAGAGCCATTTAATCAGACGTATCGAGTTATCAGAAAGGGTAACCTGCATGCTTTCTGTTGTACTCGGTCGCCTCACGGTTTGAACAGATCATTTCTAGGTACTTCCGTTTTCAGAGAATTCGTGCAGTCCACAAGATCATCACAACCGTGCTGCTTTAGGGTTGCGGAGTGGAACTTTGTTTGCGACGATGCCGGGCGTTGAAAACCCAGTGTGGACTGAGGGCACAATTAAAGTTGAGCGTAATTCCCTCCTCACCCCGGCCCTGAATAAAGAAAAAAACCATCACTTGCGACCAAGGCCTTCCTCCTCGCTACTCGCGAGGAGGTCTTGGTGACCCTCCAAAGGAGGGAAGGGTGGCATTCAGGTTAGCAAGATAATCAATATTTATCGAATTTTCAAAACCGCAAACTACCGGTATAACCCCCTCAAAAATCGAAACACCACTCTAGTTTTGGCGACAAGTTCCGAGTTGCTTGAACCAGACATCCTGCTTGTTATACTATTTCGTAGACTTTTTCTTCCCGCAAAATTATGTTTTCGGGGAGAACCCTCGTCCGACACATTGTGTCGGTCTTGTACGCGGATCGCGCAAGTGGCGGAATTGGCAGACGCGCTAGGTTGAGGGCCTAGTGGGAGTTAAATCCCGTGGAGGTTCTAGTCCTCTCTTGCGCATTTTGTTTGGATACGTGGTCGAGTTGCCAACTTTGACCACAATGGTCCTGTTTGATGACGTGCTTCCTGTCTTTTGGGGAAGCCTGTTTGCGGTGGTTATTTCTCCGTGACCTGTCCCTCTCCTCGATCAACTTTGCAACTTGATCGCTCAGATTTATGCCTCGAAAAACTTTTTACGCACAAATTGTCATTCTCAGATCGTCTCACCCACCATCACGGGTTCCCGGTTGTTGCGTGTCATCACCTCGTAGTAATGTGTGGCGGGTTGGGTGAGAACATACACATGCTGTTTGCGCTCACAATCTGTCACGACGACCCCCTTGAGACCCTCTCTCACCTGATACCAAACACCGCGATCCCAGGCGAATGATGCCGGGATGAAGACTTCCCGAGGTCTCAAGTGATGCCACGCTCCGGCTTCCAGACTTTCTTGAGAGCACCAGGCCGAGACCGGTAACTTGTTATGTCGGTCGCGATTTCCCCATGACAAAATTAGGAATTGCCCTTCATGCCAAAGCGGAAGAACGGGCAAACGCTCGGCCAACAAAAACCGAAACTCGATATCGCCTTCCCCACGCCGAATGATCCGCTCACTCAACTCGTATCGTTCAATCAGTGATTCGGGGATCTCACATTGGGAGAGGGCAATTCCTTGACACATCAGAAGCACATTTTCCCCTGCACGTCGCAGATGTCGTAGTCGTTGGTTTCGTCGGCGTAGATTTCGGGCAAATGCAAAGTCTCACCGGAGCGAATGGCAAAACGTCCGACCTTTTGATTGATTTGTTGCTTGAGTGTCGCGAGTTGATCAATGGAAGACTCGGTAATCGGACGGCCATCGTGCGTTGAATAAGTGGTCTCGAACAGCGTACGCTGGATCTCGCTTCGATAGCTCAGCTTCTCGGCAATCAGGTGCATATGGCTAATCGCTTTGTCTCGGCTGTCAGATCGGTCCAGCATTTCGCGGAAGACCGCACAGAGCAGCTTGAATGAGTTGGTCGGTTCAGAAAGCACAACGTGTCCTCCCCAGCCATAATCGTTCGGACGTTCCAGGCTCAAGGAAAACTTTCGGGCAAACACTCCATGAAAGTCCATCGCTTCAATCAGTCTCTCCACATTGCGAACGACCCAGGCATGTTGTTGTTTTGCGATGGCTGTTTTTCCTCCCAAGCTTCCACCGCGTGAAATCGCTTTGTGGGGTGGTCGGGAAGTGGCGATCTTGTTGATCGACTCACCTTGCAGTTCGTACCACAACGCCTCTCCCTTGATGGTGAGTAGCTTTTGAATGAATTTGCGGTCCGCTCGAATGAAATCGAGGCAGTTGAAAATTCGGTGTTGTTCCAGTTTGACCTGGGATCGTTTACCAACTCCGCAGAGTTCGCCAACGGGGATTGATCTCAGATAATCGAACCGTTGCTTGTCGGTCAGCTCGTGCAGTGCGTGGACTCCGAACGGCTTGGAGGTGTCACTGCCGAGCTTTGCCATCGTTTTTGATTCACCAATCCCAATGGAGACAGGGACTCCCACCTCTTGCAACATTCGTTGTTGGAGTTGCAAGGCGGCTTCCCGCATTGAACCGCCAAAGACACGGGGTAACTCGCTCGCATCGAAGAACATTTCATCAATGGAGTAATACTCGACCAATGGAGAAACGTCTGCCAGCACATCCAGCATCTTGCGACTGAGGACTTCGTACCAGCGAAAATCTCGTTTCACAAAAACGGCTTCCGGGCAAATTTTCCGGGCCTCCCAAATCGGAACCCCCGTCTTCACGCCGGCCGCTTTGAGTTCGTAGCTCTTGGCGATGACGCAAGCCCCTTGATTGCCGAGCACTCCTACGGGGATCCCGCGCAGGCACGGAAATCGCACCCGTTCGGCGGAAACGTAGAAGCAATCAGAATCAAGATGACCGATGGGAGATGCGGTTTTCATAGTGTTCATAATTACCGTATTTTATAAATATGTCAACCATATATTTCGGACCATCAGAAGATGGATCTCCAGCGAATCCCGAAGATCGGAGGAGGAGGACGGGAAGATTTTGTCGGTGGTGGGGTGATCTGTCCTCAGTCGCGTGGGCAGATCAATTTCATCCGGGAAATCCGCGTGATCCGCGGTTCAGAAAACTTTCCAAGGCCCGACTGTCTTGCGTCAGCGGCTCAAAGCTCCTTAACTCGCTCACGGCTCAAATAGCAATTTCAAAACGCAATGTTGATCGAAACCATCCCGACTGCTTGCGCAGATCGGGCTATGAAAAACGCGCACACCGATAGACGCGTGATCGGTGCTACCCAGGTGTGTGAGTTAGTTATTTCCTCTGCGCCTCTACGTGATTTAAAGTCTTTCACCTGGGGATATGTTTGCGTTTGGAAACTCAAAGGCTGCTTGGCAATTCATAGTTCCGTCTTCTTTCCACACTTATGAGAGCCCCAGCAACATAATTTGTCATTTCTCCGTGCTCTCAGCGAACTCTGCGGTTTAAGCATATACCCCTAAGTTCTTGCGAACGCATCTACGATCTCTTTCGTCCTTTGCGCGACTTAGCGTCAAAAATGATCTTGCCGATGATGATCTGCCAGAGTTAGCGTTCGTGGTTCGCCGACAGGCGACTCGATCTTTGGCAATTTGAACGTCATGACAACCCGTTTATGAGTGTCGGGTGCCATGCTCTCACCGCAAAGCGGGGTGAGCATGCGCGCTGGCGGCTCAAATAACGACTAACGTGTTCAACAATGACGACCGCTGCAACGTGAGAAAGGAAGCGATCTCGCGTGGCGTAGAAGATGCGTTCACAGAAAATGCAGTATCTCTTCAAAGTGAAGCAATCAGCGTAAACCGATGATAGCCAACAACTTGCTCAAGGGTATGGAAGATTCGGAATCAAGATTTGGGAAGATTTGATTCAACATTTGGTCAAGATTCGGTCGAGGTGTGTCCCCAAATCTCCGAATCTTGACATCTTGAAAAGGGTGTTGAGTGTTCGGAAATGAAGGGCGTCTCAACACTCAGCACAGGTTGGTCCAGAGGCTATTCCAGTGGAAGTCGCGGAGAGGTCAGAGATTTGGGAGGCGCGGGGAGCCGATCCAAACTTGCTCCCAGAGTGGAACCATCTGAAGCTAATAGATTCTGTTGGTTATCAGAATCTTGTTCCATCTGTAACTGTTGAGGGATGACTTTGGAGAAAATCGAAGCTCCTGTCCCCCAACTGTTGGTCCATTGAATTAAGCCTGCGACGGCGGCTTCTTCAAACGTGCCTTCTCGATTCGACCAATGGTCGCCCCAGTCTTCAAAGTCGAGGTCAGTCAGTTCTGTGCTTCCGAAATCATCGGCAATCGTCCAGAACACCTCAAAGCCGTGATAGAAATTTCGTCGACCGTACCAACTCAAAAGAGATCTGAAGTCAGCCGGATTCGTGGCTCCGGTCATGGAGACAAACGGGGCGACTAATGCAGGGTTCAAGGCATAGAGAGAATTTTCGCTGGTGACCGAAATGGGTAACAAAAATCGCTGCGCTTCGCCACTCGCAAAACGAAACGGTGAAGAACCTGTGGCGACAGTCGAATGTTTCAGTTCGAGATCGACCAGATTAGATTCCCCCGGCATATCGGTCGAGCCTTCATTCAAGATGAGCGAACTCTCAACAGCAATCATACTGTTTTCGATACGAACGCGACCGGGGCGTGCGGTTTTTATCAGCAGGGCGTGAGATTCGCCTCGCAAGACCGAGTCTTGGATCGAGAGAACAAAGGGATCGATATTCAAAGAGGAACTGGTTGTTTTCATTTTCATCTTTTCCAACTCGTCGCCCAATCCACGAACGAATTCAATGATCGCCGCTGGTTCACGATCTTCATTTTGAATCGTTGCAGTCACGTTTTTCAAACTTAACTGATCCGATCCCTGTACGGAAAAGAGAGTCCAGTGTTCCCGCGTCGGGTATGTCACACCATGCTGAATATTCAGGTGTAAGTCGACATTCACCAGATTGAGCGATCCCTCCCGAATGGTGATCATGCGCGTGTCGGATTGATCAGGATTAAGTCGGCTGGTAAACGAAATCACCGGGTGGAAGTCTTTGGCGGCTCGAATGGTAATGTTCTTATTGATAGTGATCGGTTTTTCCAGACGATCTTTCAAAAAACCATTGTATTGCAGTTCGATGATGCTGCCACTTCGAGCATTCGCGCAGGCCGCTTCCAGCGTATTGTATTCTTGAGGTTCCGAGGCCCCCATTGCCCAGAGAATGACGGGGCTCTCAGGCAACTCAAGTTTCATCAACGGTGACGTTTCAGGCTCATCAGGGAGTGAAGCAGCCGTGTTGCCGGCATTCTCTGAAGGAACCTTAGGCGTGGGGGAGACGACTTCTGGTGGGGCTAGCGGGATTTGGGGTGATAAGACCGACTCTGTCTGGTTGGTTGCAGGATTATTGTTTTCTGGGGAGTTTCTGGCGATCAGAGGTTCGGGAGTATCGGGATTATCAACAATGGGTTGATTGAAGATGCCATCGGGATTGAGCAGATTCAGGATGTTACCCACACCAGTTCCAGGAAGTGTCTCTCGGGGGAGTGATCCTCCGATCGTTTCTGGCAGGTTGTCCTGCATCGTGATCAGGTTGTTTTCTGGTTGCTCATTCGCCGTTTCATCGGACGGAATGGATGGTTGCGCATTTTGTTCATCAGAATTGGAGCCGACCTCTGAGTTTCCGAGCTCGTCGTTAGAACCCTGGTTCGAACCTGCTATCGACCGACTTGTGTCGGATGGGGATTGGTCGAGTCGATCTAATGAGTAGACGATGACAAGTAGCACGGCGACCGCAGCAATCCACCCGGCGTGTTTGACCAGAAAGTGTTGTTCATTGGATTTTAAGCCGTCCGACCAGACGAGGCCTTCAGGAGTGACCCCACGTAGTCCTTGATCGCTGGCGACCATCAGCAAATCTCGAATCAACGATTCGGGAGATTGATATCGCTTCTTCGGATCGCTGGCCATCATCTTTTGCGTGACGGCAGCCAGTTGTGGGGCAATTCTTCGATTGATGTCTGTCGGATTGGGGACGAAGGTCTGTTGGTGTTCGAGAAGTTTTTGGGCCAACGTTCCTTCGGGATAAGGAGGTTCGCCCGTGAGCATGTGGTACAGCGTGCATCCGAGTGAATAGATATCACTGCGCACATCGACATTTCGCGGATCCTGTGCCTGCTCGGGGGAAATATAATCGAATGTTCCCAGAGTGGTGCCAGCGACCGTTAGGTCGTCCATGGATTCAGAGGACTCTTTACGAGCGAGACCCAAGTCGACCAGTTTCGCGCGACCTGCCGGATTGACAATAATGTTCGAGGGTTTGATATCTCGATGAACGACTCCGGCCGCAGAAGTGTGTTTGAGTGCGTGGGCAATCTGCAAAGTGAAGTTAATCGCATCACCCGGGCTTAAGGGGCCACGTTGATTGATTAAATCTCGCGCGTTTGTTCCCGTGACATATTCAAAAGCAATGAAGTGAAACCCACAGTCCTCACCATAAAAGTGAACACGGGCAATCCCATCATAATCGAGCCTTGCAGCGGCTCGTGCCTCGTTGAGAAATCTCTGGATAGAGGATGGTTCTCTGGCTTGAGAAGGAGCCAGAATCTTGAGAGCCACGTATCTTTGCAATTGTAAATCGAGAGCCAGAAACACCGAGCCCATTCCGCCCGAACCAATTCGGTCCACTAACTCGAAGTGCGCAAGTTTCACTCCGTGGGGAGAATCGGGAAGCTCGCCTGGCGAAAGCTGAGACAGGTCGGGAAACAATAAACTATGAATTTCGGACTTAGGCTGTGCGAAGGTTGGCGGCGTCCCGGTTGTCCCGGAGTGTGGGCATCCTTCTGGATTCAGGACAGTCTCTTGAGATTTGCGCACGGGGGGGGCGTTAGAGAACGGAAACGCCTGTCCGCTCGCTGATATTGGTGTCGAACCTGTTGATCCCGATTCGGCCATTTTGCAGTCAGTTAAGGGGAGATGAAATTGATGTGCGTACTGACCACATATCCTGTACGACTGAAGAAATGGTTTCCCAGTGTCCAAGATTTGCAGGAAGTTCAGGAGTCTAGACGATTAATCGACATCTTAGGTTCCGTCCATCCCGCAGAAAAAAGAACATTTCCCAGGATCGACGAAAATGACAGGCCCGTGTTTATCGATTGTGTCAAAGACAAACCGTACACAATTCTATTGTAGCTTTTTGCGGAGGATTAGCACGCAAAAATCCAGAGATTCGCCAGGAAGAACAACTCAGCGCGCGGATCATTATGGGGCTTAGGGGCTGCTTCAAGGGACAATATTACTTGCCGTACAATACATCATTCATGTCTTTTTCGAGGGCATTGGTCAGTACCGACAGTTTTTCGAACAAACTCTCTGTAAACTGTTCTGATTCCAGCACCTGCACGACATGGTTGCGAACCGTCAAGTCGGCAATATCTTCCAACTGCGATTGACTGTTGCCCACACGAGAAATTTTCTGCAAATTCTTGAGTTTAGGAAGAAATCCGAGTTCTAAGTGTTCAATCATTTCGCGCACGAGGACTTCTGATTTCTTGACTTTATCCTGTAGTGTCATACTCTCGATGGAGTGGTCCATATGTTTTCCCCTGAGTTGGGAACATTACACTCTGATTACCGATTCGCTTCAAGGCGAATCTTTGTGGACAGATGACATCATTGAGTCGGATGGCCAATTAATCAGCCATTTTGGGATAGTGAAAAACCATGCGAATTCTGATTATTTCCGATATTCATTCCAATATGGCTGTGTTCGAGGCTGAGGAGTTTGATGCGTGCCTGTGTGCTGGGGACGTTGTTGACTACGGTTGCGATCCCTCGGAAGTCGTGGACTGGGTGCAGGAAAATGCGGCTGCCTGTGTTCGTGGAAATCACGATCACGCAGTCGGTCAAAAAGTCCGACCTCGCGGTGGTCCCGGGCCTCGACACTTGGCATTCGCGACTCGACCGCTGCATTGGCAGAGGATGAGTGACGACCAACTGAAGTGGTTGAGTCAATTGCCGACCTCCCAATTTATCGAATTAGATGGCAAACAATTTTACCTCGTGCATGGGACACCTCGCGATCCTCTGGAAGAATATCTTGGTCCCAAACAAGCGGACTGGCAACAACGTCTTAAAAATATCGACGCCGATTTTGTGTGTGTTGGACACACGCATCAACCGTATTTACTGGAGTTAGACAATGGAACGACAGTCGTCAATCCGGGATCAGTTGGCCAACCACGAAATCTCGATCCCCGAGCGGCATACGCGATCTATGAGAACGGCACTGTCACTTTAAAGCAGGTTGAGTATGCTATCAAGGACGCCATTGCCAGTTATCGAACCGCGGGACTTCCCGACGATGTTTGCGAATTGGCTTTACAAACTCTCACCGACGGTGGATTGCGTCTTTGATGCGTATGCCGGTTCTGGATGATTCAGCAATGTTTAATGTTGTTCCCAAAATTCTCCTGTGTCTGCTTCTGTGTTGTGCTTCTCTGCCGTCAAGTTTTATCGCAGCCGAGTTACCTTCTGCGGAAATCTGGGAACTCGTGACGATTAAGGGAGAGCAGTTGGCTTCAGCAGATTTGAATGTCACAAGTACACATTGGTTGCTCGGGCGCGGAGACAAAATACGTCGATTCGCTCCCGACGATGTGCTCTCTGTGAAGCATCTGGTTCCGCCTGCCTATCCCCTGGCATTCAATTCGCCCACAGAAAATTCGACGACAGAAAAACTCTGCAAGGTGACGATGTCGAATGGTGATTCCATCATGGGGCATCTGGTGGATCTCTCCGAGACAGAACTCACGTTTCTACCGTCGGTACTTTTGAAGGAAGAATCAGACAAGAATGATCCTCCCCCACGTCCTCTAAGAATCATGTTGGAATCGGTGACTCAACTCGAGTGGAGTCGGCTCGATGGAGGCTTTTCAACGTCCGATCCGTTAACGATGCTCGATAAAAGTGAACTCCAGCAGGATCAATTGACTCTCTCGAACGGTGACAATATTCGGGGAGAGCTTTCCGGATTTTCTGCTACGACATTGACGATGGAAACGGACTCTGGACCTCGCGACTTGCTTCTTCACGAACTCACCCTTTTACGTTTCAACCCCGACTTAGTGATCGTCCCCAAATCCGAGTCTCAGAGAACATTAGTCAGTCTTCGAGATGGTAGCCGCGTCACGTCACGTTCCGTCACATTGGTTGAGTTTAATGCCTTGTTGTTAAAGACAGAACTTTCTGGAGATTGGCAAATTCCATTAGAATCTGTGGATTCGTTTCTTTCACTCACCGAGAACCGGAGACCGCTCTCGGAGCGAACACCTCAAGAGGTGATCTATACGCCATTTCTTTCCAAAGTACCTCAATGGCAAATCAACGCGAATGTGTTGGGAACTCCTATGAGAATGCAAACGGCTGGCTACCTGACAGGTCTCGGTATGCATTCTCGCACTGAGATTCATTGGCCATTGGAAGAAAGCGATCAATGGTTTCTGTCAGAAATTGGTGTTGATGATGTTACGAAAGGAGCGGGAAGTGTTGTCTTCGAGGTGCTGACCGATCACAAATCCGTTTATCAAAGTGAAATCATCCGAGGTGACGAAAAACCACAATTGATTCGCATCGACTTAACAGCAAAAAAAACGCTCACACTTCGCGTTGATTTCGGCGATCAGGGAGATGTTCAGGATCGCGCCAATTGGGGGACCGCATTGATTTTGAAATCGGCAGAGGAATAATGGGTATCGACATCGAACAATTGCAGTGGTCAAACTTACTTCAAGCAATGCGCATTGGCCATTGAGATACCCGACAACATCGCTCCGATGATTCCCAAAAATCCCTGGTCCGTCCCACACAAAAACAGATTGTCGAGCGGAGTTGTTCCACTGAGTTGTTTGGTGGGTGAACCATAAACGGCTCCATTGAGATGCCCGGTAAACTTCTTGATGGTTCGGGGAGTAAAGACATCTTGATCGATGATGTGATCACGAAAATCGGGCACGATGTTGATCGCGTTTTCGATGATTGCCTGAGAGTATTCTTGTTTGGCTTGCTGATAAATGTCTTCATCGCCAATGTTTAGCCAGTACTCGTGATCGGCGAGTGCCGTGATGTTGATTTTATTCTCTTCTAACGGTTCATCGAACTGATAATTGTTCGGCGAGCAGATAATCCCGCTGCGTAAATCGACCGGCGTGTTTGGTCGTTCGTAGCGGAAGTCAGTTTGGTTGGAAAAGAAGACCACCGTGCCGTGGTGTCCCAAATCTGCAGGAGCGCAATCGAGCGACGAGATTGATTCGACGAACGAGATATCGCCGGTGGCGGCTTTCTCTTCGACGAACGGTTCCTCACACATCCTCTGTGTTTCGATTAAACCGGCGGATGAGAGAACTCTTTTCCCTTCCAGAATTTCGCCATTATCGAGTTCGACTCCGCAAGCGGCTCCATTTTTTTCCAAAATACGCTTCACACCGGTCCGCAGCTTCAATTCTCCCCCTTCGCCGCGAAACTTCTTGACGAGGACTCGGAGAATTCGCCGGATCCCTTCCTGCGGTCGGCTGAAGCCTTCCTGAAGAATACTGCGAAAGATGATCACGAATTGTCGCAAGTCGAGATCATTGGGTGTCGCAGAACTATAGAACAGGATGGGGCAGAACAGCATGTTCTCGAGCAATGGATCTGTCAGATATTTGCGAACATGTTCGCGGGCCGACAGATATCCCTCGGTCTCTGCGAAGGGATTAAATTCGTCGATCGATTGGACGAGCCGATTGAAGCCGTCGGCTTGATCGGGAAAACTTTCGCTGACTTGAGAGCGGAGAAGTTCAAAATCGTTCGTCATCCGTAACGTGCAGTCCGGGAAGACGACTGAAGACTCGATTTGTGGACAGAGTGCGAAATCGTCCCAGGAGAGTCGCAGTTGCCTCAGCAGTTTGTTGAGCGGTTTGGAGCGGTCCCCTTTTTCCGCGTAGTTGGTCACGGCGTGCAAGCCAACATCATAATTTCGATGTCGCAGCCGATAGAAAGAGTTCAGACCACCGATTGTCGTGTGCCGTTCGAGCAAGCAAACCTTTTGGTCGTAATATGCAAGTCGAATGCCAGCCGCCAGCCCCGAAAGACCGGCTCCGATGATGATCGTATCGTATTGCACCTGCTTGGTTTCCGTTCTCGCCAAGTGCCGGGACTGATCACTCGTGAGAGGATCTCCCGATTATGCGGGGCTTTCGACATCTTTGAGCAGAGGGAGGAGATAGGTGACGGTGCTATCCATCGTCACGAGATTTTGGTAATCCTCTTCCGGAATCTGAACACGGTATCGCTTTCGCAATTCCATGACGATATCGAGGAAATCCATGCTGTCCAGTTCCATCTGGTCGCGGAAGGGCTGGGAGTCATCAAGATCTGTCAGGTCTTCATCTGGCGCAATTTTGTCCAGAATATCGAGGATCACCAGTCGAATCTGCTCTTCGTTCATTCGTCTCTCCGACGGATCAGTTTTCCGCCACTATTCGCAAGTTTATGCTTCGTAACGCTTTACAATAAGCACCGAATTAATGCCCAGCATTCCGAACGAGTTGTTCAGGATGTAATCGACCTTTGGTAGTTCACGAGGCTCGTTAGCCACCAGTTGTTTGAGGGCGATATTTGGGTCAGGATCTGTGAGGTTGATTGTAGCGTGCGCGACCCGATCTTCAAAGGCTGGAAGATTTCCCAGTAATTCGAGGGCTCCGGCCGCTCCCATCGCATGGCCAATAAAGCTTTTTGTATTGTTGATGGCCAGCGATTCCCGGTCTCCAAACACCGTATGTAAGGCTTTTGCTTCCTGAATATCTCCCATTTCCGTCGCGGTCGCATGAGAGCTGACGATATCGATATCGCTGGCTGTTAGATTTGCTCTTCCCAAGGCCAATTCCAGGCATTCGGCCTGTCTTTCGGCAGAAGGCAGCACAAAGTCGGTGGCGTCGGAATTCATGCCGTATCCGACGATTTCACCGTAAATACGAGCTCCGCGAGCCTTGGCATCAGACAGTCTCTCCAGCGTACAAATGCCTCCCCCTTCGGCAACCACGATTCCGTTGCGATTCACATCGAAAGGACGACACGCTTGAGTGGGATCGTCATGTTTGGCCAATGCCCCCTGGCTTTGGAAGCTGGCAAAAATTCCAAAGGTATGAATACTTTCCGAAACTCCCCCACAAATCGCGACATCGACTTCATTCAGACGGAGCATTTGTACTCCCTGGATGAAGCCGGCATTGCCGGCTGCACAGGCCGCACCAACCGTCAGGTGCGGGCCGGTGATCTTCATATTGATGGTGACTTCGCCAGCCGGATTATTGGCAACGGTCCGCGGATTATGATGATGCGACCAGACTTTGGTGTCGTAGTCGAACTGAGTGATTTCGTAGATCTCGTTTTCGGTCTCAACATTGCCATGCTCGGTGATACCGAGATACACACCGACGCGATTTTTGGCTGTGTTTTCCCAATCGAGTTGGGAATCGACGACGGCTTCGTTGGCACAATAGACGGCCACCTGACCAGCGCGTGTGCCTCGGCGTGCTTCTTTTCGCTTTTGGTGACGGGTGACTTCAAAGTCACATACTCCAGCCACCGTGGGAGGCATATAGCGTGTTTCGAACGGGACGACTCCCGATTTACCCGCTAGCAAATTCTCGCGGTATTCGGTGAGTGAATTTCCATTGGGGGCCGTTAATCCGATCCCGGTAATGACAATTCGGGATTCATCGGGCAAGGGCATGAGTCTCGTTCCGCAGGTGTGAGCCAGAAAGGTCGAAAATCATCGATTCAAATCGACGGAAGAACCTTCCAACGTAGCACTTTGCGGTAACACAGGCAAGCGGCTGGGGATGTCTGAATCAACGAGAATTGATATACTGAGAGTTGGTGTGGGATCTCTACTCGATTCCCGGCTTTCCCGGAAGGATTCGCGATGTTTCAACGCCGAAATATGATCACTTTGGTCTGTCTGACCACATTCTTCTGTCAACCTGTTCAGGGGCAGTTAACCAGAGACCAAGTTGCGAGATCACTGCAAGCCGGAGTTCGCTATCTCAAAACTCAACAACAAGGTGATGGTCATTGGGGATCTGAGAAGGATCAGTTTCACATCGGTATCACCTCTCTGGCATTGATGGCAATGCTGAATTCGCAAGTCCCGGTGACTGATGTCTCGGTTCAGAAAGGGCTTGGCTATTTGCGGTCGTTGCCGCCTGCAGAATGGCCCAGGATCACCGGGCGTTCCGAAAACTATGAACTTTCACTGATGCTGATGGCGCTGGCGGTAGCCGATCAAGACACGGATCGTAATCGAATCATCCGGCTTGCCTCCTTGATCGAAAACGGACAAGTCGTCAGTGGAGCCAATGTGGGAGGATGGTCATATCGATTGGGGGGAGGTCAAGGTGGAGCTGCCGATGAAAGTAACAGCCAGTATTCGGTTCTCGCCTTGCGGGAGGCGGCCCATTATGGAGTTCCCGTCAAACGTGAGACTTGGGTCAATGCTCAGAGATATTGGCAATCAAAGCAATCTTCTGATGGAGGCTGGGGATATCAGGGCAGTGGCACCAGTTCGGGAAGCATGACAGTGGCGGGAATCGCCTCCTCTGTCATCTGCGAAACGATGCTAGGAGACCCTGACGACAATTTTAATTGTTGTCAGGATCGAGACGATAACCAGGTGATTTCTCGTGGTATCGAGTGGTTGTCCAAGAAATTTTCTATCGGCTCTAATCCCGGTAAATCGAGTAACTATCTGTTTTACTACCTTTATGGACTCGAACGCGCCGGGCGATTGAGCGGTCGACGATTCTTTGGTGAAAACAATGATTGGTATCGAGCCGGTTCCGAATACCTGATTAAAGGACAATCGGGGCGAGGTTTCTGGAGTTCTCAACAAGGTGGACTTGATGGCGATCAAATATTGTCCACAACCTTTGCCATGTTATTTCTTTCCAAGGGACTGTCGCCGGTCGTAATCTCCAAACTGAAATTCGGTGGAGGTCCGGGGGCCGAAATCCCGGAATCCCTTTGGAATCAGCATCCCCGAGACGTTCATCACCTGATGGATTTTATTTCGACTCAGGATGGTTGGCCCAAACTACTCACTTGGCAAGTTCTCGAACTTCCGAAATTAACCGATGAAAATGCGCTTTCGGTCTTGGTACAGTCGCCCATACTTTATCTTGCCAGTGATCGTGCTCCGCAGCTCACGCCCGATGATATTCGCCGGTTGAGGCAATATCTCGATCAAGGAGGAACTTTGCTCGCCGCGGCTGGTTGTCAATCGGCTGAGTTTGATGATGGGTTTCGTCGTATTGTGAAGCTGTTGTATCCCGAAGAAGCCAATCTGTTCAAACGGCTGACTGCCGACCATCCCGTGTACCGCAGCGAGTTTCTATTGTCGGACGAAGCACATAAGTTATGGGGCATCGACTTTGGTTGTCGCACGCCCATCATCTATTCACCCGATGATATCGGTTGCCTCTGGGATCATTGGTCACAAATCGATCCCCCCGGTCGGTCCCCGCAAAACAGTCTCAAGATTGACCAGAAAATGAAACTAGGGACCAATATTGTCGCATACGTCACGGGGCGCGAACCTGCCGACAAACTCGAAAGCCAGGAACGTGCTGGCAGTGATAACCCATTAGAAGCCATCGAACGCGGGTTCTTGCAAATTGCCAAATTACGCCATGAAGGGGGATGGGATACCGCCCCCATGGCATTACGGAATTTGTTGAAAGCTCTCAACGAGCAAGTGGGTGCGGTTTCGACGACCAAGAAAAATTTCGTTCCCAGTGATCAGAACATCTTCAATTTTCCGATGCTCTACATTCACGGTCGGCAATCGTTTTCGTTCAGCGAGGCAGAGCGAGAACAGTTAAGAAAATATCTCAACCGAGATGGGGTTCTCTTCGCAGATGCCTGTTGCGGTGCGTCTCAATTTGATGTCGCGTTTCGTAAGGAAATCGGAAAACTCTTTCCCAATCAAAAGCTCACGCGTATTCCCGTTGAACACGAACTGATGCAAACGCCTTTCGATATTCGGCAGGTCACACGTCGCTTGCCTTCCGTGAATCGTCCCGGTCAACCTTTGAAAACGCTCACGCAAAAAGGGGAGCCAGTTTTGTACGGGATCGAAATCGATGGACGACTGGCGGTCATCTACAGTCAATATGATCTAAGCTGTGCACTCGAACGTCAAACATCGCTCATCTGCAATGGCTACTCACCCGAAGATGCACTCCACATCGCCATGAATATCGTGATCTATTCGCAACAACAATCACCAAGCATTCGCTGATCGGAAGCCGTTAATAGCCGAACACCGAAAGGATCATCGGCGTGACATCGGTGTCGGCAACCGATTCTCGATCAGTCAATAACCCGGCGTTTGAAGAGACAATCACTCCGTGCCGACTCGGATCATCGGCGGGATAGCCGTGCGAACCCTTCACGAGTGTTGCATCGAGCGGAGTGGACTTGGTTTCCATGTTGAAAAACATTTCGACTGGGTCGTATCCCGGTTTGCGATGAATATCGACCGTGTGAGCAAACGCGGGGGCATCGGCATCATCGAGCCACCAGTAATAAGCGAACCATTTCTCCGGTTTGGAGATTAAAACGACTTCACCGCTGCGCGGATGATCGAGGTTGTATTCTGCTCGTTCTGCTCCCACCAAGACTTTTTCGACATCAGGATCGTTGCGGAAGAGTTCGGCGACACCATGAATGGCGGCTTCATTTTGCACATAAACGTGAGCCAGTTGATGATCGGCCAGTGCCCACGCGGTCGAGGCACCCGGATTGAGGACTTCTTTGCCGTCGTCATCGGTATCGAGTGACAGAAAACCGGCTTCTCGCAATTTGCGATTCGGATAACTGACTCCCTCCACTTCCGTGATGACATATTCGCTGGCGACCAACCAGGTCACGTCGCCGAGTGCTTCTTCGTATCCGGCAATCATCCGTTCGAGAGCGGCGTCGATCTCTTTGACAGCAGCGAGAGCCTGTTCGCTGTCTGGACCAAATTTTTGAGCGGCATAATCAAGGTGTGGAAGATAGACGTAACTGAAATTCGGTTTCAGCTTCTTCGCACCGTGGATACCCGAATCGATGATCCAATCGCTCGATTTGATGTTAGCGAGTGGTCCCCAGAAATGCTTCAGCGGAAAGTGGCCAAAGGTGTCTCGCAATTCGCCATACATCTCTGTCGGTTTGGTGTAGCACCACAATGATTCCGAACCATCGGGATTATGAATGGGGGCGAAGGTGCAGATGTAATCGCCGCCGCAGCCTTTGATGTGCAGAGGAAACCAGACCGCCGACGTGATCGATTCATCTTTCTCATGCAGAATATCCCACACTTGCGGGGCTTCAAAAATCTCATTCCACGCGGTCCATAATTCGACTTGCTGTTTGTCACGCCAGAAAAAACCGTTCGCCGTGATGCCGTGTTTGTCGGGAGTGACTCCCGTGGTGAGCGTCGCTTGCACAGAACAGGTGACGGCAGGGAAGCTGGGAACGAGAGGACGAGATCCACCGCGATCCGCGAGAGCTTTGAGGTTCGGCATCAAGTCGAGATCTTGAGATCTCAAACCGGGGAGGGAGACTAAAGCAACGTGCTGGCTCATGAGAGATAACTTCGTAAGAGTTGGCCTGGAAGTGGTTGTTACGCGAACAAGATATCTGTGCTGCTATCGATAATAAGTTTTTGCGCCATGTGCGTAGTTTTACTATTGAAGAGGATTGTAGAACCTCCTCATCCGTCCTACAGGCACCTCGTTTATGATAACTCACGTATTCTCTCATAGCGTAAACAATGTTGTTTGCGAAAGCGACATTCCTGAGAGTTATGAGAGGTATTGTGATGAAAAAGCATGTGAGTGGCGTGCTCGCCATTATCTGATCCATTTGTTATGAGAGTCAACAGGCCGATGATGGCCAAAGGAGAGTCTGATGACGAAACGAAAACGACGAAAGACTGAACAGAACGTGAAACTGCTTCAGGAAAGAGAAGGAATACTGCAACTTGTTCTAGAAATGATCGCCCCAAAGAATTTACAAACAGCCAAATAAGATGGTACCTGCGTGAGACACTTTGCTAAGAAATATCTCCCACGGCTGCCGCGACCAAGTTTGAAAGCCGAGCGAGCAAAGTTCCGCGTGGTTCTTGAGGTTCCGTCGTCAGAATCACGGCCCATATTTCGGTTTTTGGGTCGACCCACAGGACGGTTCCCGTGGCTCCCCAATGTCCGAAACTGCTCGTGCTTAACAAGTCTCCAAAGTTGGCCGAATGAGCGGGCCAATGGCGTCTCCATCCCAATCCCCATGATCGGCAACGGCGGGTTTGCTCGGGGATATCCTTCAGAACATCGAGTTGATTGGAAATAGCCGCCCGGATGGATTGTCGAGATAAAACTCGCCGACCGTCCAATTCCCCTTCACAAAGCATCATGCGGGCAAAGCGGGACAAATCAGATGCGGATGAAATCACACCTCCCCAAGGAGCACCCAGTGTTCGCCAATATCGACTATTCCAATTCCAGTCTGCTCCTAAATCCCAATCTGCCGGGATACGGCTTTCGGCAACACGCTCAATTTTAGGACAATCGCCCTGATACCATTCCGCAGGAGCACCCAAGACCGAATCGTGCATTCCGAGTGGCTCAAACAAATTTTGTTGCAAATAGCTGGCGGTGGTCTGCCCGGTGACTCGCTGGATCACTTCGCCTAATAGAGTGAATCCCATGCTCGAGTAAGAGGCATCACGACCTGTCGGAAACTCCAAATCAACACTGCATGTTTGGGCGACAAAATCAGAGAGTGGTGCATGATTTTCTCGCAACGAACGATTATCGGGGAGCATATCGGGAAGGCCCGATGTATGGGTGAGGAGATGACGGATGGTAATCCCGTAAGTTCCGGCTCTACCAAACTCGGGAATCAGATCACTCACTTTGGTTCCCAGCAACAATTCTCCCTGCTCGACCAATTGGAGAATGCCCATCGCCAGAATCGGCTTTGTGATGGAAGCAATCAAAAAAAGCGTCTCGTCAGAATCAGGAGAATCGGCGACCGGAGCATCATTCAGTTGGCGTCGTCCAAAACAGAAAGGACCGGCCGATTCGTTTTTCGTCCCCACCATGAGTGACATTGCAGGAATGCGATCATCGAGAGACCACTGTTGGCAAACTTTGATGGCCCGGTCCCAGAGGGAATGTTTGGCAAGCGAATCGGCGAAGTCAGACATCGGAATTTTCTCAACCAGTCGTCACATCGACTTCGAACAGCTCGAGCATTGTGTCCAGCTTGGTGACTTCAAGCACTTCTCGAACATCTCGGCCCGCATTATACAAAAGTATATCAACTCCCGTTTTCTTAACGGATGCAAAGAGACCCAGCATACCGGAAGGGAGCAATCTCATGCCTGTGAGATCAAAAGCAATTGTGCGACAGTGATAGTCGCTAATAATGTTTTCGAGTTCAGTCCGACAATCGAGAGGAGTGATCCCCTCGAGAATTTGTCGGCCATAAAAACCAATGACGGTGAGCGGTCCGGCCTGATATAACTCCAACGCTTTTGAGCCAGATGACATGGAGTGATTCTCCCCTGATCTGCTAAAGAGTGAACCCATAGAGAAGGTTCGCTCTCATGAAACGCGATTGGCCAATAGCCAATAAAAATAAAATCGTGGGGCAAAGTCGGGATGACAGGATTCGAACCTGCGACTTCCAGCTCCCAAAGCAGGCGCTCTAGCCAGGCTGAGCTACATCCCGAGGGTGAGTGAATCGTTCACTCAAGAGCCACAGTCTAAGACTGAAAGCTCACGCCGTCAACGATCAAAAGGGCGTTCGTTGAAGGAATCTTTCTCTTCGCTTCAGGCCACACGTCTCAATGTTTGCAAAATTCGTTCAAAGTCGTCATTTGTGGCGAAAGGAATGACAACTTGTCCAGAGTCGGCAGTCTTCAATTTGATGACCACTTTCGCACTAAATTGCTCGCATAACTGTTGCTCGATGGAGTCAATGTGGTTGCTTCTGCCGGGAGCCGCTGAGTTGCCTTTGGGGAACGGAACGACGTCTGGGTTGTCTCCAGCCTGCGAAGCTTTGACATTTTTTTCCGTGGCACGCACCGAAAGAGACTCTTTCTGAATCTGCTGACACATTGCCTGCTGTCCGGGTTCATCAAGCGAAAGGATGGCTCGTGCGTGACCGGCTGAGATTTTTTCTTCTCGCAAAGCGATCTTGGCGTCTTCGCAGAGGCTCAATAAGCGGATCATATTACTGATGGTGGATCGATCAAGACTCAGGCGATTGGCCAACTCTTCTTGCGAACAATCGAAACGGTCAATGTAATCCTGAAAGGCTTCTGCCTTCTCGAGGACGCTCAAGTCTCGTCGTTTGAGATTTTCGTCGATAGCAATTTCACAAACGGTTTGATCGTCGGCTTCAATCACTCGACACGAGATCGTTTCTCGCCCGGCTTGTTTGGAAGCCAACAAGCGACGCTCCCCCGCGATGAGTTGGTATCGATCTTCGAAGGGCCTAACAATGAGAGGCTGCAAGACCCCCTGCTTCTGAATCGATTCCGACAATTCGCGGAGACCATCAGCGGCAAATTCTTTGCGCGGCTGAAAAGGATTCCGTTCAATCAGATCGACATGAATTTCATCCGTCGATTGGGGACCTTGTTGCCCTCCATCATACTGATGATTATCTCCAGTATTGTTACCTAACAGGGCACTCAAGCCGCGACCGAGTCGGCGACGCGGAGCCTGTTCTTGTTGATCCACATTTTGATCGATTTGTTGTTCGTCCATGAGTTCTCTCGCTACGGAATATTTTGGCTCCTCCCAAGTGCAGAAAGCGAGCCTCGTCTTTCGAGACTTTTAGCAGTCGTCAACAAATGAGGCAAGATCAACAAAACACGTTTCACGTCAAACTCTTGTGAAGTCGCAGCTCACGGCACAGAAGATCTCACCACTGAGAGATGGAATTGAATCGTGGGAAATTCGGAATTAGACTCCGAGAGTTCACTTGGTGCGTGGGAGTTGAGCGAGAGCAAGTCGCTGCATTCAACATTAAAAGTCTGAATCGGTTGCAACTGGCCTTCCGACTTCTTCCATTGTTCCTGATAGGATTCATTACTCTCGGCATGAGGGCCCGTCACCAGATAAATAGCCACCGGCTTCCGAGCGGGAGGCTGAGACAGAAAACCCAAATTGGCAACCGGTGAAATCAGGACATTCTCGGGCGCGAGTCGGCACAGGTGATAATAAATGGCCGGTTCTGAGTAGACATAGATGACATACGCGAGGGGAGAATCTTGCTTCTCTGGTGATTCATTCGCACACCTCTCCACAATCTGTGCGGCAACTTCTTCGGCTGAGAGTCTCCCCTGCCAAGGCAGAGTTCCCTTACCTGCACCGGAAGGTGCTCCCAGCAAAAAAATGCATGCCGCGAAACAAATCCCCACACCGACAACACGCATGATCGGAGTGGTTTCACGTGAAACTACTCGCTTGTCGTGTGTGACCACGTGCTGCCGTTTGTTACGCAATCTCTGAATTCCGAAAGCTGCCCCCACGATCAACGAGAGAAACAGAGGGAGTGCGAGACGCGGATAGGGATGGTAAAGAGGAGTTACCAACAGCAAGGACGAGACCCAAGCCAGTGCCATCCAACCCGAGAGAATCTCGGGAGTAAGAGTCTCCTGCTTCATGGCCGATTGGATCAGTTCCAGCAAACGACCTCCTAGACCAAACAAAGCCAGTGCGAGGCAGAGGACCGAGACGGACAATAGATCCCACCACCTCAAATGTTCAAACTGCCGACGAAAGTTCGACAGCCAGAAAGACCAACCTTCCAAGTAACCCGCGTGGTTTTGCGCAACCGCGGCATACCCTCCCTTGTCTTGCAAATCGATCCAAGCGGGAAGCCAAACCAAGGCTGCCGTGATCAGCATGACAAGCCAACACCTCCAGCGAGACCAGGCAACGCCGGTCTGTTTCACGTGAAACAGATTCGCGGCCAACAACCCAGCACCAGTGACTGCCAGTGGATACCAACCATTGTATTTGGTTGACCAGGCAAGTCCTGTCAGGATACCGGCCCAGATCGCCATTCCAATACGCTCTGTGGAAATGGCTCTCCACCCGGCAGTGATTCCCCAGACGATCAGCATGGTGACTGGCACATCGGTCAGCGCGGTTCGACTGAACATAATGTGATATCCATTCACCGCCAAGAGACCGGCAATCACGATAGCCACTTCTGCTCCGACCCACTCCCTCACCAATCGCCAGATCAGCCAAATGGTGATCACTCCGCACAAGACACCCGGTAACATCACCCCCAGAGCAGATGTCCCCAACGCCAACTGCGACATTTCCATGACGGCCGGCCAGAGCGGAGGGGCATACAAATGGCGATCTGGAAACCGTGCTCCCTCTTCCGGCGTGAACCAACGGTTCGAGGCATAGACCCCTTCGTCGTAGTGTTCCACGTGAAACGAACCCGGCATCATCAGTCGCAGAACCGCCCCCAAAACCAGAATTCCCGCCACCAGCCATCGTTCACGATGGGTGACCGGTTGGTCATGGTGAGCATCTGGAGGAGGATCGTTTGTCATCGGTTTCAAATCAGAGGTGCGGTCAGAGTTGGATCGACGGGCAAGAGGCGTACAATGGGTTTCTTCCCCTGAGAGGATCATACTCGGGTGGAGATCAAAAGAGAAATCCTGATTGATGGGGCCAATCTGTTTCACGTGAAACAGACCGGGCAGACCCGAATCAAAGAATGACAGAAGGTGACACCATGGCAGTTGCAGACGAAAAGTATGACGAAGCCCATAAGCTCAAAGAAGCGGGTGACATCGAAGGAGCCGTCGCTCAGTGGAAATCAATCCTCGAAGAACATCCCGAACACTCGATTACGCATCAGGCATTGGCGGTCTACTCGCAGAAGCTCGGACAGAATGAGGATGCCATCAAGCATGCTCTGAAAGTCACCGAGTTGGTCCCCAATGATGCCTTCTCCTATACTCAGCTTTCCGTCATCTACCAACGCTGCGGGAAGATTCAGGAAGCCGAAGATGCCATGGAGAAGTCGCGACAGATTCAGGCAGCCTCCTGACTTGTCGTGATGACCACTCAGGAAACTAACAGGATGACGAAAACGTCGCACACGTGGCGAGTCTGGATCATGCAGACCGTCCGTGCTGCGATGTTTGCTGGAATCGTTCTGGCCATTCATGCGGCCCATGCGAAACGAGACGCCGAGCAGGTTCCGGCTGGCTCCATTCCCATCGACATCAAACAGGTTCTCGAGTTTTATCCGACCGGTCTCACCCTCGATCCTCCCCAGTCGGGAACGCAGATCGTGCGGGACCGCGAGGGAGAAATCCTCGGCTACGTTTTACAAACGAGCCCCATCAGTGATGGCATTGTCGGGTACTCCGGACCCACAAACACCCTATTGGCGTTTGACTCCCATGACCTCATCTTGGGAACCAAGATTCTGGAGAGTGCTGATACGCGGGAGCATGTGGCTGCCATCAAAAACAACTCTCGATTCCGTTTCACGTGGAACGGAATGAACTGTCAAACAGCCGCAAACCTGAAAAATGTGGACGCTGTCAGCGGATCAACCCTGACCAGCATCGCCATCCAACAGGGTCTCCAAAAACGCCTGGGAGGCAATCCTCCCAACCTGAAATTTCTGGCGGAGGTGACTCTGGAAGAAGTCCGTCCATTGTTCCCAGACGCCGATTCACTCTCATTCTCTGATCCCAAAATTGAAGTTCTCAACTCTCAAAAAGAGTTGATGGGGTACGTTGTCCGCTCTTCTCCCCACGCCGATTACATCACAGGCTATCAAGGACCGACAGACGTTTTGCTCGCTTTTGATGCCGAAGACCACCTTTTCGGCTTTCAGTTGAGAGACAGTTATGACAACGATCCGTATGTGGGATATGTGAGAGAAGATGAGTATTTCCGAAATTCGCTGAACGGAAAAACGCCGGAAGAACTCAGCGACCTGGACCTGATTGCAGAACAGGTGGAAGGAGTCTCGGGAGCCACAATGACCAGCTTGGGAGTTGCCGATTCACTGGTCGCCACAGCACAAGCCATCGTCGATGCAAAAGATCAACCCGATATTTCGACTTCGACAAGTGCGCAATTCTGGTCACCCGCTCCCAGGGATTATGGCACGTTACTGATTCTTGCCGTGGGATTAACGCTGGCATTCACAAAGCTGCGAGGGATCAAACCGATCCGAATTGGCTATCAGATTTGCCTGATTGTTTACCTGGGATTTTTGAATGGCGACATGGTCTCGCAAGCATTTTTGGCGGGAGCCGCACAGCATGGCCTCCCCTGGAAGTCGGCTTTCGGTCTTTCGACCCTCTCGGTCGCGGCGTTGATGATTCCTTTAACAACACGCAAACAGGTTTACTGCCACCAACTCTGCCCACATGGAGCCGTCCAGCAATTGGTGAAGGGGCGTTTCTTTTCACCGCGAACACTTCCTCGAAAACTCAGCCAAACTCTCTCATTTCTCCCCGCTGCCCTGCTGCTTCTCGTGGTCATTTCATCCCAACTTGCCTGGCCATTGAATCTCGCGGCCATTGAACCTTTTGATGCGTATCTGTTTCGAGTGGCGGGCGTGGCGACGATTCTGATTGCCCTCGTTGGCTTGGTCGTCTCTTGCTTTGTCCCGATGGCGTATTGCCGATACGGCTGCCCGACCGGAGCGATGTTGGGGTTCTTGAGAAAACATGCGCGAAGCGACCGCTGGAGTAGGCGCGATTCATTTGCCTTGTTACTGATGCTGATCGCGGTGGGACTTTGGCTCAGTGGTGTGTGACAGCTTCAGAAAATCATTCGCAGCAGAATGAAGGTTTTCAACGGGCCGTTACGGTCGGCAACACAATCACCGACATTGAACCGACTTGTGGGATTGAGTGTGCGCATCTTTGAAAACTCTTTTGCTCACTGAATTTCAGTCACGCTCCCCGCCTGGAAAAGAGCGATTCCAAAACGAGAAAATTCATTTGAGAAAATTTCTCGGGTACGACTCTTTGGATTTGCGACAGAGCCGGTATCGATGTCTTCACATTTTTTTTCGACCACGGTTCCAACACTCGCGACACACAAACCGTAAGTAGTCGAAGAGATGTCGACGCAAACTCTTAATTCACACGCCAGGTTTCCTCTCTTTCAACCAGGAGCAAACATTATGAAATACCAAACTAAGTGGGCGTTCGGGGCACTGTTCGCCCTCAGCCTCACCCTTATCACTGCCGGAGTCTGGAATGGCTTGGCAAACGCGGAAAACAAAATAATAGACAGTGGCCCTGCCCCACTGAATGAAGTTGAATTACAAAATCTGACGCAGGCAAACGGTCTGTCGAACGCCTTTCGAACCGCATCGAGTCGTGTACTTCCCGCGGTTGTCACCATTCAAACAGAAGTCGAACAACCCACAGCCAGCACTCGACAACAGCAAATTCCCGATGCATTACGCAAAGACCCGTCCTCCAAACGATTCTTTGAAAACATGCCAGACAGCCAACACCAAGCGCCTCAGCAACGACAACAAGGCATGGGCTCCGGTGTCATCATTGATCCCTCCGGGATTATTCTCACCAACAATCACGTCGTGCAGAATAGAGAGAAGGTCGTCGTCAAATTGCACGATGGTCGTGAATTTGAAGCCACCGAAGTGACCGCTGACCCCAAAACCGATTTAGCCATTGTGAAGATCGAAAACGCTGGCATTCTGCCTTTCGCCCGATTAGGAGATTCCAATTCCATGAGCATCGGCGATTGGGTCATCGCAGTGGGGGCTCCGTTCCGGTTACAGAAATCGGTGACTGCGGGAATTATCAGTGGAAAGTCGCGAGTCATCGGCATCAATGATCGGGAAGAATATCTACAAACAGATGCTGCCATCAATCCCGGAAATAGTGGAGGACCGCTTGTCAATCTGGCGGGAGAAGTGATCGGTATTAATACCGCAATATCATCGACGAGCGGCGGATATCAAGGGATTGGATTTGCGATTCCCGTCAATCTTGCGAAGTGGGTCGTGGAACAATTGCAAGAGCATGGTGAAGTCAAACGTGCCTATCTGGGTGTCCTTATCCGAGAGGTCAATGCCGCGATTGCCAATCAGTTGGGAATCGAAAAAGTCGCCGGCGCTTTGGTGACTGAACTCAAGTCCGATGGACCTGCCATGAAAGCGGGCTTGAAAGTCGGCGATGTCATTCTTGAGTTCGCCCAGCAAAAAGTTTCTCAACCCAGTGATCTGCAAAGAGTGGTCGAGCGATCATCGATTGGTTCGAGTCAGCAGATGAAAATCATTCGTGATGGTCAAACCAAACTGCTCACCGTGTCGATTGAAGAACTCCCCAATGATCTCACCGTGGCGGACTTCCAAGACAGCGCGTCAACCGAACTCTCCGACCTGGGACTCAGTGTGGGCGTGTTGAAACCAGAGATCGCCGATCAGTTGGGTTTGAGTCCCAATGCCGGAGTTTTGATCGACTCTGTTGAAAATGGAAGTATCGCTGCGTCAGCCGGCCTGAAAGCAGGCGATGTCATCCTCAAAGTGGGACGCAAAGAGATCGATTCAGTGGCGACTCTCAAGAATGTCCTAAAAGAACTCCAAAATGCTGATGGCCTTGTCCTGACGATTCGGAATCAACAAGGTTCTCGCATTATCTATCTGGGACAATAAGACGTTCGTTTTTAAGAAGTTTGCGGTGAGACACAGATAAAGCCCTGCGAATGAAAGTTTTGCAGGGCTTTATCGATTGGTGGGCGTTAATTGAGGTAGATGCACTAACGGATATGTCATCGCCCGAAAAACAGTTCCTCCGACGAACGTGTATGCAATGTGACGGAGCGATAGAAGTTTCGGTTCGAATTCTCTTTCGTTTCGATCTCCATAAGCAGTTCGCTTCAATGTCTTGATCTTGTTGTTGCTCCGTTCCAGCAGGTCGAGTGAGATCGGTTGTTTGTACCTTCCCCGTAACTGGATTCGCAAGAATTCAGAAGGACCACGCTGTCCCCGCATTTCGTCTGAATTCTTGCGAATCCAGCTACCTGTTCGTTAGATGAATCCAGCTACCTGTTCGTTAGATGAAGTGACGATTATATCTAAAAGTCATTTTATATAAACATGTTATGAATAAACAACACATCGACACCAGAACTATACCTAACTGTTTGTATCGTATTGATCTACATCATATAGACGAGCCTTGAATCGAGCAGAGTCAGATCATTTTGGCCTCGATTTCACACTCATCCCCACATTCAGTGAAATCCCCGTCTGGACGCTGCCTCAAAAGGCTGTTAGCGTTTGATCTGTTACATAATCGTTCAGACTTTTGTGTTGTGCCAAACCACTTGAATCCCCTGGCTTGGTGACTTTATTTATGTCTATTGAAAAACAGAAATACCGCAATCGTCGACTTGATGCTGCGCGTGGCTATCTGATTCTAAGGATGCCGGAATGCGCTCTGCGTGAACTCCGGAAAATCCAATCTCCCGAATTTTGTGAGTTTGATACTTGGTTGCTGACCGCAGAAGCTCATCGTGATCTCGATCAATTTGATGAGGCCATCCCATTTTTTGAAAAGGCGAGCCTACTTCAACCCGGAAACTTACAAGCTCACCTGGGTTTGGCTTGGTGCTACAAACGGATTGACCGACTGATGCGCGCGATTGAGTCACTCGAAAATGCCAAGCAACATCATCCCGAAGAGCCAATTATCATCTACAATTTGGCCTGCTATTTCTCACTTGTCGGTGATAAACCGAAAGCGATTGAATGTCTGGGACGTTCTTTACGGATGGAGCCTCAGTTGCGAGAACTGATTTCGGAGGAAACCGACTTCGATCAATTACGAATGGATCCCGATTTTCAATTTGTCGCCGAGACCGTTGAACAAGAAAGTGACTAAGGACGGCTATCCGCAAAGTCGTCATAATCGACAAGGTGTCGCATAGGTCACCAATAATTCCTGGATCTCCCCGTTTGCCATACGAGATTTCGTCTTCTCACGCCGATGAATCAATCACGGTAGAACATCTCGTACTTGATCTTAAAAAAGTCTCTCCGCTTTTTATCGTTGATCGAATACCCGACCTCCTACCAACTGAAGAAGCTCAGCCAGCATTTGCTGGTCGCTATTCAGGGATTTTCAGAAACGACCAGTTCTGAATTGAGCCGGTCTGATCTGTTTAAGAATAGTGTCTTATCCATTTTCATTGATGAATAATTCATCCGAAAAAAGATTGAGTAACTTCAACGGCAAATGTTTGCTGGACTTCTGGGATTTAGAAACCATGAGTATCTCTCATGCGATCTAGTCGAGTCCGAATTCATTTGCAGGCAGTCAATGCTGCCAAGCAGTCATTACTTACCTTCATCAAAAACAATCCGTGAGACAGGGATATGGTCCCGGCATCGAGGCTGACGACCCGTCTGCGGAAAGCGAAACAGGAGTTCGTTCATGCTTGTACTTTCTAGACAGCGCGACGAGAGCATCATCATTGGTGACCACATCGTCGTGACAATTGTTGACATTCGAGGTGATAAAGTTCGCCTCGGAATTAAAGCCCCTCCCGAAGTCTCCGTGCATCGGGAAGAAATTTATGACCTGATTCAAAAAGAATCTGCGCAAAAAGAGGCGGCAAACCCCGACGCCTCCACAGACTGAATCAGTCGACAAAATATGAAAACAGAGTTGAGCGGCATTTGTGCCGCTCTTTTTTTATGCGCAGAATAGAAGCTCGTCATTTCTCGATTGGTCGTAATAATAAGTGAAGATCACCTCGACTCAATCATCTCCCGGAATTCAGAGAAATATGACTCAACCCTTGTGGATCGTTTTTGATGCCGTCGGCACACTCATCGAACCAGTTCCCTCAGTCGCTGAAGCCTATTGGCAAATCGGAAACACATTCGGAAGCCAATATACTGTTCAAGAGGTTCGAGAACGGTTTGGCAAGCAGTTCGAACAATCGTTTTCCAACTCGGAGGGTGAAAAACATCTCTCCAATGAACAGATCGAGTTGGCTCGATGGAAACAAATTGTCGAACATGTTCTCGACGATGTGATCGAGATGGAAGCTTGTTTCGCAGAAGTTCACTCTCATTTTTCGAAACCAGAAGCTTGGCAAGTCTTTGCCGACGTGGCTCCTCTCCTCCAGCAATTAAAACTCGCCGGATATTCTCTAGCCATCGGCTCCAATTTTGACCACCGACTGCATGATGTTTGTGCCGGTCATCGGGAACTCACACCGATTGATGTCGCATTCGCATCTGCAGAGCTGGGATACCGCAAGCCCTCTTTGAATTTTTACAATGAGCTGGCGAACCGACTGAACGTCAGACCCGCTCAGATGCTGATGATCGGAGATCATGAAGAGAACGACGTGCTCTCTGCTCGACAAGCTGGATTGTCGGCACTACAGATTGACCGGTCTCAATCAACGGTTCAAAACACACTGACCAAAAACGACGGGACGATCAACAGTTTTTCAGAAGTGATTCCCTATCTCGAGACAAGCAAAGAGAATTGAGAATCGCAATGGGTGATCTCATACTTGGTTGAGTGAGGATTCTTCTTCCTCATTTTCGTCAACTGGTAATGCATCCGTCTCCCACTCATCCTCTTCACTCGCCAGTTCTAGCAATTGCAGTTCGAGGTCCACGTTGATCTCATCTTCCAATGGCTGTTCTCCGTAGCGCTGTTTCAACTGAGAGAGAAAATTAGGAGTTCGTGGGTGAGTTTCTGACTCCTCGATATCACTTTCTGTTTCTTCGGCTTGCGATGCTGCAGGAGGTACGGAGACAAACGTGATCAGTATCAGGACAATCACACCGCATAAAACCAACCCTCGCACAGTCTCGTTCTCACCAATGAAGATGACAATCGGTGCGTACCAATGGGGATGTCGCCTCGGAAGACCCGCGTTTGCGTACGGTTGTTGACCAAGCTGATCGGCTGGGGTGATTGCATCGGGGAGAATTTCTCGATCCCCTCTGAGAACAGACTTTTGCCCGTTCAATATTTGACGCACCAGTTCTGGTTCGCTGCGAATGGATTGCTTGACTTGATGAAGCCGATTGAGCCTCGTCTTATCTGCCAACATTTGTTGCTGCAATGACTGATAATCGGCTAGCAAGATTTCCTGCTGTGCAAGTTTGGGTGAGAGAATGACGAGCGCGTACATTCCCATCGCCAGGATCAACCATCCCCAACCGAACGATTTGCGCGGTTCTTCGTCGCTCTGTTCCTGCTCCACAGAAGAGTCAAGTGCGTCTGTTTGATGTGACGAGTTCATGAACGTATTCTCTGCGCGAGGGTGCTGTGAAATCTTCATCGGCTGAATTGAGAAGCCGAGATTGGCATTTCTCTCAGAGTCGCTTTAGGAAGACCAGGTAATTCAGGGTGTTTGCTGAACAGCCATGACTATCTCAAACGACTTATTCTACTTTAAATGTGATCTTTTCCTGTTTTGACATTTCAGGGATCTATGAATTATCATACTTTTCGGCAACTTCTGCCGCTCAAACTGCGTCATTACATCATGAACACGGTTTGAAGACTCTGCCGCACACTGAAGGACAGGACTCATAAAGCATGTCTATTATTAAAGTTACGGTCTATTCGATCGTTAGCGTGTGTATTTTATCGGGACTACCATTCGCGGCCTCTCGACTCATGGCGCAAGACGAACCAACGACCGAAGCGGGGCCATCAGAGGCCAAAAAGGAGAGTTCTCCGTCCATTTTCATCCCCTATGAGAAATTAGAGGAAGTTTTTGGTCAAAAAGGGGCTGCAGCAATCCTGCCCTATGCCGACCTCCAAAAGCTGATGAAGTTGCTGGAAAATCATCGGCCAGAAAGCCCGCAAGCGGTCCTCACGAAATCCCATTACCGAGTCACCGTCGAAAAAGAAGTCGCACGAATTCAAGTTGAGCTATCGCTCAAATCGAACAGCGAGAGTTGGTCGGCCATTAAACTTCCCTTCAAGGGAGCCTCCGTCGGCAAGGCGACTCTCGACAATGAAGAGGCGTTCTTTCGAGGGGCCGGAGATGGTGCCTACCTGGTTCAACTTCCCGGCAAAGGAACGTATCAACTTTCACTGGAACTCTTAGTCCAAATTCAATCTTCACCCGATCAACGAACGATCACTCTGGAAACACCTCTGTCAGGAATCACAACTGCCGAGATTACTGTTCCCACCGCCGAGCAAACCATCAGCATCAAGCCGGAATCAATTGTGACTCCTGTTGAAGTGGAAGGCGAAGTCTCACAGGTGAAAGTCAACTTGGGTGCCACCAACCGGATGGAGATCTCCTGGACTCCGAAAGCCAGCACAAAGCCTCAAATGGAACTATTGACCAGCGTTCAGAATCAGACCGTCGTCACTCTTGCTGACGGATTGGTGCATACGGAAGCTCTTCTCGATGTCGATGTGCTGCGAGGAGAACTTTCCGAACTGCAGATTCTCGTCCCCAAAACTCATCGGATCCTGGGCGTCTCTTCTCCCACGGTGAATGTACAACGTCAAACCGTCCAGGAAACGGACGATGCCAAGATCATCACAATCAAACTTTTACAGGCCATCACGAAGAAGTTTGCCCTCGAGGTCCACACTGAGCAACCTCTTCCGGAAGAGAATTTTGCACTGGCCGGAACGGATGATGATGGCCTCGTTAGCGGAATTCAGGTACGCGGTGCGATCCGTGAAAGCGGCACACTGTCCATCGCACATTCGGACGGCACACGATTAATCGTCGAGCAACAAGAAGGACTGATCCGCGTGGATGGACCGTCGGTTCCTCAAGCTGTGCGTAATCGGGCTCAAGTTCATTACAAGTTTTACAGCCCCGTTTTCACTTTGATTGGTGGCGTCCAACCTGTTCAACCCAGGGTGCAAGTTCAAAATCAGACCCATCATGTTTTCCAGAAAAGCTCGCTGGTCGTCCATTCGCGTCTGTCTTATCAGATTGATCGAGCAGGCGTGTTCGATCTGAAAATCAAACTTCCCACCGATCTCACTATCGAATCGGTCACCACAGAAAATATGCGGGAATACACCATCGATGATGCTACGGGTGTGATGACCGTCTCTTTTAACGAAAAATGCCTGGGCCATGTTCAGGTGATTCTGAAAGGTCGAATTGATCTCGAAGATGCGACTGAAGCAAAATTGTCCCTCCCCGTCCCAGAACCACAAAACGTCTTTCAGGAAACGGGAATCATCTCGATCTATGCACCGGCTTCGTTGGAAATTGACACCGTCGAAGAAGAGACAAACGGCGTCGTCCCCGTCGATGTCCCCGTTAATGTTGGCAACCAGGGGAACGGATCGACTCGATTGATTGCAAGTTGGTCTTACCAATCTCGCCCTTTGTCGGTCACTGTTCGGACCGTTCGCAAACCGACTCGTCTTTCCGCTCGCGTGGAGACTTATCTGGAAGTGAATGAAGATCAAGCAGCGATCCTGTCATCCATTCGCTATCAGGTCGAACATGCTCCGGTTCGATTCTTCCAAATTGCCGTTCCCGAAGCAGTCAAAGAATTCGTGACCATTGATGTTCCTTCCGGCGGCGGGCAATCGATCCAAAGTCAAACCGCCGCGGAAGAGTCGGTGGATGGTTGGGTCATCTGGACCATCGAGCTGACACAAGACGCCATGGGCGAACAAATCTTCAATGTTGTGTACGAACTTCCGCTGACACGGGAAGGTGACGAACAACTTTCTGAAATCGAAATCTCGTTACCGAAGGCGATGCCCGCTTTAACGGATGTCGAAGACGGAACCGAAATCGCTTTAGTGAGAACTGTCGGTGAAATCGGTATCGCACGAGATCGTGCCTTGTCCGTGTCGTCTGATATTGACGCGGAGCGAAGTGAAGCCATTGATCGTCGCGAATTATCCATGGATGCACGAGCCAGCGATCAGGCGTATCGTTATTTCACGCAGCCCGTCACATTAAGCGTCCGATCTCGGAAATATGAAATTGAATCCGTGGTGGAGACAGTCATTTCGCGAGCGTTGGTCGAAATTGCTGTCGGATATGATCCACAAGCCACCTATCGTGCTCGCTATTTAATCAACACCAGTGAGCGACAACGATTGCTCGTACAACTTCCCGTCAACGCCGACCCGTTGAGTGTCTTAGTGGATGGCAAACGGGTGGATCTCGAACAAGCCGAAGACGAAGAAAGTACCGATGAGTATGATGCGTATTACGTCAACATATCGAGATCCAACGTCACCGAAAAAGAACTGACTCTGACGATTCAGTTTTTATGGCCGATTAACCCTCCACAATTCAAAGGTCCGCTGGGAACTTTACAACTCGGATTCCCTCAGATTGGCAGTCAGGGAGGAACGGCAGCCGTCCAACAGTGTCGCTTGGCAATTTGGGTGCCGGATAAATTCCATCTGGTCGGCACGCCGTCCCAGTTCAATGATGATCAACAAACACGAATTTCGGCTGGTCTCTTTGGATTCCCAACCTCTCCCGAAATTACGACCGACGAACTGAACGACTGGATTCGAGAAGTCCCCACGGGAGCTATCGAATTCCCCGCCGAAGGAATCGGCTACTCTTTCCAAACAATGGGGAACATCACTTCCACGCGAGTCTCGTGGTGGGAAATGCACTACATGGTCTGGGTCCTCTCGGCAACTTTGTTGGTGATTGGGTGGTTGTTGAAAAACACAAGTTGGGAAAACCGACTCGGTGTGGTTTTGCTTCTCGTCTTCTTGACGTCCATCTATGCCGTCAAAGATGATGACATGATCGCACACATTCTGGCCGCGGCTCGCTATGGCATTTTCGCCGTGGGAGTCTTGTGGGGCATACAAACTTGCTTTGGTACAGATTGGAGAGCGAAGCTTCCCGGCCTGCAAAAATCCTCGATCACCGAGGAAGGTTCCGCCGAAATTAAGTCCCCACCGGAAACTTCGGAGACGCCGAGTGATTCGACCGACGACACAGGAAAGGACTCCTAATGTACGACCAGCCTGATGCGGTTGTTCGACAGAGTCTGTCGGACAAGGATGACTGTTTCACGAAACGTGGAATCAAGAAAATGCCTCAACAGACAACAGCATATTTCATACGACAACCACGAGCGATCTGGCGGATGTTTGGCCTATTGCTCGTCACGACGTTGTGCTCTGCTTCGGCCAATGCGCAAAAAATCCCCGAGAATCCCGAGCGTGTTTATGTCCCGATTGACCAGTTCCAATCGGTATTGCATCGCGATAAACAGGGTGTCCTGCTGAACAACGCAGAATTCGACGCTTTGTGGACTCTGGCAAAAGATAATCAAGCCGTGAGGCCTAAAGAATCTGCTGATCTGGTGCTCACAGGAATTGAATACGAGGCTACGGTTGAGGATCACTCACTCTTGGTGACGGCCCGTCTCGATCTCCGTCAATTCACGAATGGTTGGCAATCCATTCCGTTATTTTTCAACAACATAGCCATCGAAGCAGCGATACTCGGAGATGAGCCTGCAAATCTCGGGCGAGATCATCAGGGACAACTTCGATTCTTCCATAATCAAACCGGAAAATTCCAACTCACGTTGCAATTGGTCTCTCGACTGGCGGCCATGGGAAGCGATCAACTCGCGTCCTTCAATCTGCCGTCAGGCCCGGCAGCCACAATGTCGATTTCAATTCCCGCCGGGAAACATTTGATACTTTCCGGTCGATCTCTCGAACGCCCCACTGCCGTTGAAGAAAAAGCCGTCTACTCCTTCCCGGTTGGCAATGCGAACAAGCTGATGCTGCAAATCACCGACCGCAAGAAAGAAGCGACCACCGACTCGCTGGTCTTCGCAAATTCCCTGATCGGTGTCGACACCGTTCCGGGAGAGATTCGCTGGCGGTCTCTTACTCGGCTCCAACTCTATGGACAATCGCTCAATCAGATTTTCTTGAGTGTCCCCATGGAATTGGAAATTGCCGACGTCATTTCGGGAGGTCTCGATTCCTGGGAGATGAACGAAGACCCGGACGACGAAGATCAAATCTTACTGACACTCAATTATCGTCAACCGATGACAGGGTCGCAGACGATTGAATTACGTGGCGTTCTTTCAATGCCACCCGATGAAGAATGGCCCGTCCCTCAATTAAATATCAAAAACGTCGATTCTCATGTCGGCCATGTCATTATCACTCACCCGGCAGCCGTCCGTTTGCAATTTGTAGCACAAGACGGCTTACGACGCGCCAAACTGTTTGCGCGCGAACAGATGCCTAAGTTTGTGGCAGAAATTCCTGATCGTGTCAGCCCGCAAGTCTTCGAGTTCTATCGTCAAGACTTCACGCTCGAACTCTTGATGAGAACACGAGACCGCGAACTCATCGCCAATATTCAAAACCTCTTGGAACTCCAATACGAATCGATTCAGTATCAAGCCGACATCACTTTGGCCTGCCGATACGCTCCTTTGTTTGAACTGCAAATTGAGCTTCCCGCAGAATGGCTACCGACGGCATTAACCCTGAATGGTCAACCGCAAGAATGGGAAGATCAATCGGAAGCCGCCGGAACCAGACAACTTCGCGTGAAACTTGCGCAACCGTTAATGCCCGGCCAAGAACTGAAAGCGGGATTGATTGCCGTTCAAGATCTCGATGCGTGGCCTCCCACCATCGACCCAGATGAAGAAGCCACCGAAATTGAATTGCCGCAGTTGACGTTACCTCAAGTCAACCTGTTCGATGGGCGTTATTTTCTCGCGTCTCATTCCGATTATGAAGTTCGCCCCGTGGAACTCTTTAGTTTGAATCGCGTCTTGTTGGATGACAATGAAAAACGCTTGGCGTTTGAATATCAGGACACCGAATTCACCGGTATCTTCAGCGTTCGACGACGCCCCACGCATCTTTCGGCAAGAATGCTCTCACTCATTCGCAAAGATCCGCGCGCTCTTCGCTCCTACTTGCAAGCCGATGTGACCGTGGAAGGCTCAGGAGTTCGCGAACTCTCCTTTCAACTTCCCGAGTCGGCAGGCAAAAACGTACGTTTTGTGACGTTCGGTGGACCGCAGCGCATCGTCGAGCAGGTTCCTTCGGCACCCAACGCGGGAGAAATCACTTGGAAGCTGACATTCGACCGCAGGCTCTACGGCACCATTTCCGTTTACGTGCAAACCACCGAAACAATTGACGAAGAAGAAAGTTCGGTCTTCGCGCCGCGGTTGTTATTGAATGACGCGGAACGTCAGTACGGCTATGTCGCCGTTGAAGCGGGGCCAGAACAAAACTTGACCGTAAAACCCTCCAGCTTAACCGCCACTCCCTTGCGAGAACTCGATCCGGGAGACATTCCCGTCTCGAATATTGCCTATCAGCCACAAGAACGAATCGTTGCCGCCTACCAATACGTCACTCCCGATTACTCCATCGAGTTATCGTCCGTTCGATTTGATCGCACGGTCGTCCCTTTGGCGATTGCCGAGGAAATGTCAATCACGTCGATTCTCAGTGAGTCGGGAACTTGGCAGCATGAAGCAGTGATCAATTTCTCCGCCGCCGGTGTCCAAAATCTCCTTGTCAAACTCCCCGAGAACTCAAATCTCTGGTCGGCAACACTCGACGGAGAACCGATCGAAGTCCGCGGCATGAACGATCATCATCTGATTCCACTCATCAACTCTGCAGAAGCGGGATCAAGCCGCGTTCTGAAAATGGTCTACCAGTCTCAATCAGAAGCCCTCGAACGCTCAGGCGTTCTCAAGCAATCGCCTCCCGGGTTGTCTATCGAAGTAGACGGCAAGGCGCAAGCGGTGGAAGTGCTCACCTCTAATTGGTGGGTCTATTCTCCCGAGAGTTTGGAGTTTGTGGACTCGACGGGGATTTTTCAATCCGAGCATCGGTTCGAGCCAGACAGTTTGTTAACGCGCATGATGGGCTCATTTGCCCGCGTTAATTTTTTCCGCGTTTTGGGAGTATTAGTCACCGCGGTTGGAATGTTCGGCGTGATCTGGTTTGTTCTCAGAACGGGTTCTCGAAGTCTGGGATCGACGTTACTTGTTTTAGGATTTTTTCTGTTAATTGGTGTTAGCTTCCTTGCTGTTTTCGTACTTACAAATGCTCAACCGGAGACTAAGATTTTGTTGGGAATTGCCACTGACGACGATGAATATGAGGTGGCTGCCGGAGCAGAATATGGTGGCGAAGGCTCTGGTTATGGGGGAGCGGCTTTCAGCGCAGGCACGAACGTGGAATTTGGCATCAATGAAGAACCGATGAGCGACATGGAAGCTGCGGAATCGGTCGCCGAGGAGGCAACCCGAGAACCTAAGTTGATGCTGGCCGATGAAGTACGACGCACCCGTCCCGCTCCTCCCCACATGACCCGACAGGCAATGCCGCAACTTGCCGCACCGGTAGAAGCAAAAGCCGAGACGGCGCAGACGGAAGCAATTCAGATCCCTGATGGTATTGTAAGTGACTCGGATGACACTAAAGCGACCGGAGCGCGTCTCTCTGTCGATGTCGCCTTACAAATTCCCGACGATCATCGGGTCTCAGACTTTTCTTACCACGGAACTCAAACCGATTTCGCAGAGTCACCTCTAAGAATCAGGTATTTGCGGCGTCAATCGGCCAGTGGACTGACTGCCCTAGTGATCTCGCTCACGCTGATTATCTTTTACGTCCTGCGAAGGCGTCCGCTAGGGCGACGACTGATGCTGCATGTGTTAACGCTGACAATCCCGCTGGCACTCATGCCCTTCTGGCCCGCGTACGGGTTGTTCATTCTGGACGGGATTGTGGTTGGTAGCCTGCTCGCCTCAACCATCTGGATTGTCGGCTGTTGCTGGACGTGCTGTTGCTTGCCAATGTGCTGTCGATTGATGAGTTGCTGTCTACCAAAAACTGTCACGACGACATTATTGTTACTTCTCGCTTTCTCGATCACGAATTGCGTTGAAGCGGCACCACCGAATCAGGCACCACAACCGCCGATCCAAGCAAACGTGATGCCCGCCAAAGTTCCTCCCGTCGTGCGTCCCACAGATTGGTCGGTCATCGTTCCTTACAAACCGGGCGAAGACCCTCTTGCTGCCGAGAAGATTTTCTTGAATCGCAAACAGTACCTGGAATTGTGGAATCACGCACATCCCGAGAATCCCATCGGACTCGATCTCCCCGCCGAAGCGTCTGTCTCATCGGTGGCGTTTTTAGCGGAAGTTGACGGCGAAGGAGAAGCCGCCACGATCAAAGTCACCGCTCGATTCGTACTCCAATCGTTCTCAGAACAAGCAGAATCTGCGGTCATCCCGCTGGATCGAGTCGCGTTGGAGACGGCCACTTTGAATAGAGAACCGGTCGCGTTACTTCCCTTTCAGACAAAAGCAGGCTCTGGATATCGCGTGGAATTGCCCACCAAGGGTCAACATCTTCTCGATCTGGCGTTTCGACTTCCGTATCAACAAACGGGAGCCGGAGGCCGATTCACCGTCCCACTTACGCAAGGCACGATTGGCCGTTTGACGGTCAAACTACCAGCCGACAATTTATTGGTGCAGGTGAACGGTGCCACCACGTCTTACCGCAGAGTCCGCGAAAACGATCAGGATTCGATTCTGTTGCCTTTGGCGTCGAGTGACACGATCACAGTCTCGTGGTCACCTTCGCGAGAAGAAGCCGGCTTCGACCGAATCGTCCATGTGGACACAACGTCGGCTCTCAATGCGACGGATGCCGGGCTCAGCCTCATTCAATCAGCCGCGTACTCAATCCCTCAAGGCAGCATCGAAGAAACTTTGTTCCAGCTTCCCGAAGGCTGGGAATTGCAATCGATCACCGGTCTCGATGTGGGTGGCTGGGAACTTGCCGAAGAAGAGGGCAAGCGTCTGCTGAGAATCTTTTTGAGACGCAAAGTCGAGACGGAAACAAAAATTCATTTCACCATGTTTCAAGCGGTCGAGTTTGGGGATGACCCGCTGGAATTGAACTATCCACATTTGATCCCGCTCCAAGTGACCGGCGAGAAAGGTTTGATCGGTTTACTGGCCGAAGAACAATTGCGAATCCGACCCGGCACATTCAATTTTCTCTCTCAACTCGAATCTTCACAATTCCCGGCGACAAATCGCAAACCGATCCTGAAAGAAAATGTTCAATACGCTTATCGCTATGCTCGCAACGATTACCAGTTACCGTTAACAATCATCCGTAAAGACCCGGCAGCAACGGCAGAAACTCGTCACGGCCTCGTTGTGAAATCTGCACGGGTTGAAGTTGCCACGAAATATCATATCGATTTGGCCGCCACGCCCCGGTCGCGAGTTTCCGTTCTGTTGCCTGAAAACTATGTCGTCCTCGATGTCCAGGCGACCGAACTCCAGGATTGGTATCAAACGTTTTCTGCCGACGATGACCGTTTACTGATTGTCGAGTTTCCGCGTGTGCTCTCTGGCAAACTGGAAATTGCCTTGAAAGGATATCTGCGGAAAGAGCCGATGGACGAACTGGCCGAAGTCATTCTGCCGACGTTGCTGGAAATGAGCCAAGACAAAACTCAAATGGCGATCTGGGAAACCGGCAGCGACCAGCTTTCCATTGACGAAATTGACGGCTGGAATGCCATCAATCCCCGCGAGTTACCTGCCGAGTTATTAACTCTGCAAAACAGAATCCCCGATTTTGCCTTCGAAGCCACCCAGATATTAGACCGCTACCTGGCACTTCTCATTGAGAGAACCAAGCCGCAACTGAAAGCAGACACCGTCGCCATTGTGAACGTGACAGATTCTGCCGTCATCTATCAGTTGGCCATTAAATGGGATGTCTCTCAGGCCACCAGTGATCGATTCGTCTTCACGACTCCCGAGTCGTTGGCAGGCAAACTCGATTTCAGCGACGCTCCTCTGCTGCAAAGTTACACGTCCGAATTAACCGATGATGGTCGCGTTCGCTGGAAATTATTCCTGACGCAGCCGCAAGCAAAGGGCTATTTTGTCAGTCCCATTGCCACATTGCCACTTCCCGCCGACGGCGTCTTGACGGTTCCGCAGTTAACGGTGGAGCAATTCCCTCACGGCGAGGAGGAAGAAGAGTTCAGCCTGCTGGATCGACAACGTCATTTTGCGGCCTTGGTCAATCAGTCGCAGTTCCAGCTCACGGCTCAAGAAGATTCGGCCATCGAACGCATTCAAACGTCCGAGCTTCCCATCAATCCCGAAAATACACTCGTCGAAAAAGCGACCGAATTATTTCGCGTACGGGCTGAGAGTACGCCTCCTTCCTGGAAGATTCGTTCGTTTGAACAAAAACGAGGCGCTGCCGCGATTATCAACTTCGCCGAACTCACCACCGTTCTTGAACAGGATGGAAGTTGGCGGACGAAAGCCTCTTATCTGGTGAGAAATTCCAACCGCCAATTTCTCGCACTTCATCTGCCCGATGATGCCCGGCTGTTGGCAACATTGGTTCAAGAACAGCCCGTCCGTCCCGTCGTGACAAAACTGGGAGAAGTCTCGGTCACTTTGTTGCCGCTCCCCAAAACGAGTGAATCTGATCTGTCGTTCTTTGTGGAAATCATTCTCGCCGGACGACTTTCGGAAGGTGATCTGGTCCGCGGACTACAATCGTGGGGAGATGAAATCGATCTTCCCGCTCCTTCCGTCGTAACAACTCGCGAGAGTGCCCAGTTTGGCATCCCCGTCACTCGAACCGCTTGGACCGTTTGGTTGCCAGAATCACTCGACGCGAAACTTGTCGATGATTTAGGTCGGACCAATCTCAGTCCACAAGAATCGACAGAAGCCCTCGTCGATTTACAGGTCACCCAACTCAAAGAGATTAATCTAATGCTCTCCTCCGCAGGAGAAGGCGAAGAAGCCGGGTTGCAGCAAAAACTCCTCTACAATGTCGAGCAATTAAATCGTCGCATCGAGTCTCAAAAGCGTGGTGAAGAGAAATATCTCAGTTTCTCTAAAGGCAAGTCGTTGGGCATATCTGGAAAGCTGGAAGAAGAGCAGCGAGTGCTCCAGGAGAACACGCGACGTTTGCAACGAAATCTGGAAACACAGCAACAAGCCATTCAACAAGACACCTACAACTATCTCCTCGATAACTTTGACACCCTCGATGCCCAATCACAGGGAGGCGTGCTGCGTTCGTCCAATGGGGCATTGATCGGCAATAATACATTCATCGACCATAATGGAAATGGGCAGCCTGACGACAGTGTAGAACTCTTCTTCGATTTGCAGAAGTCGTCCCCAAAACCGGCGGCAAAACCAAACGCAAAAGAGAAACAACAAGCCGCACCTCAACAGCAGCTCAAAAAACGGCTCTCGAACAAAGACCAATCGGGCTCGTTTGGTCGACAATCGGGTGATCAGCAATCTAGCTCGACTCGAAGCCGAATGAGCGACGTGTTTACTAATCAATTGCAGAACCAACGCGAACAGAATTTCATCGACGTACTCAACGATCCGTTTGGAGTACCGCCTTCCCTAGAAGAGCTTAAACGAAATAATGAAATCACTTTGTCCATCGTCGAATCCAGAATCCAAAACGAAGTCCAAGCCGCTCCTAATAGTGGAGGATTTGGAGGTGGCGGGATGTTTTATGGGGGGAGAAATTCTTTATTAGAGAATCTGAATGGTTCGAATGCTGGATCCCAACAGGAGAAATTTGGCCTTATTGGTAGAATGGATGTTGGAGTGAGCAGTCAACAAACAGAACTTCTCGGCACCTCTCAATCAACGGGAATGTCGCTGAAGTTTGATGTCCCCACGTTCGGCAAGCCGATCACTTTCTCGAAGGTGGGTGGCGAACCTCGCTTGGCACTCAATATTAAACCAGAAGACTCACTCTCGGGTGGAAGACGACTTCTGTGGATTTTGCTCTGGATTGGTATCTCTATCGGGTTTGTTCGCGGCATTCTCTCGGGACGCTGGACGAACTGCTCACCACGAGAGATCGGTTACGGACTCGCCGCGGTGGGTATTCTCCTCTGCATCATCTTGCCCATGGAATTAATCCTGATCGGATTATTGGTGCTGTTGTGCGGCTTGGTGACTTATATAGCAGACCTCAAAAAACATCGCCCGGCAGCCAATTAACAACCAGCAAATGATTTGAGTACGCTCAATCAGTCTGCTGACAGGATTTCCTGACGGACTTTCCCCGGTCCCCCGTAGGAATTTTCCAAAAAAACCGGAAAATTCCCGACCTCTTGCCTAATGTGACCTAAGTTTAGTCAACACCATGCTTGAGTCGTTCGGGGTGGCGAGTTTTGGGTCGTTCGATTGACCGCTGGAGACGTCGCACATCACCTTCCGGTCTTTGACCCGATGATCGTCCCCCGAACAACTCAGCATGTTTTATGCACAAACGACTGCTGTGAACGGCTTTACTCGACAGCTCGTTTTTTTTGTGATCCGCTCTACAAGTTTCTCCGTTATCATGAGGAAGGTGGTTTCTCCACCTCAGCACAAACCTCCACGACGGGATCTCGGTATGCGACTGCTCACAAATTCTCTACTGATCACCTTCTTGATGATCTCTCATGTTTCCGATTCCGATGCGCAAGAAACACCCAACGAATCTGCAAACAAGCCTCTCCCCTTTCGTATCTCCAAAGAGACCACCTATATCACGGGTCCGCTGATGAAGAACGGCCTCGTCGATTATTCTCGTTGGCTCAATCAACAGAAGTCTCAGGGAGTGACGCCGGAGACAAACGCTGCGGTTTTCTATTGGAAGGCCATCGGCCAGAGCAAAGAATTTCTCGATTCTCCAGAATTTTTCACACGCATGAAGAAAGAATTGGGAACCGACCCTTTTGCTGAGGGTGGTCCGTATCTCGTCGGTCTTGGTGTCATCGCAGAAGAAGCCGGAGTCGAAATCAACTTCGACGAAAGTTCCACCACAGGAATGCAATATGATTTGGCGATGGGACGTCCTTGGACCTCAGACGAAGCCCCCTTGATAAAGCAATGGCTGGTTCGCAATGAGAAGCCGTTAAGTACGGTCCTCGCCGGCACCAGACAACCCCACTACTATCGCCCCATGGTCGGTGGCTCAGAAACAGAAGCCATGCTCACCTTTCTGCTGCCCGATATTCAGCAACATCGTGAGATCAGCCGCATGCTCACAGCGAGGGCCATGCTCGCTCTCGGTGAAAATCGACCTGAAGAAGCGATCCGCGACATTCTGGCCATCCATCGCTTGGCCCGTCATACCGCTCAAGGATCAACAATCATCGAAATGCTCGTGGGAATTGCGTTGGAAAGTGTGGCTCACGGGGGAGACAAGCAGTTGGCAAACGCCGATTGCATATCTGCCGATCTGCTCAAAGATTACTCCCTTCAACTTTCCAAATTAGCTCCTCTTGCCAACTTTTCCAAAGCCTTTGAGGGTGAGCGTTGTTTCGGACTCGACATCATCCAGCGCATGGCTAGTTCTCAATTAACCCCCGAGGAAGGTTCTGCCGATTTGTTCGTACTTCTCGGTGTGGAATTCGGATCGGATGTTGTCAGTAAACTGCTTTCACTGTTTATTCAAAACAGCCTCGATTGGAATGTCGTACTGATCGGCATCAATGAGTATCACGATCAAGTACAGCTCGCACTGGCCCACAATAATTTTACTGAACGTTCGACAGCAATGACTGAACTCAGTGAGAAGCTTCAAACGACATACCAACAGGTCAACACACCCACAAACCTTGCCCTCTCCGTCTTTGCCACACCCGAACAACGTAATAAGCAGATGACGACAGTCCTCTTGGGGCTGCTCTCGCCCGCGTTGGAACAGATACATGTCGCGGGAACTAGACGTGAGGCATATACGCTGTTGTCGGAGATTGGTATCGCGACCGCCGCGTATCAGAAATCAGTCGATGAGTTACCTTCCTCACTGAACAAACTGGTCCCCGACTATCTCTCGAAATTACCCAACGACCCCTACACGGGGAAGTCATTCGTGTACCGTGTCGATGACGATGGAGCCATCATTTACAGCCTCGGTAAGAACCTCAAAGACGATGGCGGAACCTCGATTGATGATGATCGAGAAAATCACGATCACGTCTTTCGGGTGAAGCGAATCGAAAAGTAATTCGCTATTCAGTTTTCTGTATGACTTATCGAGCCGGGTGCCAAGCTCTCGCTTGCGTGAGCATGCGAATCACGTCGCCGAGATGTCCACACGAAGTGAACAATCTCAAGAACACTAATAACCGCTGATCTTCACTCATCAGATTCATTGTTTCTGATGAGCGCGTCTTAGCGAAGTTAAATGTTCTCCGAAATCGACGATGTCTGTTGTTATACGGCACTCCGTTTGACGAGTAAACAGAACTATCCACTTCAATTAACCGCGATAGCTCAGCTATCGCGGCTACCCAGGTGCGGGTGAGTTCTTTGTATTCCTCTGCGCCGCTGCGTCTCTGCGTGAGTATTTTTCCACACTGGCGGACAAGCTGACCAGTGCCACCCTTTTTTATCTGCGACATCCGCGGTCAATTCCTTCACGATCAATTGACCGAGGGCTTCCGTTTCACGGAGCACCAGCCATTCTGTTTTTGCAACATTGTATGAGAAACCCCCATTCGTTTGATTCGAGTCATTCGTGGTGAGTTCTTTCTTTCATCAGGCACAGCCTGACCTACAAAACTGCGAGCCTCTTGTGGCTGACGGTACACCGTTTTGAGCGTGTTCTTTGTTTACCTCTGCACCGCCGCGCCTCTGCGTGAGACAAATTCTCACACTGGCGGACAAGCCGACCAGTGCCACCCGATCACAGGATGAAGCTCTTTGCGTTTCTTCTGCCTCTCCGCGTCTTTGCGTCAAAAAAATGATCGCAGCACCTCAAGCAATTTCCTGCATGACTTCATGCGCCGCGGCAATCGTCTTTTCAATGTCTTCTTTTGTATGGACGGCTGAGACGAAGTTCGCTTCATATTGGCTACATGGCAGATAGACGCCACGATTCATCATGCCCCAAAAGTATTTTGCGAAACGCTCGGTGTTGTTCTTGGCAGAGACCGTATAACTGGTCACTTCTTCGGGATTGAAGAAGAGCGTAAACATGCTGCCGACCTGAGAACTGGAATGCGGCAGGCCGGCTTGTTCGGCGGCGTTATTGAGACCGGTCACCAAAGTTTTCGTCATCTCTTCGAGTGCAGAATAAGGGTTCGTAGCTTTCAACTTCCGCAGCATGGCTAGTCCGCTTGCCATCGCCACCGGATTTCCCGATAAGGTTCCCGCTTGATAGACGGGACCTGTGGGAGAGATCGAATCCATCACTTCGGCTTTACCGCCGTAAGCTCCCACCGGCATTCCGCCGCCAATAATTTTCCCCAAGGTGGTTAAGTCGGGAGTAACACCAAACCGCTCCTGAGCGCCTCCCAGAGCGACGCGAAAACCGGTCATCACTTCATCAAAGATGAGCAGTGCTCCATATTCGGTACACAGTTCGCGAAGACCTTCCAGAAAACCCGCTTGCGGAATGACACATCCCATATTGCCGACCACCGGTTCCAGAATGAGACAGGCGATGTTTTTTCCCTCTTGTGCAAAGACTTCTCGACATTCGTCGAGATTATTGTATTCCAGCACGATGGTATCTTGTGTGCAACCGCCGGGAATACCGGGACTGGACGGCGTTCCCAAGGTCAACGCACCACTGCCTGACTGAACAAGAAGCGAATCGACATGCCCGTGATAGCAGCCAGCAAATTTGATGATTTTATCGCGTCCGGTATGACCGCGTGCGAGACGAACAGCCGACATGGTCGCTTCCGTCCCCGAGTTGACCATCCGAACTTTTTCAATGGAGGGAACGATTTCCACAATCAATTCGGCCATCTCGGTTTCGAGAGTCGTGGGTGCTCCAAAACTGGTCCCCACTTTCAGAGCCCCTTCAATCGCAGCCATCACGTCGGGATCACGATGTCCAAGAATATGAGGTCCCCAAGAACCGATGTAATCAATCAATTGATTACCATCGATGTCATGCAGATACGCACCCTCACCCCGTTCGATGATCAATGGTTCTCCGCCGACAGCACCGAAGGCCCGTGCGGGGGAATTCACACCACCGGGGATGACCTTTGAAGCTCGTTGGAAATGTGCCTGACTTTTGGTGCGATTGAGTGTCATCGAAACTATGCCTTATCAATGATTACTGTTCGAGGAGTGCATCGACAAACGAGGTTGGGTCAAAGATTTGCAGATCGTCGATCTGCTCTCCGACGCCGACATATTTGACCGGTATCCCCATCTTCTGCCGAATGGCCACGACGACGCCACCCTTCGCCGTGCCGTCCAACTTCGCCAAAATTATCCCGGTGCAATCGACCGCATCAGAAAAGTTGGTCGCTTGGGAAATTCCATTTTGACCGGTGGTGGCATCGAGAACCAACAAACGTTCGTGCGGTGCGCCGGGGATGACCTTATCAACCACGCGGCGGATTTTGCCGAGTTCATCCATCAGATTTTTTTGTGTCTGCAAACGACCGGCGGTATCAATGATGATGACATCGGCACCCCGATCAAGTCCTTGCTGACAGGCGATATGAGCCACACTTGCGGGATCAGAGCCGCTCGGCTGTGTCACTATTTCACAACCAATTCTTTCACTCCATAACGTCAACTGCTCCACGGCTGCCGCCCGGAAGGTATCTCCCGCCCCGAGAACGACTTTCTTGCCCGCTTTATGCAGGTAGTTGGCCAGTTTCCCGATACTGGTGGTTTTCCCGGCTCCGTTGACGCCGGTGACAAGAATCACGGTTGGACCGTCTTCCTGCATGTTGAGAGGCGATAACGGATCCTCAACATCCCAGAGATTTTGTCCTTCTCCGGCAAGCAGACTGCGAAGCTTGTCGCTGACAGTCTTCCAGATCCCGTCGATATCTACCGTGCGTCCGCCGTGATGCTCGCGAAGCTCCTCGATGATGGCGGTTGCCGCGGTAACTCCCATATCGGATTGAATCAAACGTGCTTCGAACTGTTCGAGTTTTTCGTCGTCGAGGATCTCGCCCGGTTTGAATAAGTCTCGAACATCGGTTCGCAGTACGTCACGTGTTTTTTGTAAGCCTTTTTTCAGGCGGTCGAAAAGTCCCATACAGTCGCAATTCCTGGAGTATCTCTCAAAAGAAAATCAACAAAAAGCTTATGTGTATTCAGCAAAACGTTCCGAGGCTTCGTCCCAACGTGAGAGATCGGTTGGTTCGTACTGTTTGATCGCCGCGGAATCATGCACGACTTCCCGAATCTCTGACAGTGAACCAATCTCTCCGAAAGAACGTGCCTGAACCAGAACATTCCCCATCACGGTCCCTTCCACAGGACCGGCAATGACCGGTCGCCCGCAAGCATTTGCGGCAAACTGATTCAGAAGTTCGTTCTGCGAACCACCGCCAACAATGTGAATGACCTCAATCGCTGTACCGGTCAACTCTTCAAGTTGGTTGAGAACCACACGATATTTCAGCGCCAAACTTTCAAAGGCACATCGAGCCAATTGCCCTTCCGTTTCCGGTTCAGGCTGTCCATGTTCACGACACCATTCACGAATCGCGGTGGGCATGTCAGAGGGATTTAAAAACTTGGGGTCATCAGGATTGATCAGTGAGCGGAAGGGTTCAGCCACTGACGCTCGCTGGACCAATTGACCATAGTCGATGGTCCTGCCTGCTCGTTGAATGGATTCACGAATTTGTGTGATGAGCCATAAGCCCATAATGTTTTTCAGAAGTCGATAGGTTCCATCCACGCCTCCTTCGTTGGTCACATTTAACTCTAAGGCTCTTGGTGACAGAATGGCTTCCTGGACTTCCACACCCAACAGAGAATACGTTCCCGAACTGAGGTAAGCCCAATTGGACGATCCCGTCAGCTCCGTCGGCACGGCCACAACGGCAGAACCCGTGTCGTGCGTGGCGGGAGCAATCACATCCAGTCGCGGTAATCCGGTTCGTTCAGCAACATCCTGTCGAAGTTGTCCCAGCTTCGTTCCCGGTGCGACGACCTCCCCAAACATTTCTGTAGGGATATCAAATTTGCCGAGAAGATCGTACGACCAATCGCGGGTATCGGGGTCGTAACATTGACTCGTGGTCGCATTGGTAAACTCGACAACTTTACTTCCCGACAGACACCAGTTGAAAAAATCGGGCATCATCAAAAACTGATCGGCCAACTCCATCAACTCAGGGTTGGCTTGCTGCATGGCGATCAACTGATAAAGAGTATTGATCTGAATAAACTGCAATCCCGTGCTGGAGAAGATTTCTTCCCGGGGAACACGCTGAAACGCTTTCTCCATCATCCCGTCTGTGCGGGAATCACGATAGTTATAGGGTTGCCCGAGAATTTCCCCTGTTTTTGAAAGTAACACATAATCGACACCCCACGTATCGACACCAACCGAAGCAATGTCGCTACCAAATTCCTGCTTGGCTTTTGTGAGGCCGTCCTGAATCCCCGACCAAAGCTGAAGCACATCCCAGCGGAGAGAGCCCCCAACATTCACGGGCCCATTGCTGAATCGGTGCAATTCTTTGAGTTCAATTTTGCGTCCGTCAAATAAGCCTGCCACGACTCGGCCACTCGAGGCGCCTAGATCAACTCCCAGATAACATCGCGCGGTCATCGTATTGCTCTCAGTGTGTGGTCATGCTTCGCAATTGCTGACAGGTCAAACATCATAACGCGATCCGTGGGAAGATGAAAACCGCGCAAAAAGAAACGCTACGGCCAATGAACCGCAGCGTTTCGGGTAGTCAATCGGAACCTATTCGGTTGCCGATCCGCCTTCGCCTTCATCGGCAGCACCAGCGGCTGGGGCATCGCCACCAGTCGCTGCATCATCGGCAGGAGGTGCACAACCAACGGCAGCAAATGAGACACAAATTACGCTCACAAGAGCGGCAAATTTCTTCAGAACATTAAGTTTCATCTTTGGATCCCTTTCCAAAATACATAAACTCTCAAAAACCGTTCTCTCGAAAGAACGATCTCGCCCGACAACTTCGCCGGGAACTCACCTTTAAGAGGTCCATTTAATGGCAGGATCTTCAAAAATGCAACCAAGCTGAGGATTCTGAACGGTTTTGTTAGAAAAATTGAACATTATTGATCATCAATCGCGTTCATCTGATGACCCGGCTCATCCTGCTGTTTCTCAAAATGGGCCGTGACCAAGGCTTTCAGCTCTTTCCCGACCGCCAAATTTCCCTCGGGAACGACCATTCGATAGAGCGACTCCACCATTTGCGTAGCGACTTCTTTGAGGTGTGTTTCCAGGACAATATTTAATTGCCGACGAGTTTCACGAGCCTGATTGATTTCACCCGCGCTGTCTAACACACCTTCCGGGGACAGTGCCCCCCCCACGCCGAAGGTGCTGTAAAGTTCTTCCCATTCCCGATCTGTCCACTGCTGAAACAGATGAGGGTGCGCATCATTCACAGCTTGAATTTCTTGATTTGTCCTACGATTAAAGCGATTTGAACCTTCCGTAAACTCAAGAGATCCAATGTAAGCCGACGAAGGCTCTCCCCAGAGAAAACGCTCCAAAGGCATCTCGAAAGCTTCCGCCAAACTGGTGAGCGTCGTGATCCTCGGACGACGGCTATTGGCGTGACGCAGATTATAGAGCGTGGTCCGCGAAACATCGGCTCGGCGTGCCAACTCCACTTCGTCCCAGCCTCGCTCCATACAACAGGCACGAATTCTCCTTGCGATCTGCTCCACATCCGGTAATTCTCCCGGTTTTCGCGATCTCGATACGGGCATAATGAACGCTCCCAAGAATACTGCACAAAGTACTGAACATTTCTGAACAAAGCTATTGAACCTGACCAAACCTAGTATATAATTATGTTCAGTTAATGTCAAATCATAATCACATACGAACACTTCCCAGACTTTCCAAGACGGAGGCAAACAACATGGTCCGCGAAACCCGATTCTCCTTTGATGCAGATCCCCATCAAAGGCCCGATACGGCACCCGAAGATTTCACCGAAGAGGATGATCTTTTTCTGGATGCTTTCTCCGCTCCCACTGCACGGGATAAATCTGCCAAAACTCGGCCTTCGAGACGATCTAAACGGTCGGGCAAACTTGAAAACCCGACTTCTGGTTCCGATCAAGCTCGCGAAGATCGGCGTGGACATCTTGCTGATGCCGACTGGCTCAATCCGCCCAAGCAGAAAGGAAATCAGACAAAACGTAAATCCGCCTGATGATGTTCCCCATCGATGAGTTTCCGAGTCACCAGAATCACAAGAAAGGTGCTTTTACATGGAAAACCCGAATAACGAACTGAGAAAACAGATCTCCATCTTTATTCCTCTCTCAGACTGGAAAGCGATTCGTCTCGAAGCGGCCCAGCAGAAAATCCCCATGACAGAACTTTGTCGGCGTTGGATGAAGAACGATATGCAACGCCTGCGAGGAAAAGAACGGACCTGAAACACCTCAAATATTGATGAAATCCTCTCCTCTCCCTTCATTTTCTGAAAGCCGTCTCTGATGCAAAACATGACCAACACAAGAAGAATTCCCTACCCCAGTGACATGAGTCAAGCACAGTGGGATGCCATTGATTTGTTACTCCCCTGTGAGGCGGAACGAGGGAGAATGCGCGAAAACTCACTGCGTGAAGTGGTCAACGCCATCAATTATCGCTGGACAACAGGGTGTTCCTGGAGGATGTTGCCCCACGATTTCCCCACTTGGCAAACCGTCTACTCGCATTATCGAACCTAGCAATCGAGGGGGTTATTGGGGGAAATGCGTAGCATTCTGATCAGCCGAAAGTTTCGAGATCGCTCAACATCGCGAATGCCCGACATGCCCACCACATCCAACCCAGATTCGCTTCCCACTTCAACCGATTATGCCAAACCAGTCACCGAATCATTGTCTGATCGTCTGACAACGTCTGCCTGGCCAGCCGAATCTTCGTGGTCTCCCCGAAGATCGTAACGATTACAAGATCCTTGCGGGCTACTCAAAAGATTCGTGGAAGAAGTGGTTCTCTCGGCTCAACAGAGTGGTCCTGCCCCCGGTCCAAGCGATATAATGTCTGCATGGCAGGGAATTCATTTGGACAAGCATTTCGGATCACGACGGCCGGCGAGAGTCATGGTCCCGGAAATGTTGTAATCATTGATGGTGTACCGCCGGGCATTCCTCTCACCATCGAAGAGCTTCAAGTCGAGCTGGATCGCCGTCGTCCCGGTCAAAGCAAGATTACGACTCAGCGGCAAGAACCCGACATTCCACAGTTTCTCTCCGGGATGTTCGAGGATCAAACCACGGGAACATCGCTGGCCATCTTTATTCCCAACAAAGATCAGCGTTCGAGCGATTACTCCGACATCAAAGACAAATATCGTCCCGGTCATGCCGACTACTCGTTCGATGCCAAATATGGCCGTCGCGATTACCGCGGTGGCGGTCGTTCCAGCGCACGCGAAACAGGCGTTCGAGTCGCTGCGGGAGTCGTCGCCAGCAAAATTCTGAAACAAGAATGCGGAGCGAGCGTTCAAGGCTATGTGACACAAGTCGGAAACATCGTGGCCGACATTCCCGATCCGGCAGCCATCACTCGCGAGATGGTCGAGCAACTGCCTGATGGGACTCCCAATATTGTTCGCTGCCCCGATTATGTGGCGGCGGGAAAAATGATCGCCTTGATCGATGACCTCCGTAAAGACTGCAACTCGATTGGTGGCGTGGGTGAGATTGTGGCGACGGGTGTTCCCGCAGGTTTGGGAGAACCGGTCTTCGACAAAATCAAAGCCGATCTCGCCAAAGCTTTGTTCTCACTTCCGGCTGTGTTGGGAGTCGAGTACGGCGTCGGTTTCGGCTGTGCCACGATGACGGGTAGCGAGCACAACGATTTGTTTGCCCCCGACGTAACTAACTCGCCGGTGATCCAAAAAGATGTCACCGGTGTGAAGACGACCACGAATCGACACGGCGGTATGTTGGGGGGAATCACAACGGGAATGCCCATCGTGTTACGTGCAGCCGTCAAACCAACCAGCAGTTTACCGATGGAACAGCAAACGGTCACGCGAGCCGGGGAAGAGACCACCATCAAAACCAAAGGTCGTCACGATCCCTGTTTGCTACCTCGATTCATTCCCATGGCCGAAGCAATGGTGGCGATTGTCTTGGCCGATCACTGGCTCCGCTGGAAAGCCCAGTGCGGGAAAATTGCTCCCGATACGGCTCAGTAACGACCTCCTTTTTCTTTGAATGCCGGTTGATGACCTGCTCTAATTGCGGGAACACGACCTTCGTATCCATCATTCCTCGAAAAGAGAGATCCCATGAGCCGCTCCGAATCTTCCGTCTCGCGTCGTCAGTTTCTCGCTCAATCTGCCGCTGGAGCCGCCGTCACATTTGCTGCCCCGGCGATTCTCTCTGCCAGTAAGACGGATTCCCAGATCATCATGGGCGAGGGTGATTACAAATACCAGGTGGAACACGCCTGGCCCGAGCTTCCCAAAAAATACACTTGGCAAACGACACACAATGTCGCCGTTGATAATGCACAAAATCTCTACGTGATTCACGAAGGTCGCGCCAATCAGAAAGACCATCCATCCATTTTTGTCTTCGATAAAGACGGCAAATTCATGCGTGCGTTTGGGAATCAATTTCAGGGAGGCGGACACGGCATTGAAGTCCGCGAGGAGGAGGGACAAGAATTTCTTTATGTTTGTGCTTATCAACAGGTCAAATCGTTTGCCAAGTTGACGCTGGAAGGTGAAACCGTCTGGCAGAAATTCGCACCCATGAAATCGGGAGTTTATGCCGAAGGAGAAGCCAGCGACCCGAAGAAAGTCTGGGGCCGTGATCGCTTCTTGCCGACCAACTTTGCCTTCTTACCAGATGGAGATTTCTTCCTGGTCGACGGGTACGGCTCGTTCTACGTCCATCGTTATGACAAAGATGGGAATTACAAATCAAGTTTTGGGGGACCGGGTAGCGGAGAAGGAACATACGCCACACCTCACGGCATCTGGGTCGATGATCGACCGGGACGAGAGGCACAAATCGTGATTGCCGACCGCGCTCATCATACGTTGCAGTATGTCACCCTCGACGGCAAATACGTGGAAACCATCAAAGGGTTCGGATTACCGGCAAATCTTGACACCTATCAGAAACAGTTACTCGTCCCTGAACTTCACGCACGCATCTCGATTCTGGATGAGAACAACAAAGTGGTCGCCCACTTGGGAGAGGATGTCGCACGAGTCACGGCAAAAGATGGACGCAGTATTCGTGGCGACGAGAAGAAGTGGCAGCCCGGCAAGTTCGTCCACCCTCACGATGCCTGCTTCGATGCCAAGGGCAACATCTTCGTGGCCGAATGGGTGCAAACCGGTCGCATCAGTAAGCTGACTCGACTCTCATAATAGATTCTAAGACAGACACATATTGCGACCGGGTGGTCATGGCGCAGAGAGGTAGCGGGTATCCTCATAAGTTCAGTGGGTTGGGTTAGATGAGCACAGCCGGGTGACATGCCCTCGCTCGTGTGGGCATGTGAACGATCTCAGCCAAGTAGGGCCGGTTCCACCGGCCAACATTTACCATTCTGGGCTATCACTCGGCAGCCTACCGTGACGCGACGGCCGCTTTTTTTGATCGCCACAAGAAACACAAAAACTCACAAAGAGCATCTTTTCGTGTCTCTTCGTGATTTTTGTGGCTGCTAAATAATATTGTCATCCCATTCAGCAAAGCTGGAATACGCATTCGCTATCCCCACTTACGATGGAGTATTTTTCTCTGCGCCTCCGCGACGCTGCGTGATTCTATATCATTCATCTGGGGCTGTGAATGCGTCTCGAAATACAAAGACTGAATCGGAATTCAGAGTTCAGTCTTCTTTTCACGCCTGCGAGAGCCCCAGCCACACATCATGTCACTTCTCCGCGTCCTCAGCGAACTCTGCGGTTCAACTGATTGCTCTTCCGGATTTAGTTCGCTGTCGGGCTACGACTCGCTTTGCTCGACTAACCCGACCTACGACTCTGATCTCTTTCGTCCATCGCGTTTCTTATGCCTCTCTGCGACTTTGAGACAAAAAGTTGATCGCTCAAACTCGTCTTGCCAACACCGATATACCAGAGTTAGCGTTCATTGTTCGCCTGACGGCGATTCGATCTTTGGCAATTTGAACGTCATGGCAACCCGCAGGCCCCCGCGGCTTGCGCCGCAGGGCTATCAGAAAAACACGATCCTAAAACATAGCCCTGCCACGCGAGCGGCGTGGGCTGTTCAACAATGACGACCACTGCAACGCGAGAAAGGAGGCGATCTCACGTGACGTAGAAGGTACGTACCGACAAAAAACGGCAACGACTCAAAGCAAAGCAATCAACGCAAACCGAAGTGAGCCATCAACTTGCTCAAGAGTATGGAAGATGCCGGGGCAAGGGTATGGAACAGTATCGGCCAAGAGTATGGAAGATCCTTTTCAAGTGTCCCGCATAATCTTGACATCTTGAACTCTTGAAACGACTGTTGAGTGTCTGACTAAGACGCCTGCGTCCACGATTCCTGGGGAAGCTCAAAACCACTCTTACGGCGATAGAATGTGCTTGCCGTCTTCGAATTGCTTGTGACAATCATTGCAGCTATTGAGCATCGCCTTGTAATGCTTGGTGGCGGCTGCAAAGTCTTTTGCGCGGGCCGAGGTGTAGAACTCTTTGCCGTGGTTGCGAACATCGACGCTGTACTTGTTCCAGTCTTTCACATCTTCTCCGGGAGGACGCATGATGATCAAGTTGGCGGCTTCTGCCAAAGAGAGTGAATCGGCTTTGATGGCTTTCCAAGCCGCGTTGTCGGCAGGAGCCGTTGCCATGGAGACTTTCAGGCGTTTGTAGGTTGGTTGAAAGACATACTCCATGAATTCGTGCATATCTTCTTCAACAGGGACCAATTCCCCGTCGTCTTCCAGATTCACCGGTTGAGTTTCCAAGTCGAGAGTCGATTTTTCTCTGTTGTTTTTCTCTCCACCAACAGTCGCTTGAGGCATCATCACAGTCCCCAAGAGACAGGAAACGACAGCCAGAACGGTGAACGCCAAAATCAAAGAAGCACGCATTTCCATTTCTCCGTGGTGTGTATCAAATTCGGTGAATCAGCCTCCAGCTTCAGGAGTGGGACACCAAAAATCAAGCCTTAACTCTACTGAGAAAGATTCTTGGGACTCATCTGGACCGATTTCAGCTCATGTTCTAATCTTGGGGTCAATCTCAAGAAAATATTTGCAGCCGCTGCAGAAAGGATTCTCGGCACGATGGCCAAAAAGAAGCGTAAGTCCGGTAGTAGAAGTATCTTATCAACGATCATCGCATTCTTGGCCATTCTGGGAATCGGAGCGGTCAGTTTCTACAACGGGAAATTTGATCGGAGTAGCGTCTGGGACTGGTTGTCTGATCTCAGCGGCCCGAAAGTCGAGCAGCGTGAGGCGGCGGTCCCGATCCCCAAAGCGCCTCAGACCATTCGTCTGGGAACATTTAATATTCAGGTCTTTGGGAAAAGCAAACTCGATAAACCGGATGTCATGGGCGTCTTGGCGGATGTCGCAAGACAATTCGACATCTTGGCCATTCAGGAAATCCGAACTCAGGATGATGGCCATCTCGACGACTTCCTGAGGATGGTCAACCAAACCGGTCGACAATATCGCGGCGTCGTGGGTGATCGTATTGGACGAACAACGAGTACCGAACAGTACGCCTTCGTTTACGACTCAGAAATCATCGAAGTCGTCGAAGGTTCTGTCTACACGATTCAAGACCCTCACGACCGATTGCATCGCGAGCCGTTGATCGCCAATTTCCGGGTGCGCGGCCCTCCTTCGCGTGAACTCTTCGGATTTCGACTGATCAACATTCACACTGACCCAGACGAAACCAAAACCGAACTCGATGCCTTGGCCGATGTCTTTGCCGTCGTGCAACAATCTGCCGGCGAAGACGACACGATCCTGCTGGGAGACTTGAATGTCGATGTGAATCATTTCGGGCGTCTCGCGTATCTTCCCGGTATCACACCCGTTGTCCTCAGTCAAACCACCAACACTCGCGGCACGTCGCAAATGGATAACATTGTCTTCGACCGACGCTACACGGTCGAAATGACGGGCCAATCGGGTGTCATGGATTTGATGAAAATGTATGGGCTCTCGAAAGAAGACGCTCTGAAAGTTTCTGATCACTTGCCTGTCTGGGCCGACTTTTCCATGTTCGAAAGTCAACGTGGTCCCGTGGCATCGTCACCTTCTGTATTGAATTAATCAGACCTGAGTGAGATTGAATAATGTATCGATACCAAACCTACCATCTGGCAGCATTTCTATTATCGGCGGTCTGTTGCGTTGTGTGCTTGGGATGTAGCTCATCTCGTTCACAGAGTCTCTCGCAGTCGGAACCCTCGGTGCCGATGGCTTCCAAGTCGGATTTGATTCAAGCCAGTTTTCGGGAAGAAGGACCGGATGGTCCTGCGGCAGAATCAGATTTTCGGCAGACACCGAGTGGGTTGAAGTATCGCGTGTTACGACAAGGGAATGGAAATAAACCAACGGAATATAATCAGGTACAAGTCAGCTATCGAGGCTGGCTCGATGATGGCAGCGTCTTTGATTCTTCTTATAAGCGTGGCAAGCCGATTTCCTTCAAGTTGCGCGACGTCGTCAAAGGTTGGACGGAAGGCATGCAGTACGTTTCAGAGGGTGGTAAGATCGAATTAGAGATCCCGTCGAGCCTCGGATATGGAGCCCAAGGATCACCACCATCGGTTCCGCCGTTCGCAACGCTGCACTTCATTGTCGAACTGCACGAAGTGTATTAACGGCCCGTTGAATAACTTAAGAAACTTCGATTTGACTCGGTGAAGTGTGCATATGGAGATGAATGGGCGGCTTAATGGCCTTATCCAGAATCCCCATCATTTGCAGTTCGAGATCAGTCACGCGTTGAACCGAGAATTGCTTTGCAACGTCTCGGGCCTGTGCGGTGAAGCGAGAGTACAATTCTTGGTCGGTCAATAACAACTCAATTTGAGCTGCCAAATCGGAACTGTCCCACGATTTGAAATTCAATCCCGCCTGTAAGCCTTCAGCAAACGGCAATTCGGCGACACCTCCGATATCGGGGACAACAACCGGTGTTGATTGAGTCATCGCCTCCACGGGAACCATCCCAAATGGCTCTCGATGAATCGAAGGATAAATGATGCTATGACTGGCACGATACAATGCCGTTCGTTCGTCATTCGTGAGATAACCGGCTTTCAAAATTGGCAACCGTAGATTATCGGCGATACGAGAGCAGGCTTCTCGGTAAGAACTCCCCCAGGCAGTGGTCCCACAGATGGCAAGCTGAAATTCCAAGCCGCGATCTTGCAGAATCTTCGCCGCATACAGCAACAAGTCGATACCTTTTTCGGGGTCTTGTCGCCCCATATAGGTCACCATCGGGATGTCGTCTCGGTAGCCTTCTAATTTGTGACGGACCAACTCCGTTGCCTGATCCATGGGCATTAAATCATGGAACTCGACACAGGCTGGCAAGAACGCTAAATCCTCATCAGAGAGACCGAGGTCATCCATCACTCGGCTCTTATAATCCTGGCTGAATGTGAGAGAGGGATAATCGGCATTCTTGGCACCTTGAACGAGAGCTCGGAACAAATCTTCTCGAAGACCAATATCCTCCGCGTAGTTTGAATAGACTTCATACCCCTGAAAGATATTCAGGTATTTGATTTCATGATTCACGTAAGGTTTGACGGCGTGACAAAATGGTCCAAAAACTGACAGATTTGGCAAGAGGTGTGTGATCTTCTCTCGATTGATGACTTTCGCAAACCGCTTCAAAATTCCAGAGTCATGCTCAACACCACGACTGACATGGCGTATCAGACCGCAAAGCGACCACTTAATGAAATCGAACCCTCCAATCCCTTTTTGGAACATTTTCAAGCGTATCTTCTGCGGGATGAGATTTGTGAAGCCCGATCCTGCGAAGTCATCCATTGCGCTGAACTTCCAACCGAACATATTCAGAAGGATACCGTTGTAGCGAGCTGCACTGAAAAATTTGTGCTGAACAATGCCAGGATGGATATCACCCGGC
>JAQWSQ010000121.1 GCA_029243145.1 Planctomycetaceae bacterium | reverse complement strand
CCTCGAAGATTGAGTGTATCGAATCCGTTTTGTCTGTCTTTTCAACAAGCAATACGAATAGAACACAAATCTTCGGGGAGCTTTTTCACGATCCCACAACAAAATACTCAACCCAAACAACTTTCAGGACACCCACTAGCTCGTGTTAATGCTCTTGCTTCGAATTTTTACAACATGCAAGACGTTCCAGGTATGCAGCACAGAATAAACACCTTACAGCTTAACGATTTGGAATCGATTTCAAGCGAAATGGAGTGTGCCAAATTAATCTTTCATCCTAACCATCAGCTACAATTCAATGAGCCAAAATCTAATGCCCCCAAAGGCTCATGCTATGATGCAGAATTCAGGACTACTGAAGGTCGAATCATTCACTGCGAATTTAAAAAGAAAACAAAAAATACCGTAATGTCCGCTAAGTCCGTTAGCAACACCTGCCAAGACGCTCGAAAACAACTTCCAAAAGGCAAGCCTGGAATAATCTTTCTGAGGCTTCCTGAGGAGTGGTCTTGTCAACCAAACTTTAAAGAGATAATCAAGCCAGGATTGGAACAGTCTGTCAGACAATCGGATCTCCTTGTAGCAATTGTGATAGCCTGGGAGCGATGGCTTACGAACGGGGGTTCTGCGAGAGCATGCCTATTTTTGTATGACTCGTGGCTCAACAGACGAAGCAGACTTTTCTGTGAGGATGTAGAGAGATCAATCCAATTATTTAAAGAGATTCCTACAAACTGTTTTGAAATCAAAACATTTGTTGCATCAACAATAGAGGATCTGAAGCGACGAATTCCAATGGGTAATCTTTAAGGACCGTAGGCTGGGACTTGTCCCAGCTTTACGCAGGGAGCGTGCATCGCTCTGGAGTACTGGTTCACGACCCAGCACGGACTGGCCTGTAGTCCCGATGCGCGTTAGGCTGATAACCTTGCAGCGTATCGGTCAAACAATGACCATTCTATGTGCAAGTGCTTTGAAAAGATCATGAAGCTAATTTCGCAAACTTTGAAACCTCACAACCAAAATTAAAGACAGATAGAACTATGAATCGAGAAACAACAGTCAGTAACCTGCAAACAGCGCTGGCGATGGAATTGACCGCCTCACATCAATATCAATTGCATGCGAGTGTTTTGTCCGATCGGTTGGCTCGAACTCCAGCTCGACCTCCTCAAAAGAATGGGTGAGCCGGCGTATATCTCCAAGCATATGTCAGCACTGGGAGAAGATGATCAAGCGTAAATCGTGACCTCCGTTTGACGAGAGGAGTTCGTAGGCTGGGACTGGTCCCAGCTCGAACAAGTATCGTACATCGCTCTGGGGGGCTGAGTCACGACCCAGCCTACACTGACTTTCAGGGCTCTCATGTGTATCGAGCGATTTGATTGCAACTGTTTGCTCAGTTCACTTCGGTTTGAAGAGATTCTTCAACTGCTTGTTCAGCTCGTTTTCCAGGAAATTGGTCACCGTGCCGCGGACCAGTTTGTCGAGCAGCGACTTAATCACACGGCTATCCATTTGTGGTTTTGCCAAGCTTCCACGGATGGGGATTTGAATGGCGGCTCCCCAGATGTCGCGGATTTTCTTGCCGCGTACTGTCCACGTGTCGGGGACTTGGATAGTGGCGACGAGATCGAGGCTGTCATCAAAGCCGACCGACCCCGAACTGGTCACGTTCAAATTGCTCACCTGCATCGTCAGGTCTTTGTGATAAACCCGTCCGTCTACAACTTTGTAAGGCACTGTCTGGCGAGTAATCGTCAGCATGGGGCGGTTGGGATCGGTCGCCCCGCCATCAAAAGGGGTCCCTCGACGTAAGGCATCGATCTGTTTTCCCAAGGTGATGAATTGCATCGCCAGCGGGCCGGGAGTCATCTTGGCCGAGTGAATCATCACGAGTCCTTCGGCATTGATTTGCTCGGGTTGATCTAGCGGAACGACCAGTGCGGAGGAGTTATCGACCGAAAACGTACCACTGACGCGAGCCGAGTCGGCCGTCATGGGAGAGACGTATTTCAGCCATTGATGACAAATTTCGTCGGTTAGTTGGACCTGATTGAGCAGACGTTCTGCGGGTTGAACCAACACGGCTCCCTGATCGATCCGATTGATGGTGGGTCCGAAGCGGACCGTGCCGGTGGAGACGGTCACTTCGACTGGTCGAATCGACATTTGGTCCGGTGTAAGGTCAACGGTAATAGTGGCTGGCCCGATGGGTAAACCGTTGCAGTCACCCCGGTCCCACGCGACGGCGACATTTCCCGACATGGCACTTTGATCCTGTGGAGAGGATGAAAGCGGCAGCTTCAGCGAGATGGGTGTTTCATGTTGGCCGTAGAGGATGAGGTCTGGCCCGGTGAGATCGGGATAGAGCTGGCGTAGGGCTTGCCAATCGTATCGGCATTCGCCGTCTAAGTTGGCGAAGGGAGACGAGGAAACCTTGTCGATATTTCCCGTCAATCGGCAATCGAGCCCTTCTGCGCTGATGTGACTTTCGGTGATGGAGAGCCGGTCGTTGGCTGTGAGATAACTGGCTTTCCCTCTCCAGGCCGGAGCGATGTTGGTGCGATTGTTCGTTGAGACGGTCCGGGTGGGAACTCCCGCGATAGGTTCGGGCCACTTGAGATCGTCGGCCGTCAACTTCCAGACCAGATCGGTCCCGTTCAATTGTCGCGACGCCGAGAGTTGTAGATTGAGCATGCCGGTCGGGGCAGGGCGGGTCGAATTCGGTTCGACATAGTTCCAGAGTCGTTCAATGCGTCCGCGAGCGGCGAGCTTGGCGTCGGTGGAACTCAGATCATGCAATGGTAGTTTCAGGTCGTTCACACGTGCCGCGATTGTCGGGCAGTTCAAAATCATTTCGTCGCTGGTTAATGTCTGTGACTCGCGATTGATGGCGAACGATCCGGTCAGTTGTAGTTGAGGCTCTTGGAGTTTCGCTCCACCTGATTGGTAAAGAAAATTCGTGAGTTTGAGATCGAAAGGCTCAAACTGGTCTTCTTTCTCGGAGCGAATCAGTACGGTTTCCAGTTTGTAACGCCCCGACATACGCCCCGGCATTCGTGAGGCGAGGAGTTGTCCGGTGAGTCCCGTGAGTTCACCGACGCCTTCAAGTTTCCAGTTGGGTGCCGATTGATCTTTCAACGTGGGTTGTTGTGTGAGCGTGATTTGGTCACGGTCGGTGGTGATGGTGGTGGAGAGTTCGGCCAGTTGCAGTTGCTGGTTGCCGTCAAGATCTCCCAAGCCTTTGATGTCGGCTTGTATCTGTTGGAACCGCCAAAGATTGTCTCGCGTCCAACCCACCACTAACTCGGTTCCCGTGAGCGTTGCTTCCAGTCGGATCGGGCCATTTTCGGTGGTATTGCAAGTCGCCTTTCCACGGACCTGACCGGCTAGTTGTAAGTCGCCGAAATCAAAAATACGGCTCCACTCCTGCAGAAACTCGGCAAGGTTCACGTCCGCCGTGATGTCGGCAGAGTTCCAGTTGCCGCTTCCGGTCAGAGAGACGGCTTTGGAATCGATGTTCAGTTTTTCGATGTCCCACTGATTCTCAGCGCGTTTAATGACTGCGTTGGCCGTGAATGGCTTTGCCCAATTGATTTGTCGGGTCGGCGTGCTGGCGACAATGTCCTGGACATCAAAACTGGCTGTCAAACGAGGAGTTTCATCATTCGGGAGGGATTCAACACGAAATGCCGATGTCCCTTGTTGCAATTCCACTCCCTGTTGCAAAGTCAGTAATCCCGGAAAGCGTTGCACCAATTGGCTCAACTCCAATTGACCAGAGACAGCAAATGACTGTTTCAAGAGTTCGTCGAATGATGTTTGGTTCAAGGTGAGCGATCCGGGAAGATGAACGGCTCCTTCCAGGCTGACTTCTCCGAAATCGGTAGTGCCGTTCAATCGTGAAATGTTCCAACCATTCACTGAAAGTGCGGCGGCAAGATCGAGAGAGAGATTCTCGACATCCAACAACGGGTTTTGATCTCGGGTGATGGCGAGTTGCCGGACGGTTCCTTGACCGTCCCAAATCACGGGAGATTCTTCATTGCCGGTCAGTTTCCACTTGCCATCCAGAGTTCCCGAGATGTTTTCCGACATCCCCCAACGAACGAAGAGGGGTTGCAGAGAATCGAGCGGAAATGAAATCGCGGCGACATCCGCTTGAGTCGTGGCTTTGGAATCGAGCTTCAGGTCGAGTGTACCTGCCGTCTCTTTTGTGTTTGTGTTGAGCGCATCCACTTTGCTGACGAGGGTGACTTCCGGCTTTGAATTTTGCTGATACTTCAGATCGGTCAATTGGAAATCGGATTTATGACCGGTTGATTTCAGAGTGAGCCACATCGATTTGGTGGAGAAGACAATATTCGATGGGGTTCCTCCTTCTTGCCCTTCAGAGAGATCGTCCAACCATTGTTCGATATCCGTGGTTCCCGATTCGCAATGAACGGTGACATCGCATTCTGACGCGGACCACTGACCGAGTTGCGACGGTTCGAGGATCAAATCGAGCAGCGTGAATTCCCCTTGCAAATCTTTGATGACGGCCCAGGTCTCGCCGCCGGGATGTTTCAGTTCCAGTTGTTTGATCGAGATCGGGCGTAACCAACCGAGAGAGGTTTGACCGAGAATCAGTCGTCCTTCGTATTCGGGCGCAAATTTCGGGACGAGACTGTTTCGTAACGATGTCCGAGCGATGATCCCCGGCGCAGCAACGACCATAACGGCGATCATCATCAATATGAAAATCACCGTTTTCAGAACTCGGCGTTTGGGGCGTTTCTTTCCCGCAGCCGATTTTTTCGTACCGGCAGTATTGGCCGAAGTGTTGGGGGTTTCCTGCGGCTCTATTTCCTCAGTCATGCGAACCTTTCTTCGTTGCTGTATGTCTATCAGAAAAGTCGTCATTTTCAGACAGATCTCTTGCGTGTAATGCGAAATGGGATCGGAATCGGGCTTTGAGGCCGTTCTCAATGCCTTACCCGCACGGGAGATTGGAAAATTTCATCAATCTTTCATCGAGTTCCGGGATTCTGATATCGACTTAAAAGAAAGATGGCGTACAATTTCGCCAACACAGGTCGAAGCTAACGCAGCTCGACAGGACAAACGCCTGCCCTCTATCGTGTGGCTCACGTTAAGGCAGGGGGTAATTCAGACTCGCGGAGGACGCGATGACTGATGCAACAGAGAAAGGAGGTGGTCTTGTGGAATCATCTTTTTGTAGTTCCAGCCAATGTCGAGGTGGTCTGACCTAGACAGTCGGCGGGCTGTTGACTCAGCCACCATCTCCGAGGGGTCACGTTCGGAGCCTATCTACTCCTATGTTGACCTCTTAGAACGCCTGACAAGCAGCAGGTCTCGGTATCTTACCGGGGCCTGTTTTTTTATGCGCGGTATTTCTCAATTTCAATACAGTCTCGATCTCTACAGTGGGGAAAATTCGTGCAATCAAGATGGTCGCGCGGTACAAAAGTGGTACACCCTGATTGAGTCATCCACAAGGAATATTCCCATGCCACGGCTGTTTTCTGTTGCTCTGATGATCGGTTGCTTTTCATTGATTTCGCTCGCGTCGGCCTATGCTGAGAAGGTTCAGTGGGTCACTTACGAAGGAAACAACGGACCCGGTCACGGCAAACACATTGTCCTGATCTCGGGCGACGAAGAGTATCGATCCGAAGAAGCGTTTCCCATGTTGGGAAAAATGCTGGCCGAACGTCACGGCTTCACCTGCACGGTTTTGTTCTCACAAGACGCGGAGACCACCGAAATCAATCCCGACAACCAAACCAATATTCCCGGCATGTCGCATCTTGAAAAAGCCGACTTGGTCATTCTGGGGCTCCGCTTCCGAGAGCTTCCCGATGCTGACATGAAATACTTTGATGACTATTTCAAAGCCGGCAAGCCGTTCATCTCGCTGCGAACTTCGACGCACTCTTTCAACTACACTCGGAATACAAATAGCCCCTACGCCAAGTATGATTGGCGCGCCAAAGAGCCATGGGAGGGGGGCTTCGGTCAAGAAGTGCTGGGCGAGACCTGGGTCAGCCATCACGGTCATCACGGCAAAGAGAGTACACGTGGAGTGATCAATAAAGCTCACGCCAACCACCCGATTCTCAAAGGTGTCGACGATGTTTGGGGACCAACCGACGTTTACGGCGTGACCCATCTGCCAGACGATGCCACGGTGTTAATGGGCGGACAGGTCTTGACCGGTATGCAGCCCAACGATCCTCCCAATAAAGACAAAACGATGATGCCTTTGGTCTGGACTCGTTCGTATCCAACTCCCGGCGGCCCGTGCAAAATTCTGACGACGACTCTCGGAGCCGCCATCGATTTTACGAACGAAGACACGCGACGACTGGTCGTCAACGGAACCTATTGGGCAACCGGCTTAACCGATCAGATCAAAGCCGACCTCAACGTCGCACCTATGGGCGAATACGATCCTAGTTTCTTCGGCTTCAAAAAGTACAAAAAGGGCGTGCTGGTGAAGGATCATCAGTGATTGGTTGAAGGAGAATCAAAAGATAGCCCTTGAGCGCGAGCTCACGGGATGCGTGCAAGAGTGGATTCAACTCGGAAGATTGTTTGCGGCCACAGCTTGGAATTGATTAAGAAATTATTTTCATGGAACCTCTTAGGCTAATCCTGTTTGCGATGCTATTCGTCTGTTACTTGGCACCTTCATTATCTGCTCAAGAGACAGATGCTCGGATCGAGAAGGCAAAACAACAGTTTGAATCTGCCATTAAAGAGGCAAGAGCCGATCTGATCAAAGAACTCGATGACAAAGTGGAAAGCGCGAAACGAAGAGGAAGTCTCGAACAGCTAGAGGCAATCAATCATGAAAAATCGGCTTTTCTGCTAAAAGGGAGTTTGCCGAGCTTGGTTCGAACCACTGCCTATTCGGCTGATGTGAAACGTGCCATTGATGATTTATCAGATGTCTTTGATGAGCTGATTGAAGAAGCCGTTAAAAACGATATGGTCGAGCAAGCCAAGAAGTACCGGGATGAACTGACACAAATAAAAAATTCAGTAGCGGCAGTGGTCACTCCAGAAGCGTTTTCCCAATTTGAAATTCTTGAAGGAATTAATGAAATTGCTCCCTTGAAGCTGAAAGCGGAAATTTACTCGAATCGTAAATATGTCTGAGAAGAGATCCCCCCACGATTACCTTTTGATCGGTTTGCGAAAATGGCTGGTGGTGGTAAAGCGACTTTGAAACTCGAGGTCAACGAGCCGGGCTGGATCTATGTTTGCTTGAGCTCGGAAGACCAGGACCTGACAACACCCTACCTGAAACAAGAATCTTGGGAGCCGACAAACTTACGCTTTAATGCCACTGGCGCAAGTAATGGTCATTTTGTCTTTCGTAAATGGTATGACGTTGGTGACTATGAGTTACCACGATTGAATTTTCGTGGTCCAATTCCTCTCTTTCCTAAAACCGAAAAGTGATTTTCTGTAGGGTCCGCTGTGCGGACCGTTGAGAGGCCGACGAGCTACGCACTCGCAAACCGACATGTTGAACGCGAACAAACCACGATTGATTGCCGGGCGTTTTCAACAACACGAGAGGCTGACTCGTACCCGATACGTCATTCCAATCCTTAAATTCTATTGCCCGTCGAACAGACGGTCCGCACAGCGGACCCTACTGGTCTATCCATCTTCGGATGACAGGTAATCCCCCTCGATCTCCCGTTGGTAAGGGTCAGAAGGAATTTGAGGCATGTCTGACATTTGAAGAAAGAGTGACGGAATGCCGTTTCAAATTGCACTCATCACCGCGAACAACATGAGTCCGCGAGAGTTCACAGTTCGGTGGTCGAAATTGCTTGTCGCTGCCCGCGGAGTTTGCGCTCCACGGCTATGCCTCTTGTTCCTGCGTCACACCGATAGACGAGCTATCGGTACTACCCTTCTTCCAACCATCTTTGATTTTCCTCTGCGCCGCCGCGTCTCTGCGTGAGTCAACTTCTTTCATCTGGGGCTATGCATGCGTTTCGAAATACGCCGACTACCTGGGAGTTCAGAATTCAATATTCTTTATAAACTTATGAGAGCCCCAGCCACACATCAAAACGCTCGTGCCGAGTCGAGCAAAGGATGGTCGGCCTCCGATAACGCGATTTCTTCCTCATTTTTCTCTGCGTCCTCAGCGAACTCTGCGGTTCAAAGGTCACAAATCGTTTTTTGTGTTTTCGTCACACCGATAGACAATCTATCGGTGCTACCCAGATTGTCGGGTTACGGCTCGCTTCGCTCGGACTAACCCGACCTACGCTGCTTGGGAGTTCAGAGTTCAGTCTGCTTTACACGCTTATGAACACCCCAGCCACACATATTGTCTGTTCTCTGCGGTGATCAGCACATTCCTCTGGCATCACCCCAACGCGGCAAAGGGCAACAAATTAGGATCGGCACGGCCAATGGAACTCGGGATCACCGTGATGCCGGTTTCGGTGACGGTGTACCCGTTTTTGCGGTCTTCGTCGGGATCGAAGCCGATGCGCGTTCCAGCGGGGATTCGTCAATTTTCATCACACCAAATTCTGACGCCTGTTCGAGGAGAACTGGTAAGCAAGCGATGGTTGCATCGGCATCCGATTCCCGGTGCTCGCGGATCATTTCCGCATAATCCATTTTGTAGATGTGATCGCCCGAGAGAATCAGCAATTGTTCAGACGGATTCTTTTCGATGGTGTAGATATTCTGATTGACGGCGTCAGCCGTCCCTTGATACCAATGATCGTCGAGACGTTGTTGCGGAGGCAGAACTTCGATGAATTCGTTCAGTTGGCGTGAGAGAAAATTCCAACCGAATTGGAGATGACGGTCGAGGCTGGCGGCTTTGTACTGCGTGAGCACAATCATCCGTCGTAAGCCGCTGTTGATGCAGTTCGACAATGTGAAGTCGATGATCCGGTAGGCTCCCCCAAACGGGATCGCCGGCTTGGCGCGATCACGAGTGAGAGGATCTAGGCGAGATCCTCGGCCTCCTGCCAAAACAATCGCTAACACATCCCGCATAGGGTCCACCCGTTCTATGTCTGTGTCGATCCTTCTCGTCAATGATTATCAGGAGCGGATGATACTGTTACAAGATGAGTTTTCGCCATAATGACACGATTGACAGAAAACACTCAGCAGGAAGCGGGGGAACGAGTGACCACTTTTGCTGTGATTTCGTCCCAGAGATTAATCCGCAACTGCAGAGCGCGAATCGCGGCTTGTTCGGCGAGTTTCCAAGATTCAGGATCGTCTCCGCAGAGGTCGGCCATCAACCGGTCTGCCATCGGGCCGTGACGGTCTTCATCCAGCTCGATGTGTCGGTCGAGATAATACAAAAATGGCTGTAACTGTCCCGATTCCTCACGGTCGATCTGTCCGACAATTTTGCGAAAGACATCTGGTAACAAGTCTTCGCGACCGAATGTGAAGGCTGCCGCTATTTCGATGTCACTGCCCTGCTGGATCCAGGCAAACGTCGACATGATGAATTGTTTGGTGGCCGGGCTGATGTCGATTCCGCTGACGGCACTTTCAAGATCGGAACCGTTTCGCAATCGTTCAATCAGTTGGTCGATATGAAAGGTCTCGCAGCCACAAGTTTGCATCGCTTGGTGATAGAGATCAAAATGACTCGCATATTCTCCGGTACCATCTTCGTCCGATTCTTCGCCGAGGACGATTTCGTTGATCAGACGGCAGGCCAATTTGTTATGAACTGGCAACCAGGGAGTCTGGAGACCCGTGAATCGTTGCTGGAGTGCTTTCAGCAATGACATGAAATCCCAGACCGCAAAAACATGATGCTGCATGAAAATTCGTAATGCGGTGAGATTTCCAATCGCGTCGTATAGGGGATGTTCGATCAATTGTCGGCGATACGGTCCCAGATTTTGCTTCAGAGAATCAATTTGGTTCATGACGGTCCACAACTATCAGAAATTATTATTCCAGTGGTTCATTGTAGGAAACCAGCCGTCCCGAGACCAATCTACAGCAAAGACTCTCCGGGATTCTTGCGAGAATTTGTCGATATGTTAGATTGAAAGGGCATCACTGAGGTAACACGTCACCAAAGATTTGAAAGTCGCAGATATGACAGGCTATACCGTCCACACAGGAGCTTCGAAGCAGTTCGTCGTCGGTTGGGACCAAATCTTCCGCGATGGTCAAAACGAGAAATCTGCGGAGAAAACGAAGAAGAAGGCCGGGAAAAAGAAAAAGAAGAAATCGGTCAAAAAAAAGTCTTCCCAGTCGCCTGCGAAAAAGAAAGCTCCTGCCAAGAGCCCCAAGCCCAAGAAGTCCGTCAACAAGAAGTCGAGCGGCACGAAGAAAAAATCGGAGAATAAACCGGCAAAAAAGTCGGCCAATAAACCGGTCAAGAAGAAGAAAGCGAAAGCTCCCGCTGCCAAGAAGACCAAGCAGAAACGTCGCTCTGGCAAAAAAAACAAGAAGGTTGAAAAGCAGCAGAAGTCGCTCTTCTAGGTCGATTCTGCCTCCAAAGGGATTCTGCTTGTGGAACGGGAGTGATCCTGCCGATATCAGAACTAAGAATCTTCAAATGTTCATTTGATTTCGTGGGAGACCAAAGTGACCGACCAATCCGTGCCCATTAATGACGAGTATGAAGAGCTGGAAGAAGCCGAAGTCGACGAAGTGATCGAGGCTTTGGAAGTTCTTGCCGATCAGGTCAACAGCGAAACGATTCGTGCGATTCTTGAAGACGCCGCGAATGAAGTTCACGCCCTCTTTCACGACGACGAGACCGAATCACAAGCGGCGTGATCTGATACTGAAAAGCGTACTCGTACTTATTCGGATTTAACGGAGTTCGTTAAGCGTCCGAGATTTCCGATTTCGATTTCGACCGTGTCACCTTCTTTCAGATAAACCGGCGGGGTGCGAGCGTCGCCCACTCCCGGTGGAGTGCCGGTAAAGATCAAGTCGCCCGGTTCGAGGGTGATCAGTTTCGTCAGGTGTTCGATGAGCGCGCCGACTCCGAAGATGAATTCGGATGTATTACCATCCTGCATCAGATCTCCGTTCAACCACAATTTGACGGGTAAGTTTTCTGGATTGTCCACTTCATCAGAGGTTACCAAATAAGGGCCAGTCGGAGCAAAAGTGTCGGGTGTTTTACCGAGCAACCATTGACCACCCGGACGTCCCTTTTGCCAATCACGAGCAGAGACATCGTGTCCGTTCATGTATCCAGCCACGTAGTCACCCGCATCGGCAGCAGAGACATGCTTGGCTTCTTTGCCGATGACGATGACCAGTTCCGCTTCGTAATCCACTTTTTGGGAAACGCCAGGCAGGACGATCGCTTCATCAGGGCCAATTACGGTCTGTGGGAATTTGTTGAAGCAGACCGGTTCGGTCGGAATAGGTGAGCCGGTTTCCTCAGCATGATCGCGGTAATTGAGTCCGATACAGATCACCTTGCCGGGACGATCAATGGGGGCCAGTAATGTTCCGGTGACGACTTTGCCGGTCGATTTCGCAGACTCGAAGGCGGTCGCTGCTCGGGATAGGCCCTCCTCTTTGCTGAACAGCAGCGGCAATGATTCAGGAAGGGTTTCATCGGCTGCCCGGAGATCAAAGTATTGAACTGCATCTCCAGAACCTTCGACCCCAACCAATTTGATGCCCTGATCGGCTTTCAGACGTGCGAATTTCACAGCAGCCCCTTTATTGTCTCGTCCGAGTGAATGTTTTGTGTTTCAGAAGTGTATCGGTTGGCGATATTGGGTTCAAATGTACGAACTAAGCATTCTCGTCCGCGAAGGGATCGGAGGTTTCCACGTCGCCGAGTTGACTGAGAGCGTCGAGGGCTTCTTCGATGGCTGTTTTGACACCACTGTCTTCATCCGATTCGGCCGCTTCGAGAGTTTGGCGTGAATCTGGATGGCGTAGTTCTCCCAGAGCAATTGCCGCCACGGCTCGGACACGGTTCTTTTCATCGGATTCCAGACGAGTTTTGAGAGTCTCGAACGCTTCAAGCCGTCCCAGATCTCCCAGTGCTTTGGTGGCCCACATGCGGGTCAGCCATTTCTCGCCGTGATTGGATTTGTCCAGCAATGGTTGTAAAGCTCGTTCGTCCTGAGTGAGCCCCAAGATTCGTGCTGCCGGGGAATGCGTGAGTGGTGCTGGATGGTCTAACAGTTCTAATAACCTATCTATACCGCTTTGTTTGACTTGATTCATCTGGCGGATGAGGGCTCTTTCGGTCATATTTCTGACGGTATTCACGGAGTCAGTCAACATTTCGCTCAAAGAGGCGACTGATGTTTCAGTCCCGCAATACCCAAACCCGGCCGCAGCATGGGACCTGACGCCTGAATTATCCGCTGTGGCAAAGTCTCGCAGGGCTGATTCACACTGGAAATGGCCGAGGCACATCGCTGCCTGCTCCTGTTCGGGCTGGCTGCGTTCGGAGGAAATGACCAGAGTTTGTAGGATTTCGATGATTTCTGGCGAAGGGGATGAATCGCGATCAGAGATCTCTAGTAACTTTCTCATTCCTGCTTCGCGAATCTCTCCATCTTCGTTTTCGATATCTGCCTCGATCAGTGCCCACTCCGCCATTAATGGTCTCCCCAATTTGTTGCGTGTTGTTTTTATGAAACATTCGTTGAGTCAGCCGCAGGAAAATTCTTCCTGATTCCCAGAATCGAATCGATCGTCACTTATCATTTAGAATCTATCATCAAAAATGGCAACTCTGCTGGATTCCTTCGCGCCAGAAGTAATATTCGAGCAGACCTCAAGTGATAGAGCGGGTCAAGGAAAACAGCGTTCCGAATTAAGAAATGTCACGAAATCCCGATAAAATTAAGGGAAATTGGACTCTCCGATCTAGTATCTCATTTTGTCGGTCGTACCGGTCAAAGTATTTACGACTTTTTTTCCTGGAATGAGTAAATTTAGTGTTGCTCATGGTCAACAAGGCGAACACGATATGTCTATGATATTCGTCAATGATGTAATTATGCCACAGACGGGTGTGAGTTATCTCGTTTTTCGGATCGCATTCTGCGAAACGTTGGAACGAATTACGCTTGCTCGTCAGTTTCCCACATCGCCACAGGATGGGTTCGGTTTCCTCACTGAGGTTCCTTTCTTGGCGAATGTGTCTCCAGCCGTCCAATTGGATTTGCTGGCTGCAACGTGGGAGCGGCATAACTCGGTCGACCCAGTAGAAGCATCGCTGATGGATGAAAGTGTGATTTATGCGGCTTGCGAACGTGCCGCTTGGTGCCTCGAGAATGAATCACCGGACATCATCAAGCGATATCTGCAAGGTGGACGACAGATCGTTGACTGGTCCCGCTTGGAAGAGTGGGCCGACATGTTCCGCAAACTGCACTTGGAAGTCTCGGCGGAAGCTGACTTCCTCTTGATTTCACAGTTTGAGGACATGCCACCTATTGTCGCTACTGAGATTAAAGAAGAGTGGAGTGTGGATCCCTCACGCATTGAGCCACTCTTTGAAGCGTTGGGAGAATGGCATCCGTCTCCCAAAATGAGAAATCGATTGACAGACTTACTGACTAAGCGGGAAGTCGATCTGGTCTCTGATCAGTTCTGTTTTCCCGTCGTCGTCGAGTAGCTCCCCTCTACTCGGCGATTTTCCTTATTTTGCATCGGAGACCTTCCTAATCTCTCACAAAATTCCCGCTTGTGAGGTTTTCAATTCTGGACGGTCATCAGATAAGCCGGCACACTCGCGACTACTGTGAGTGATTGCCGGCTTTTTTGTGGTATGGTTCGTTCGCAAGGACGATTGAGGTCTGACGACCTCCACCTCACAAAGCGCCCGATACTTGGCATCGTACCCTAATCGCCACTTCACGCCGGATGACTCCGACCGGTGTAATCGATACCTCCCGCTTAATACCGATGTTGTTCTCGGTCGCGCAAACAGATGCAGGTTTCCCCCTCGTTACGGACAATTTTGCTTGACCGCTTTGGCTTTAAGGGGAACTCTCGTGAACAGGTTCCTTTTTTTGATTTTCGCGATGAGACACGATCATGTTCCGACATTATCCGCAACTTCTGATGATTTGTATGTCTGCGTTATTCTGTGGTCTCGGAGATAAAACAGTCCAAGCCGAGGACGAGAAAGTCCAATTGTTTCTCTTGGAAATGTTCTACGACTCCACCGCAGAAAACTCGAATGAATTGAAGGAGGCATTCGAAAAGTACGGCGCAGACCATCCCGGTTTGAAGCTCTATTTTCGAGATGTTCACGAGAACGAAAAAGGACAACAACGCCTGCAGGAAATGCAGGATTACTTCAATATCAAAGATGCCAAGTTACCGGCATTATATGGTCTCAAGTATTTCGCAGAGGCGATTGATTCCACTGAGAAAATGAACGCCAAACTGGACGAAATGCTGACACTCACCGCGTATATCCGCAATGGTTGTCCTCACTGTAAAGCGGCCAAAACATTTTTGACCAAATATGGTGGACGCTACCCGGCCTTGAATGTTGTCTATCGCGAAGTGACGACAGATAAAGCAGCCTCTCAAGAGATGCGAGATGTTGCCCGGCGTTATCGTCAGCGGGCGGCCAGTTTGCCGTTGCTCCATTATTGTAATGGAGTGTCTATTGGATACAGCACCGAACGCACCACGGGGGTCAAAATTCTGAAGACGCTCGACTACTGGTCTGAGGGTGGTGTGGTCGAAAAAAAAAAGTAAGTGATTCTGGTTCGGGTCAGGCTTTTACGTCCCGAATCTCGCTGGCATTACTCGAATTCGGCGGTTTATACACGGGGCTTCTCGTCCGAGGGGAATCTGACGAGTCGCTTCCTGTGCCGCCGGATTCTGGTGATGCACTTCCCCCGCCTCCCAGCGGAAATGACGACGCTTTACCGCCTCCACCCGGCGGAGAGGATGGCCCCCCTTTACCTCCCAGTGATGGCGATGGTCCACCACTACCTCCCGGTGATGATCTGCCACCCAGTCCTGGTGAGAATAGTGGCGAGGATGTTGCGTTTCCGATTGACATCAGTGAGGAAGAAGCGGAAGCGATGCTTGATGAGGAAACTGTTGCTCTGCCTCTGTTTGGTAATGTGAACGCTGCCGACATGGGAATGGTGGGCTTCACAATTGCTATCGGACTGGTTGACGGCTTTAACCCCTGTGCGATGTGGGTGTTGCTGTTTTTACTCTCTTTGTTAGTGAATCTCAAAGATCGCAAGAAGATGTTCGCCATAGCCGGCGTGTTTGTATTGATCAGTGGGATCGCCTACTTCATCTTCATGGCGTTTTGGTTGGAAGTGTATTTATTCCTCGGCTTCATGCGGGGGATTCAAATCGCCCTTGGAGTCATGGCATTGATTGTTGGCGGGATTCATATCAAAGATTTCTTCGCCTTCAAAAAAGGTGTCTCGCTCTCGATTCCCGATTCTGCCAAGTCGGGGATTAACGCCCGCATGCGAAAAATCATTACCGCCGAAAACATCTGGGCTGCGCTTTTAGGAGCGACCGTCCTCGCCATCATGGTGAATATCCTCGAACTGTTATGTACGGCGGGATTACCGGCTCTTTACACAAACGTACTGGCTTTGCAAGAGTATCCAAGCTGGAAAAACTATGCCTACATCGGGCTGTATAATCTGGCCTACATGTTTGACGACAGTGTGATGGTCATCATTGCCGTCGTCACGCTTGGCAAACGGCGTCTTGAAGAGAAAGAAGGACGTTGGTTGAAACTCGTCAGCGGTGCTCTGATCTTCGGCATCGGCTTGCTGATGCTGCTCAAACCAGATTGGCTGGGACAAGCCAACCCGAACGAAGTGAGTGAGACACCCACTGCGGTTTCAGAAGACGTGGTCGAGTAACCATTATTTCTGAGTCGCATGTTGAATCACAAACTTGGTCAATCGTTCGGAGTGAAACCAGCCTTCCCAAAGATTGTGTCCTTGCCCTTTGACCACTTCCAGTTCGATGGGGCCGCCGAGTGATTTGTATCGCTTGGCGAGTTCGGCCGAGTTCGCTTCGAGCGGCACCACTTTGTCGATGTCTCCGTGAATGTGAAAGATGGGCACTTTGGATTTTGCCAAGCGTGTAAGACGATCAATGGGATTATAGGTGGTCAAGTTTTTTTGCAGCTCTTGCTCGGTCATCTCATAGGCGGGAGCCGCTCGCTTCAGTCCTGGATAACTGGCCAGATTGCAAACCGGATAAATTCCCGCGATTCCACCGACAGAGTCGGGATGATCGACGGCCCAGTTATACAGCATCAAGCCGCCTCGACTGCGTGCCAATAGCACCGGCTTCGGCCCAAAACTGCGCTTCTGTGTCAGCTCTTGATACAACTTCTGAAAAAGTGCCGACCCTTTGGGGCTTCCGAAAGATTCTCCGGCATCAATGCCGGCAATGGCGATCCCCTCCTTCAGGAAATGGTTGAACATCCAATATTCCTGTTGTCTGGGATAGACATCGCCCAGTGTGGGAGCGTACCAAATCCAGGGAACTGGTCCTTCTTTGCGAAACTCATCCTTGGGCATGATCACAAACGCGCGATGCTCGGCGACTTGAAACAGTTCGCGTTGAGTTCCGGCGGAGGGAGTGTCTCCTTCTTCGGCAGAGGCACTGACAGTCAGCAGAGATAATAGGATTGCGGGAATCAATCTAAGCGTGGGTAAACGATTCAATAACATAAGGATTTGAGGCTTTCAGAAGTGGCGAGCGACATTCCGTTTGAAAACTTGATTCTAAGAGATTTGCCTTGGTGTTTACCAAGAGAACTTGTGAAATGGAACTGATTCAGTAATTCCCGATGTCCAGTGCCGTTTTCACATTTTGGAGGCAATCATCATCTGGAATTAGTACCAGGGTTATTGATACGATAGCGTCAGTTCATAATTTGGGAGACGCTCATGAAAACGGTTGTCCTGACATTCTATCTGTTGTTGACCTTCAGTATTGCCAATGCTGAGGATGAAAAGCTCGTTCCCATTCATGCATTCCGCCGAGAGACGGCTCCCGAGATGGTTTATACCATCGATTCCGAAGAAATCACGCGGCTGAAACGAACCAACGGGTGGGAAGATCGAGGCGTTCTCGGTTACGGCAGCCCGAAAGACGGGAAAGGATTGATCAAGCTCCAGCGTGCTCATCGTGGTCGCTGGCATGTCTTTTACACTAAAGCTCCCGAACAGCTTCCCAAGGGGACAGAACTCGAGGAGTTTGATGTTTGGGTGTGGGAAAAACCAGACGAAGGACTTTCGCCCATCTATGCCGCCAGTCTGCCCGATTGGCGAGACATGATTTTCAGCACCGACAAAGACCAGATCAAGCAAGCCATCGAGGATTCGTGGAACGCGTCCAAAGTCAAACGGACCGATCACGGCGTAATGTTTTATCTGAAGCCGATGAAGAAGGACGAATAATAATTGCTCATCCGTCTGAGAAAAGTATGAAGGGCGGCGCCTCCATGCCGATACTAAGTTTTCGGTTTTATAGCCGTCGGCTCGCGGGAGGCGCACCGCGAAGCGGAAGCCCCCGAATGTGATCGCACCTTGTGCTCACGCGCCCTGTTTGACAAGCAAAAGGTGATATCCAAGTTTATTTTCTCTGCGCCGCCGCGCCGCTGCGTGAGTCAAGTTCATTCATCTGGGGCTATGCATGCGTTCTGAATTGCAAAGGCTGCGTGTGAAATCAGAGTTCAAATTTCTTGGCAAACTTTTGAGAGCCCCAGCCACACATCAAACCGCTCGCTGCGACAACGCGGTCACTTGCTCTTTTTATCTGTGATATCAGCGTGATCCGCGGTTCCATAAAAATTTCCAAGGCCCGGCTGGCTCGTGCCAGCGGCTCAAATAGCGATCTCAAAACGGAATGTTGATCAAAGCCATCCCGACTGCTCGCGTAGATCGGGCTATGAAAAACGCGCATACCGTTGGGCGAGCTATCGGTGCTACCCGTCCAATAAAGCCTTGGTCTGTGCGTCGCCTGAGACAATTTCAAAACCCAAATCGCGGACCATTTGGAAATCCATCTCGGCAGCCTGCCCGGCGGTCGTCAGGTAATCGCTGACAAACATCGAGTTCGCCGCGTACAAGCCGAACGGTTGCATGCTGCGGAGTTTGACTTCGCGACCACCCGCGATGCGTATTTCGGTAGCAGGATTTGAAAGGCGAAAGAGACAGAGTGCTCGCAGGCAATCTTGTGGCGTAATGTTATCCGCACCTTCGAGAGGTGTGCCATCGATGTCGTTGAGGAAGTTGACGGGAATCGATTCGACTCCGAGTTCTTTTAAGTCGAACGCGACATCGACCACGTCTTTATGTTCTTCTCCCATGCCGACGATTAAACCGGCACAGAGTTCGAGGCCAGCGTCTCGTGCTGTTTTGAGAGTGGCCAGACGGTCTTCGTAAGAATGCGTCGAGCAGATCTCTTCGTGGAATCGGCGGGAGGTGTTCAGGTTGTGATTGATGCGGTCGACGCCGGCATTTTTCAGCTTCAAGGCTTGGTCGGGAGACAAAATTCCCAGGCAAGCACAAATATGAAGCCCCAATTCGTCCTTGATTTTTTTAACGGTGCTGGCGACGTGATCGACTTCACGATCTGTCGGGCCTCGCCCACTGGCCACGATGCAGTAAGTTCGTGAGTTCGAAGCGGCTGCTTGTCGAGCACCTTCGAGTAATTTTTCCTCATTCTGCATCACATATTTTTCGATGGGCGCGTCTGAGACTTTAGACTGCGAGCAATAATTGCAATCTTCCGGGCAGAGTCCGCTTTTGGCGTTTCGCAGGTAATATAAATGGACCGTCTTGCCAAAATGCTGCCGTCGAATACGATAGGTGGCTGCGAGCAAGTCGAGAAGCTCATCGTCACCAGACGCCAGGACGGTAAGGGCGTCTTCGCGAGTCAGATCTTCTCCCGCAATGATTTGATTGGCGAGTGTCTGCCAGCGGGAGACTGACAACGAAGGATCGATAGTGGATGACATGAATTTCTCTCTAAAAGCGTCACAAAAACAACAGAGAAATTGTAACGCCTGAACGTCACTGAAAACAGTCAAGGGGCGGGGTTAACAGCCGTTTCCACACGAGTCCAGATGTGATCTTCTTCTCCGGGTTCTTCGTCGGGGAGTTGCAAGGTCGTTTCATCGAGGAGTTTGATCGGCTGCTTTCGTTCCGCGCCATACATGCTCGTGATCAAATCGACTTTCCCTTTTGGCTCTCCTCCGGTGGTTATCATCGTCAGAATACCGTTTTCAATGGACCACTCGATACGAAACTTGAGCTTCTTGCCGAACAGGAAACTCCAACTGCTGGAGACTTCGATATCCATATCGGCTGTTCCATCGGAGTGTACCGTGAGAGACCGTTTGCCGTCCCGGTCCATTTCCCAATCACCCACGATGAGTTTCCGATATTTCTCATCGGTCGATTCCTGAACGGCAGGTTCCACGATTTCCTCTGCCGCCGTGGTTTGCACCGTAACCTCTTCGTCACTCGTCCCCCAAAGGATGAGGATCGGGAGACTGAGAATGAGTAACGGAAGAAACACCTTCATTTTCTTACGAGATGATTTGGCTTCGCCGGTCGGTTCTGTGTACGTTTTAGCAGGATCATTCATAAAAGGGAGTATCGCGAAAAGGAGCCGTGATGTCACCATCAACCCATACTGCCGATTAACCCCTACTGCCGGCCATCGCCTGACCGTTGCGGGTGGCTCTGGCAGATTTGAATTGATGGGCGATCAATTGAATGGCATCTTTCCCGAGCAAGCCTTCCAGGTCACGCTGCAACGATTCCCCGCAACTGACTTGCAAGGTGGCAGGTAACGAGAGGACGTAACGGGTCCATTCGCCGGTCGCATCGTCGTTGGAGTCGATATACAACATGACGGTGCTTCGACCGGGATAGCGTTGCAAAATCTCTCGGATGCGCGGCAGACAATCGTCGGGGTGAAGGCCTTTCTGAATTTTGATGGCAATTTGTCTCGTGAACTGTTTTTCGGCTTCTTCCAAAGTCAACAGTTTGTTGACCACGACATTCGGTTCTCGGCCACGTCGGTCCACGCGACCTTGAACATAAAGGATGTCTTCTGATTCAAGTTTCTCACCTTGTCGAGAGAATTCCTCCGGCCAGATGATGCAACGTACGGTCCCGGTTTCATCTTCAAAATCGAAGTTGGCAAACTTGGAGTGTCCATTGCGGTTTGGTTTTTTTGAAGTCGATTTTTTGATGGACGAAACCATCCCGCTGATGAGGACTTCCTCCCCTTCTTCCAGATCACCGATTTGGTGGATCGTGTGAGAACGAAACTTTCCAACTCGATCAGAATGCTCGGTCAGAGGGTGCGAGGTGAGATAGAATCCGAAGACGTCTTTCTCGTATGCCAGTTTTTGGCTGTGATTCCAGTCGGGAGTTTCGGGCAACGTAACATCTTCATTGGCATCTGGTTCGCCGTCGCTTCCTCCCAGATCGCCGAACAGGGATTTTTGACCGATGGCTCGGTCTTTATGGATTTTGACGCTGGACGAAATGGCGCGTTCGATGGCCAGAAACAATTGTGCCCGGTTTGCTCCCAAACTGTCGAGCGCACCGGCTTTCACGAGCGTTTCCATCGTGGAGCGGTTTAGAACTTTGGGATCGATCCGTTCGGTCAGGTCAAAAATATTGCGGAATGGTCCGTTCGCTTCCCGCTCGGTGACGATGGTCTGAAGTGCCTGTTCTCCGACACCCTTGATCGCTCCAAGTCCGAAGACCACATCATCACCCGAAATGTCGAACTCGACTTGAGCTCGATTGATATCGGGAGGCAGAACGGTGAGATCCATCCGTCGACAATCATCGACGTGCTCATTGATACGTTCAGACGATTCCATCCCGCATGACAACAAGGCTGACATGAACTCTTTGGGATAGTGAGCTTTCAAAAACGCGGTCTGATAGGCGACTGCACCATAGGCGGTGGAGTGAGATTTGTTAAAACCGTAACCCGCAAACTTCTTAATTAAATCGAACAGTTCTTGCGCGAGTTTCTGATCAACCCCGCGTTCGCCGGCACCATCGATGTATTCTTGATGGAACGATGCGATCACTTTTTCTTTCTTCTTACTGATCGCTTTAATGCAGCGGTAAGCGGCAGGCAGATCAATGCCTCCCACTCGATTCAGAATCCGCATCACTTGTTCTTGATAGACCATGACGCCGTAGGTCTCTTCAAGGATTTCATCGACAATCGGATGGACCTTGGGGATCGGAATCCGGCCATGTTTCACTTCGACGTACGTCATCACCATGCCCCCTTCCAAAGGGCCAGGGCGATAAAGAGCCGATGTGGCGATGATGTCGTGGAACTTGTCTGGTTTCATTTTCTGCAACAAATCCCGCATGCCGCCCGATTCCAACTGGAAAATTCCTTTTGTCTCGCCACGTTGGAGCAGGGCGAACGTCGCGGCGTCGTCGAGTGGGAATTTGAGCGGATCGATCTCTTGTTGATCGGGGTGATGATTTTTGACGTTCTGGATCGCTTTATCGAGGATCGTCAAATTCCGTAAGCCGAGAAAGTCCATCTTCAGCAGGCCGACTTCCTCGACGGTCGGACCATCCCACTGCGTAATGATGTCGGTTTTGCCCGTGATTCTTTGCAAGGGGATGTACCGTGAGATGGGCTCATCGGCAACCACCACGCCGGCTGCGTGCGTTCCGGCAGAGCGAGCGAGACCTTCAATTTTGATTGCCAGATTGAGCATCTCGGTGATTTGAGGATCGCCCTGATAGGCTTCACGTAGTTCCGCCGATTCATCAATCGCTTCTTGCAGTTTGATATTCAGAGTTTCGGGGATCATTTTGCAAATTTCGTCAACCCGCTTGAGATCGAGTCCCAATGCGCGGCTCACGTCGCGGATCGCGTTTTTGGCTTTTAGTGTCCCAAAAGTTCCGATCTGGGCGACGTTATATTCGCCGTACGTTTCTTTGGTGTAATCGATCACCATCTGGCGACGATCGCGACAAAAGTCGATATCGATATCGGGCGGCTCGGTTCGGCTGGGATCGAGAAACCGTTCGAACAGCAAGTCGTATTCCAGCGGGCAAACGTGACTGAAACCCAGAATATACGCGACAATCGAACCACACGCCGAACCACGTGCCTGACACGGAATTTTGTTCTCGTTGGCAAAACGGATGAAGTCCCAGACGATCAAGAAGTAACTGGCATAGCCCATCTTCTTGATCACTTCCAGTTCGTAATCGAGTCGCTCAACGTGTTTCTCAGTTGTAGTGTCGCCGTAACGCCACTTCATTCCTTTCAGGCACAGTTCGCGGAGATAATCAATGTCTGTCTTCTCTTCCGGTGGTCGAAAGACCGGGTAGTGTTGTGGATTTTTCTCCAATTGAATATCAACGCGATTCGCAATTTCCTGAGACCGCTTGACGGCCGCTTCGTGACCGGGAAAAGCAGCGTACATTTCTTCCGGCGTGCGTACGAACAGTTCATCGCTGTCCATCTTCATCCGTTTTTCATCGTGGACGGTCGTCCGCGTGTTTACACACAACAGAATGTCGTGAGCGTGAGCATCTTCCTGATTCAAATAATGAGCGTCATTCGTGGCCACCAGTGGCAGCCCCATCGAGTTGGCCAGATCGATGGTTCCTTCTGCACATTCTCGTTGAATGTCAAAGCCGGCGTTTTGGATTTCCATATAAAAACGGTCACCAAAAACTTTTTCGTACCAGGCGGTCAGTTCACGCGCTTCGGTCATTTTATCTTTGAGAAGTAGCTGCGAAAGTTCTCCCGCCGCACAACCCGAAAGACAAATTAATCCTTCGTTGAATTCTTCGAGCAAATCTTTATCAATGCGTGGTTTGTAATAGAACCCTTCCAGATAAGCGACCGACGACATGTGCATCAGGTTTTCAAACCCTTTGCGGTTCATTGCCAGCAATGTCAGGTGAAAACTGGCTTCCTTCATCCGAGACGCACCACTACGGTCCGTCCGTTTGCCTGGCGCAATGTAGGCTTCGAAACCGAGGATCGGGTTGATCTCCTGAGCTCGGCAAGTGTTATAGAACTCCATGGCACCGTAGAGATTGCCGTGGTCGGTGATCGCCAGCGAGTCCATGCCGGACTCTTTGACCTTTTTCACCACTTCCGGGATGCGATTGGCACCATCAAGCAAGGAATAATGGGTGTGGCAATGCAGGTGAGCAAAAGGACGGCTCATGGGATCCCTCCAAATCTTATTTTCAGGGCTTCGCTGCCCGTTTCATCGGTCATTGAATATTCTGGCAATGTGCATTCTAACGCCCCTCAACCAGAACACCAGAGGCGACCGGGAGAGCCGAAAACCCTCAAAACAAGAGACTTGAGATAGGCTCCGCTGAGGAAGACCTGCATTATTCAGGGGCATTTTCGAGGAGTCAATTTTTGAAAATTGTCAGAATTCTTTTTCCAGAATTCATGGGCATCAATCAGCAAGACCGAATGGCCGGCAGACGTAAATTCTCGCAGAACCGATAGGATCGAGGGGAGTTCCGAGGACGAGAGCCCGTTGGAAATCTCTTCAATCGTCAACAGGCTTTTTGTGCCTCCTGTTTTCGCCAATGCTGCGGCGAGGCGAATGCGTTGCCTCTCCCCCCGCGATAATTGCGTGAGAGACTGTCCTAATCGGAGATAACCGAGTTGGACCTGTTTCAGCAATTGCAGCCTTTTTTGAATGCGGTGATGGCTTTTGAAAACTCGAAAGGCTTCTTCCGCAGTCAGTTCCATGATTTCAGGAAGTGTGAAACCGCGGAATCGGATTTCGTGGATTCGTGACTCATAGCGACTCCCGCCGCATTCGGGACACGGTAATTCGAATTCTGGTAGAAAATCGAGATCGACGGAGACACATCCGGTCCCTTCACACCGTACGCATCGTGCTCCCTCTTTTTTGTGGAGACTCAAATCACCCGCCGTGACATTCCGTTTTTTGGCATCATCTGTCTCGGCGAGAAGCTGGCGAACTCCCCCAAACGCTTGAATGGCTGACAGAACTGTTTGTCGAGCGTGTGGCTTTCGGGTTTCGGTGGCGAGTGATTGTTGCTCGGGGAACGGACACGAATCGCCTTCTGCCAGTTCTGACAATCTCGAAGATACGCACTCTCGTAAAAATCCAATCGGTCGCGTCGCCAGTGAGCCGGAGAGTGTGGTAATGCCCCCCACAGAGATATCGAGTTGTGTTTGTTCGATCCAAGGCCAATCGATCTGCGTCAGCGAGTATCGTTCAGTTTTAGGGTGAGCGCCTGATCGTATCTCGTCATGAGCAGGCAGGTCTGACACGATTCGCCCTCCCTCGTCGCCCGAGCCGGGACCAAGTCGAATAAGGTGATCGAGATGCAGCCTTCGGGTAATTGGTTCCTCTTCAGCCTGGACAAGGCAGACGCCGGCTCCCCCTGTCAAAACTTGCGAGATGATCCGATCCACTTTTGGCCAATCTTCTGGGGGGTGACCACTGTAAGGTTCCTCCACGAGATAGAGTGCTCCCGGCAATGGTTCCACAGCCGCATTGCACAGTGCAAGCGAAGTTCGTTCGGAGGCCGAGAATGAACTGATCGGACAATCGAGAGAAAATGGTGCAAATCCAATCTCTGCCAGCAAGTTCAGGCGTCGATGCAGTTCTTGATGATGCAAATCGTCGTGAAGGTGCTGATCGATCCATTGCCCGAGTTCCAGAACTCGTAGGCTGTGTAGTTCGGGTAAAGATCGATCATGCAGTCGATATGCACAGGCATCTGCATTCAGTCGTGCGCCCCGACAACTCCTACAAGTCGATTTCGTCCTGTTGGTTATGACCCAACCTCGTCCCTGGCAGTCTGTGCATGCGCCCAACGGGGACGACCAGCGAAACAGGCTGGGGTCAGGATTCAAGAGAGATCGGCCACAGTTTAGGCAATCACGCTCACGACTGAACAAATGAGAAAACCACTCACGACCATCCAATGAGAGAGATTGCCAACTGGGATCGCCAACAGAGTCTTCTGCATAGGCGATGCACTTCCCTTGGCCCCCACGAAAACAAACTTCCAGAGATTCCCGGATCCGCACATCGTTGGTCGAACCGGTTTTGATCCGGTCAACAATGACAACGAGATCCTCCAGAGTTTTATCTTCCGGCAACTCGGCGAGCGAGCAGATTTTTCCTGCGTGGACCACTCTCTGAAAACCGGCCGTTTGTAACCAGTTGATGGCCTCTGCCCCCGAGACAGTCTGCTGAAGTGGAAAACCAAGCTGAAGGCGTGTTCCTGCCGGTAACTCAGTCAAATTCTCAATAATTTCCTGAGACTCCCACTTTCGAACGGGCGTCCCACAATCGGGACATGCACTGTCTGCTCGGGCGGCAAAGAGCATTTGTAGCAGCGGAATAATTCCCGACTCTGTCCCTAATGTATTTCGGGAACCGCCGGAAAGAGAGTCGGGACGAATCGCGACGGTCAGTGGCAAATTCGTCGCATCATCCAGGTGTGGGGGAGCAATATGATCGAAGCGGCTACGCTCGGAAGTGGAAAGAGATTCGAGGTAACGCCGTCGACTTTCCGTATGAAGTGTCGCGAACGCAAGAGAGCTCTTCCCCGAACCCGAAGGTCCGGTGATCAGAGTGAGACCGTGTGCGGGAAGTGAGAGGTCGAGATCCCGCAGATTATGCTGGCGGCATCCCGATAACAGAATCTCTGACGACACGCGTCTCTCCCCAAACGGCCATTTTGGTCAGGCTGTATTGTTGAGAGACAAGCGATGTAAATCTACTGTTAGAGAGTGATTCTTTGACGTTAGGCTGCGTCCGGGAACGAAATTCTTCCCGAAGGAGGAAATGGAAGCACCCATTCAAGAGGCTCATCGAGTCGATATTGCATCCGGTAAGCATCTTCGTCGGTGTCGTCATAATGTTCGCGGATCACTTCGGTCGCTTTGAAGTGATGCCGTTGAAAGAACAATTGAGCTGGCAAATTGGTTTCGCGGATTTCGAGTTCGATTTCCTCGCGTCGTTGCTGAGCAAGTTTGTCGATCAAGCGTTGGATCATTTGTGTGCCGACATCTCGACGGCGCATCTTGGGATCAACGGCGAAGTTGAGCACGCGGAGTTTGGATTTATGCAGCTCATAGATCATGAAGCCCACGATTTTTTGATTGCATTCAGCCACCATACCGATGCAATTTCGTTGACGAAGATATTCCAGGAAATGTTCTTCGCCCCACGCGAATTCAAAGCTACGTTGCTCGATGTCGAGGACTTCGGGCATATCGCGGCGAATGAGCCAGCGGATTTGGACTTTGAGTTGTTGTTCTTGTGTTTGTCCGAAACTCATGGCGAGCCTCCTTGCTCGTGTCTCAACCTCTAATTAAATCAACCCATCAGCGTTTAGACGGGCTGAGATGTCTGGATAACTCACCGGAATGAAGAGGCTTCTCTCGGGTGGTCGATGAGCTTATCACAGGAGGCCAAATTCTGGGAGGCGAATTCCGGATATTTTCGAGATCATTCCCATTTCTACAATCGATCAGCCTTTCGGAGGCGGAACCGAGCCTGCGGACTGGAAAGTGAGACGATTGATCACGCTCCCCACTCCAGAGACAACTGCGGCAATTCGGCAAATTTCGGCAGCATCAGAGGGAGTTCCATCAACCACGCCCTGTAAGCAGATGCCGTCTCTCGTGCGGTGGACGACCAGAGAGTGAAATTTGCACTCGCATTGCGTCAGCAGAGTTCGACGAACATTCAGTTCCGTCGTGTGAGGCAGAGAAAAATGCGAATCAGACGATTGATCAATTCGCTGGCTGGTAGAAACTGATGTTTCAGCTTCGGGGGGCAACGATTCAGATCTCATAGCGGCGCTCTTTTTTACGATTACTGAATTTTCCTTAATTCAAATCATCAGAGACTCTGGGGATTGCTCCTCGTCTTGAGAGAATAAAATGTATGCCTTTTAAGACTCTTCTATATTAACATATCACCCAAAAAAGAAAGATCAATTTTCACTTATGGAGTGTTTCAGAAGAAAAAGAGTCTGATTTTGCGTGCAAAAAATAGCCCGCTGTCACTCAGGTCGCGTCGCGGCCGGTCTTCTGGCTGGAGCCGGGCAACAATCAAACGGGCAAACATCATGGTTCGGTCCAAATTGACCAATTGCCTGCTTCGATGCAAGTTGTCCCGTCCGTTCCTGAATCAATTCCACCAACATATTGATGAATTTTGGGTGCAAGCCGACAGTCGCCGCGCGTTGCATGTTCAACCCGACTTCGGCACAGATTTCTTGGGCCTCTTCGTCGAGGTCGAACATCACTTCCATATGATCAGACAAGAAACCAATGGGGAGAACCACGACATTCTTTACACCATTGGCTGAATAGTCTTTCAGGTAATCGCAAATGTCAGGATCGAGCCAAGGATCTTGAGGGCGTCCGCTGCGGCTTTGATAGACGAGTTTCCAATCATCGGCTCCCAGACCGACTGCTTCGGCAACCAATCGCGACGCTTCGGTCAATTGCAACTCGTAATCACAGTTCTCAGACATCGAATTGGGGATGCTGTGAGCCGTGAAAACCAGATGATATGGATCACCACCAAAGGATTCCGCCGCCTGTTTGACATGGTCGGCATTCGCTTCCACGAAATCGGGATGATTGAAAAATACCCGGATTTTATCGAACTGAGAGGCTTCCCAGCCACTCGTTTCACCCGCCCGATACATGTCTTCTCGATATTGGCGACAACTGGAGTAAGAGGAGTAACCGGCCAGCACCAATCCGAGAACCTTATCCACGCCGTCTTGCTTCATCTGCGCGACGGTGTCCTCGAGCATGGGATGCCAGTTCCGATTGCCCCAATAGATCGGCTGAGAGACCCCCGCTTCCTGCAATGCGGGTTTGAGAACCTGCAGCAGATCTCTCACCTGCTGATTGATGGGGCTGATTCCCTCGTAATGGTAATAGTGCTCGGCGACCTCTTCGAGACGTTCCCGCGGGATGTTCCGTCCTCGAGTGACGTTTTCGAGAAACGGCATCACGTCTTCTTTTTTCTCGGGTCCGCCGAATCCCACGACCAGGATCGCGTCGTAACTATCAGTCTGATTGTCTATCACGGTGTCAGGTTGCCTTCATTGAATAAAGAGAACTCAGGCCGATAAATCCGGCCCCATAGTAAGCGGCTCTCACAGATTATTGTGAGCTGACGCGGGAAAGCAAACCAGAATCCAAATTTCATCTTCAGTGAAGCAATCGCTACTCTCTACTGGAGTAATGGAGCAGGACCGGTTCCATGTTTGGGCTGGAAGTAGAAGTGGCCGGATGCCATGCTCTCGCTTGCGTGAGCTTGGCACCTGTTCTTTTCGCTTTTGATGGTCGCTTGAGCCTCCGGCACCCCGTTTGACAGGGTGGCCCATCCAATCTGAAAGATTGGTTGGGTGACGGAGTCACAAGACGACTCATCATGATCGTTCAATTGTGTGAGAGATGTGGCAAACACAATTCGTAACTGCATGATGAAACATTTTGTCGCGTTGCGACACGCCCTATTCAGGACGTGCCACCCTAATTCTAGCGTGTTTTTTGTTTTCCGCCGCGCCACCGCGCCTCTGCGTGAGTGAACTTCTTTCATCTGGGGCTATGCCTGCATTCCGAAATTCGAAGACTACATGTGAAATCAGGGTTCAATCTTCATTTCAAACTCTTCAGTTTCCCAGCCACACAACAGTGTTGCCCTACGACAACACATTCATTAGCTCATTTTTCTCGGCGTCCTCAGCGGTTCAATTTGCTTGAATCGTGTTCAAAAACGCCGGGGAGGGTGAGGCTCCTGCCGAACCACTCTTTTCAACAAGATCGTTCCATAGAAAACGGCTCCGCGGGAGCGTCGCCCTCCCGGTCTGCTTATGACCTCGAACCCTTTGCGTTACTTCGCGTCTCGGCGGCTTTGCGTCGAAAAAATGATCTTGCCGACCATGAGCTACCAGAGTTAGCGTTCGGAGTTAGACTGACGGCGACTTGATCTTTGGCAATCAGAACGTCATGACATCCCGCAGGCCCCCGCGGCTTGCGCCGCAGGGCTATCAGGAAAACGCGCCCCTAAAACATAGCCCCACTGCGCAAGCAGTTGGGGTCGGTTCAAATGTCACTGCGTGTCGAAGGTCATATGTACGAGCCCTGCGCTCCTCGGCTATGCCTCTTGTGCCGGGCCATAGCCATTGTGCAAGCACAATGGCTGGGTTCGAGCGCCATAGATTGTTCAACAATGGCGACCGCTGCAACGTGAGAAAGGAGGCGATTTCGCGTGACGTGGAAGGTGCGCCTACTGGAAAAACATTATCTCACCAAAACGAAGCGATCCGCGCAAACCGAAGAGAGACAACGACATGCTCAAGAGTATGGAAGATGCCGGGTCAAGGGTATGGAAGAGTATGGGCCAAGAATTTTCAAGGGTATGAGCATGTGTGTCCCCGAATCTTGACATCTTGAACTCTTGAAACGGGTGTTGAGTGTTCGGGAATGGGTGTAATCCGTGTAACAGTTACAAATCGCTCGCTCTCGTGTCGATCCCCGCTTGACCAGATCTGTCAAATCAACAGAATTCCGGGACTTCACAAGTCGGAAAATTCCCATGAGCCATCCGTTTTCCCTTCCCCTGGAATCGGCTCGACCTGATTTGACTATCTTTTCACACATGAACACGCCATGAACACGCCATGAACGCACAGACCGTTGTTAGTGATCTCCTGAAGCACTCGCCCGGCTTACGCCCGGTGAGGCTTAAGGCGTTGTTCCCGCTGGCGAGTTACATCGGCTGTGCAGATGCAAAAATTACGTCATGCTCGTCTGATTCTCGAACAGTGGAGCCCCAAGGCGCTTTCGTTGTGATCCCGGGCACAGAGAAAAATGGTGTCGAATTTGTCCCAGAAGCAATTGCTAAAGGCGCATCGCTTCTCATCACCGAAAAGCCCCTCAACTCGCGAGGATTACCCCAAATCATTGTTCCCAGTGCGCGAGAGGCCTATGCCATCATTTGCAGCGCTCTGGCAGGTCATCCCTCACGATCTATGAATTTAGCGGCGGTGACGGGAACAAACGGAAAAACCAGTGTTAGTTGGATTTTACGATCCATTGTTCAGTCGTCTCATGGTTCCTGTGGCATGATGGGGACGATTGAGTATGACGACACATTCAATATTTTCCCTTCGTCATTAACAACGCCCCCGGCTGAATCCATTCAAACCATGCTTGGAAAGACAAGGAAAAATGGATGCCGACATGCGGTTCTCGAAGCCTCCAGTCACGCGATCGATCAACATCGTCTCGCCGGTTGTGAGCTCGATGCTGCCGTCATCACCAATGTGACTCACGATCATCTCGACTATCATGAGACACGCGAATCGTATTTGAAAACCAAAGCCTCGATTTCGCATTACTTGCGAGAGTCTGGTTTGATGCTGATTAACGCCGATGATCCCGGATCGTTGGAAGCCGCCATTTCAGTTTCGCATCCTTTGATTCTGACCTACGGCTTGAATATGCCGGCGGATTTGAAGGGCGTGATTCAAGAAGAATCCCTTCGCGGCAGTCGGTTCAGTGTTACCATCGATCACGAAGAACAAAGTTACTCGACTCCTCTCATCGGTCGGCATCAAGTTTCGAATTGCCTGGCGGCCATTGCCATTGCCATGCGATGGGAGATTTCTCCTGAGGATATTCAGCGAGGTTTGTCGAGACTACGATCCATTCCGGGACGACTTCAACATGTCGAGCAACAACAAGGCGTCTCCTATTTTGTCGACTACGCACACACACCGGACGCACTCGAACAAAGCCTCTCACATATACGCCGACTAACATCAGGTCGAATCATTCTGGTGTTTGGAGCGGGCGGTGATCGTGATCCAGCCAAACGTCCGCTCATGGGGAAAGCCTCACAGCAAGCGGATATCTCGATTATCACCAGTGATAATCCGCGTTCCGAAAATCCTGACACAATTATCGATGATATCAAAGCCGGCTTGGATGCCGGGACAGAACACGTGTTTTGTGAGCCTGATCGTCGCAAAGCGATTGATCAAGCCGTTCGTCTTGCGTCCTCTGGTGATGTTGTTTTGATTGCCGGAAAAGGACACGAAAAAGAGCAGTTGATTGGGAATGATCGCATCCCTTTCGATGATTGTCTCGTGATCCGCGATTGTCTCGTGATCCGCGATTGTCTCGATCGACCTGCCCCTCGTTCCCATCTGGCAATGACTGCAAAGTCTCACATCTGATGAATACCCACACACTCGAACAACTCATCTCAGCCATCAACGGACGTAAATATCCGCAAGGCGAATTTTCGACCGCGACATTTGAATCGGTACAGCTCGATTCTCGAAATTGTCGTCCTGGCGATCTATTCTGGGCGGTGCGCGGAGAAAACCAAGACGGACACAATTTCATTGCCGATGCCATCAAGCGTGGAGCAGTGGCGGCTGTGGTGAGTCAACCACTCCACAAGCCGTTTCCACAGATCGTTGTTGAAGATACACATTCCGCACTCGGTCAATTTGCCAACTGGCATCGCAGTCAACAATCGGGGATGGTGATCGGTGTGACAGGTTCTGTCGGTAAGACGACCACCAGACACATGATTCATACTGTCCTTTCGGGACGCTATCGCGGTGTTCAAAGCCTCAAGAACTTCAACAATCAGTTCGGCGTTCCTCTTAGTCTGCTCTCGATGTCGACTGACGACGAATTCGCAGTGATCGAAATCGCGGCATCGGCTCCCGGTGAAGTGGCTGCATTGGGGAAAATTACCGAACATGAAGTGGCCGTGATTACCTCGATTGCAGAAGCTCATTTAGCCGGATTTGGATCGTTGGAAAGAGTCCTCGACTCCAAATGTGAGTTGATTGACACACTGAGCGAGAGCGGTTTTGCGATCCTGAACGGAGACGATCCCCGTCTCTTGGAGTATTCGGAACGGCTCGACAAACCCTTTTATCTGTGTGGATATGGACCTCAAAATCACTTTCAGATTGAATCTGTCGAGATGTCTCCAACTGGGATGACTTTTGAAATCAACGGTCAGGAATTTCAGATTCCGGTATTAGGGCGTCATTTTTTGAACGCTGCCGCGATCTCAGTCGCCATTGCCACAGAGTTCGGGCTCGAAGTTGAAGAAATTCAGTCTGGTCTTTCGGAGTTTCAACCAATCTCAGGTCGATGTGCGCCGCTCCAAATCGGAACCTGGACGGTGATCGACGATACCTACAACGCCTCTCCGCGGTCGATGCATGCTGCTTGTCGCGTATTGGCCGAATGGCCCGACTCAGGTCCAGAGAAAATTCTGGTGGCTGGCGATATGCTCGAATTGGGGCAATCCGCGGTGCAGCACCACCGCCATTTAGGGCACACCATTGCGGATTCCAGTATCGACTTCCTCATCGCTCACGGAGAATTTTCGGAGTGCATTGCATCGGCTGCCGTTCAGGCGGGCATGCCCGCTCATCGGGTCGCCGTGTGTGATTCGTTCGAGACGGTTGAGATTGTCATGGACTGCTGGCTGAAACCAAAAGATGTCGTTCTCGTGAAGGGCTCACGGGCTATGAAGATGGAGCGTGTGCTCGATCTGATGGTAGACCTCAATAGACATAATGAAGTTCAGCATTCCCGCAAAATGCTGAAAGCGGCCTGATTTGAAGGAGACTCATTCCCACAACCATACACTCGTGATTTCGTTCTTTTGCGTTTAAGATTTGCGGGGATCCGACGCGATGTTTCATGGAAGAAACAGGAGCCGTTAAGCATTTGGATCCAGTGATTAATTTGGGTCGATCACTCCAGGTGTGGCTTATCAACGAAATCATTACGATCATCTGCCGGGACACGATGTCCTGGCAGGTGATGATACAACAGCGGAAGCTTTTCAGCCTGAAATACTTCAGGTTTGAGAAGCTTCCCGCACAATGAATTCTCAACACTGAAAAGTTGAACTTGCCGAAGGGTCTCCCGCAATGCTCCTCTGGTTGTTGGACCATTTTGCTCCATTACTGGAGCAACTGGAATTCTATGCGTCTGGAGATTCCCGAGTTTTTCTCACGGCTCGAATTGCCTTGGCAAGTGTCACCGCTTTTCTGATGTCACTTCTGATCGGACCATTTGCGATCCGTTGGCTCAAAAGAAGGTGCCAAGAACGAATCGCGAGCGACTCGGATTATCTCAACGAATTGCAAGCTGATAAAGATCAGACTCCCACGATGGGAGGCCTCTTCATCGTCGCATCGATTGTTATGGCCATTCTGATGTGGGGGGATTTGTCAAACACCTTCACGCTTCTCGGTCTCTTCACGGTCGTCAGTTTTGGGACACTCGGTGCGTTCGATGATTGGACGAAACTGAGCACAACAAGTAATGGCATTCGTGCCAGAAAAAAGATGATTGTTCAATCGTTATTGGCGGCAGTGATTTCAGGGTTTCTGTATATGGAACTCTCACAAATCCCCCGCGGGTTAGAACTCATTTGGCCTGTCGGAAATTCAGGACTGTTTCTCGGAATCGGTTTTTGCTTGTGGGCGGTGTTCGTAATGGTGGGTAGTTCCAACGCAGTCAACTTGACTGATGGGTTGGACGGTTTGGCGACCGGGTGTTCGTTGATGTCGGGAGCCGCCTTTGCCGCTATTGCCTATCTTGCCGGGCATAAAGTTCTCTCGGCGTATTTGAGTATTCCTTACATTCCCGGGAGTGGAGAAATTGCAATTATGCTCGGCGCTCTCGTCGGTGCTCTGTTGGGGTTTTTGTGGTTTAACTGCTATCCGGCGCAAGTTTTCATGGGAGATACCGGTTCTTTAGCAATTGGCTCGCTACTTGCTTTCTCTGCTCTTGTCACTCGACAGGAAATCCTGTTGGTCGTGATAGGAGGCGTTTTTGTCATCGAGACACTCAGCGTGATCTTACAGGTCGGCTGGTTTCGGATGACGGGCCGTCGCCTGATTCGATGTAGTCCTTTGCACAACCATTTTCTGTTCAAAGGGGATCATGAAATTAAAATCGTTGTCCGGTTCTGGATCGGTGCGGCAATTCTCGCCATCGTCGGAATGGCGACTCTCAAAATACGATGAAGCGTTAGGGAGAGAGGGATTCGGGAAGTCGATGCTGGATGTGTTGTCCTCATCGACTTCCCACCCTTCCCACGCACATCGGTTCTCTCATGGTGAATCTTCCTTATTGATTCGCTATTCTGTCTGCATACCTTGATTCATCAGGAGCATGCAGCGTGGCGGAATTGAAACGAGCCATTTTCACGGGAGGCGGTACGGGAGGGCATCTCTTTCCCGGCTTGGCTGTCGTGGAAGAACTTCGTGATCGTTTCCCTGACTTCACACCTTTGTTTGTTGGTTCTGAACGAGGAATCGAGAAACGCATTCTCAAAGAAGCCGGTCTCCGGCATCAATCGCTACCGATTCGTTCGTCGTCAGATCTAAGGTATGCTCCGATCTCTTTTCTCAAGAGCTATTGGCAGTCCAAACAGCTTGCTGCTAAGACACTCAAGGAGTTCAAACCAGACGTCGTCATTGGTCTGGGAGGCTTCGCCAGTGTACCCGTCGTTCGTGCGGCTCAAGCAATGCGGATCCCTACGCTTCTGCTTGAACAGAACACGGTTCTAGGACGTGCTAACAAGTGGCTCATGAATCGAGCCACCAAGGTGTGCCATTCATTTGAGGAGAGTGTTCCCACAAGAGCCGACTTGAACAAACATGTTGTGACAGGTAATCCGGTCAGAAAAGAAGTTCAAACGCTCTTGGCTCGCAAAATGAAATTTGCCACGTTGCAAACCATCTTGATCTTGGGTGGTTCACAGGGCGCGCAACCCGTCAATCGAATGTGGCTTTCTGTTGTGAAAGAAATGGGGGCGGAATTGGACAGTCTCCAGATCATTCATCAAACCGGTGAACTTGATTGCGTGATGATCAGAGAGGAATACCGCCAGCGGGGATTTTCATCAATTACAGAACCGTTCTTCGAGGTGCTTCCCACTTTGTATCGACAAGCCGATTTGGTGATCTCTCGCGCGGGAGCCACCACACTAGCAGAGATTGCCTGTGCGGGGATACCGGCTATCTTGATTCCCTATCCTCATTCAGTGGGCGACCATCAACAGAAAAACGCCGAGTTATTTGCGGCTTCAGGAGCGGCGAAGGTGGTTCTGCAAACTTCAGAGAATCAGAATTCTTCTGAACTCACAGCGATCATTTCTACACTCCTCAATCAACCGCTGACAGAAATGCAGCAGGCAATGAGGAAACTGGCAAAACCAGACGCGGCAACACATGTTGTGGATGTGCTGGTAGAATTCAACCCGGTTAAATGATGGAGTCTTTTAGTTCTTGCGGGAACCGAGAAAAACGCCCAGTCCATGGAATAAAACTCCGACTCCCCAGCCCATTGCGGGCCATTGAACCCAATGATTATCGCCTTCTGTGGCACGTCCGTAATCGAGATACGTCAGGCCCCCAATCACCAGCACATAAATGATCAAATGAATGAGAAACACTCTCTTCGCTTCGCGTTTCTTCTGGTTTCGCTGTGCTTCCGTCGTGAGCGTGGTTGGCTGTTGCGGATCGAGAGGAGGACTGACCGGGGGTGTGGCAGGTTCGCTGAAAGACTCTTTCATGTATTTTGAACTCCAACACAATTTGAAGGGCTTGTGAGTAAGGCTGAAGTTTATGTTATCAAGTCAGACTGACCAAACGAGGAACTGAGTGGGGAATTTCAGAATCTACCTAATCAGTTCCAAAATATTTCTCGACGATCCATTTCGGCTGATGCCGATCGGGAGTCCGCTTGCGTCCGCTCAGGTCGATCTCCATGTTTTTTGGTTTAGCCGACGTCAGGGGAGTTTTGTCATCCACTTTCTGCTGCCACTCTTCGAGTTGTTCCATCATCTGAATCACACGATTTGTATGTTCGTCCATTTCCGCAAGATTGTGTAGTTCTGCAGGATCGCTCTTCAAATCAAATAATTGCGTGTAGTTGATATGAGGATATCGGATTAATTTCCAGCGTCCATCCGTTAGCCCGCGCATATATTTTTCGTAAGTCAGGTATAAAGTCTCGCGAACGCTGTTTTTCTCTCCGTTCATAATGGGAGCCAGACTTTTTCCTTCAACACTTTTGGGTGTCTCAACTCCTGCCAAATCGGTAATCGTCGGAAACAAATCGAGGAGATAAACTAAAGCGTCACTGGATTCTTTTTTGATTCCCGGTCCGGCGATCATCAACGGCGTTCCCATACTGTGTTCATAGACGGATTGTTTTCCCAACAGGCCGTGACTACCAACAGCCAGTCCGTGGTCGGCTGTGTAAATGATGTAGGTATTGTCGGCTCGCCCAGATTTCTCAAGTGCTTCAAGAATTCGTCCGATCTGCGCATCCATGTGTGAAATCATCCCATAGTATTCGGCCAACTGTTGCTGCACGACGTTGGGGGTCCGTGGCCACGCAGCCAGCGATTCATCTCGTCCCGTCATCCAGCCGTTAAAGAAAGGATGTTGAGGTAAGAAGTTGTTCGGCAACGGTGGAAGATTCTTGTAATATCGCTTCGCATACTCTTTAGGCGGTTGCCGAGGGTCGTGAGGTGATGTGAAGGAAACGTAGGCGAAGAAGGGTTTGTCGTCGGGTGTCGATTCGAGAAAATTGATCGCCGCATCGGCAAACAGTTCACTGGAATACCCGTTGTCCGTTCCTTTGTCTGTGACTGATCCATCGGTCGAGACGTCTTTAAGGGGAACCTTTGTGTGATTGGACATTCCACCAAAGAAAACATTCTCCCCTTGTTGAAACCCAAGGATAAAAGATTTCTGCCCGTTATGCCATTTTCCCGTTCCAAATGTGCGATATCCGGCATTGCCGAGAGTTTCGGGCATAAGAGCCGTGTTCTTGAGGTCCATCGGAACGTGATACAACGTACGCCCAGACATTAACATGGCGCGAGAAGGCTGGCACACCGCACCATGAATTGAACCCATGCAGTACGCTCGCTCGAAACTGAATGCGCGTTCGACAAGCGAATCAATATGGGGAGTATCGATATGAGGGTTGCCATAAGCGGCTATCGTGTCGTCACGTTGGTCATCGGCAAACAAAAACAAGAAGTTAGGTTTGTCGGCAGCCGATAAATCCCACGCCGAACCGAAAAGAACGATAAGAATTAAAAATGCATAAAATCTTTGGGGGTACATGAAGAGATCCTTCCAGAATGTTCTCGTGTGTGTCACTCTGCCAGTGTATGACTATAGGACCGCAGTCTCAAGAACCAGACACAGATAAGGTACTCCATGTCGACTCTCGTGAATATTCCCGCCGGTCATCGTTTCGTTCTTGGCTCTCGATCTTCCAGACGACGTGAGTTGCTAGAGCTTTTGATTCCCGGTGATCAAATTATGATTGTTCCCCCTCAAGTTGCCGATGAAGCAGGCTTTGAGGGGATCACTGATTGGGCGGGTATCGAATCGCAACTTGCCAAAATTGTGCATGAGAAATCGGATGACGTACGAGACCAACTCTCTTCCCGGAATCTTCCTCAAGATCTCGCCGACATTCTGGGGATTGTCTGCGCAGACACGGAAATTGTTGTTCAGGAACCGGATTCGGAGGAACTCAAAGTTCTCGGCCAACCGCCGACAGACGATTGGAAGCAAGCGGTCACAGAATGGTTTGAGAAATACCTCACTGGGCGAACTCACTGGGCGGTCAGTCATGTCGCCATCACAACTCTCCGTGGTCAAAGAATCTCGAAATGTGTGAAAACAGCAGTCACATTTTCAGCAGATGCCAACCATTGGTTGGAGAACTATCTGAAGACGGAAGAGCCTCTGGGGAAAGCAGGGGGTTATGGCCTTCAGGCGGGAGGCAGCTTGTTTGTGGACAACGTTGATGGCAGCCCGAGTAATGTGATAGGACTCCCGTTGAAAGAGACGGCTCAATTATTGAAAGAGTTAATTGGGAACTGAACTGTCCCTCATGTTTATTATTTACGTTTCAGCAGTTCAAACGAATCAAAAAATCGATCCCGCGTTTTTTCAACGGGTGGGTTCTCTTTCTTGGACATCACCATGACCTGATAAAGTCGATTTTTGACCAGATAGCATTCGTGCCAGACGATGAGATCCATCCCGTCAGCCTTTCCTGAAAAGGAGATTTTTCGACCGGGATGCCCCTTCAAATTCACTTTCTCTTCGCTGATCAATTTTCCTTGTCGCGATTTGACGGCTCCTTTGACGCAAGCATCAAGAAGCACTTGCGGATCGGTCGAAGCGACATTCTTCTCTGGATAGTCATTCCGGGAGATCATGAAGACCTGGTCTCCATTTTCCAGTTCCGAAATATAGAAATTGTAAGCCATCTTCCCACCAACAATAGGTTGAGTGAAGGATTGAAGCTGTGGTTGTGTGGGCATGTTGACAGAAAACTGCCCCTCTTTATTCGTGTATTTCTGCCACTCCTGTGCCTGCACACTCACAGGGAGCATCACAATCAGGAATAGCATCCGGCAGTATTGATTCAATCTCATCTCGATCACTCCCGTCATTTATAAAGCAGTTCGGAGTTCAGTTTAACCGATGAGTTCAAAATCGCCCAGAGAAATTGTTCATGAGAGAGTTCTTGCACTGGGCAGGAATTTTGATCAGCATGACACCGTGTGGCTTTTGCTTCACAAATAGACCGAAATCTCTTTTAGCGATCGCGAAGGATTGTTGCCATGACCGAACAATACATACTCTCTCTTGATGCGGGAACAACGTCTTGTCGAGCGATTCTATTCGATCATGCAGGCCAGGTTCGCGGTGTCGAGCAAGAAGAGTTTGAGCAAATTTATCCCCAGCCGGGGCATGTGGAGCACGACCCAACCACAATCTGGGATACGCAACTGGAGGCCTCTCAACGGTTACTCAAGAAAAAATCGCTGACCGCGTCGGATATTGCCGCCATCGGGATTACCAACCAACGTGAGACAGTGGTCATTTGGGAGGCCGAAAGTGGAGACCCCATTGCCAACGCCATTGTTTGGCAAAGCCGGATTACGGCCCCCCGTTGCGATCAACTCAAGGCCGACGGTTATGCAGACATGGTCCGTCAGAAAACCGGCCTGGTGCTTGACGCTTACTTCTCGGCTTCCAAGATCGAATACTTGCTCGATGCGAAGGATCCTGATCGTGTTCGTGCCAGTCATGGTGATATTCTCTTCGGGACAATCGATTGTTATCTGCTTTGGAAACTGACTGGGGGCGTCGTCCACGCCACCGATGTGAGCAATGCCTCTCGGACCATGTTGTTCAATCTAGAAACGATGGACTGGGACGATGAGTTACTCGATCTGTTCAAGATTCCGCGTGCGATGATGCCAAAGGTCGTCCCTTCCAGCGGAGTTGTGGGAGAAACATTTGAAGGCTTGTTTGGGGGCAAGATACCAGTCGCTTCGATGATCGGCGATCAGCAGGCGGCCACGTTTGGGCAATGCTGCTTCGAGCCGGGAGCCAGTAAAAACACCTATGGCACCGGTTGCTTCATGCTCTTGAATACGGGTCAAAAACGCGTGGAATCCACCAAAGGATTACTGACAACCGTCGCCTGGCAAATTGGTGATGAGGTGACGTATTGCCTGGAGGGATCGGTCTTCATCGCCGGAGCGATTGTGCAATGGCTGCGAGATGGCCTGCAAATTATCGAGCATTCGTCTGAAATTGAAGCACTTGCCGCACAAGTCGAAGATTCGGGGGGCGTCATCATTGTTCCCGCGTTTGTCGGTTTGGGAGCACCTTATTGGAATCAGGATGCGCGTGGTATCATCATCGGATTAACACGCGGCACTAATCGAAAACATCTCGCGCGGGCTGCGCTCGATTCGATGGCGTATCAATCCTACGATTTGTTGCAGGCGATGAATGAGGAGAGTGGTGTGCCCCTCAAAGAGCTCAAAGTCGATGGTGGTGCGTCCGTGAACGACCTGATGATGCAGTTTCAATCTGACCTGCTGGATGTCACTGTAAGACGACCTAAAGTTCCCGAGACCACCGCGCTGGGGGCCGCTTATCTGGCTGGACTCGCGGTTGGGTATTGGGAGTCTCAAGCTGAGATCGCCAGTCTCTGGGAACTCGATGCCGAGTTTACTCCCGACATGACCGCATCAGAACGCGAGCAACTGATGACCCAATGGCATCGCGCTGTGGAAAGATCTCTCGATTGGAATCAGTCCAGCTAAACGCTTCGTGCGACTGACTGCAATTGTTCGTGAGTCCAGCCGATCATCTTCTCGGCCATGGCTTCAAAGTATTCCCAGGTATGCCCTCCATGACTCGTCTCGAAATCGACTTCGTGCGGAATGCCCGATGACGAGAGTTTCATGGAGAGTTTATCCGAGGAATCGAACCATTCATCGTCAGCCGGATCGCAGGCGAGAAATTGATGACGGGGCCAACTGAGCGGATGTAGGTGTAAGATCACAGATGCCTGCCGGGCCGCTTCTGCAGTGGCAAACATCTCATCAATCGGCAGTCCCCGTCCGTGCCACTGATAAAAATCGACGGCTGGAGCTAATGCCGCCACAACCGGGAACATCCGAGCATTTTGATAGGCCAGTTGCAGGGCTCCTTGGCCTCCCATGCTGATTCCGGTGAGACCGATAGCGGGAGGTGAGATGTTCCATGTCTGCTCAATCCATGGGATCAAGCTCGTTAAGAGGTAAGTCTGTGGTGAAATATCAGGATCGTACTCGATGCAAAGCTGATCGAGCCACCATGAGCGTCTTCCGTGAGGGCAAATGCACCTCAAGCCTCTTTGTTCCAGTACAGAGGTGAACGCATGATTGTCCTTCAAGGTCTGCTCGGAATGGCCATGAAGGTGCAGAATCACATACGGCTCTGATTCCGTCTTTTCGGGGACGTAAACGTCCGCTTGCTTGCCATTGATATCCTGTGTTGTCCATGCCATGGAATTGATTTCATCTGTGAGGTCGTGATCATGTCTCTCGGTTCTCGATCTTCACCGAGTTTTCTGTACAATTCAATGACTGCGAGTTTCTCCGTTATCACTGCTTCAGGATTTTAACTATGTATCGCGTGACTCAACAAATCGATTTTTGCTACGGCCATCGTTTACTCAATTACGAAGGAAAGTGCAAAAAACTGCACGGACATAATGGTCGAGCAGTGATTGTGTTGGAGGGAGAGGAGTTGGATAATCGTGGGATGTTGGTCGATTTCAGTGACATCAAAACCTCGTTAAGAACGTGGATTGACGATCATCTCGACCACAAAATGATTCTCCATCAGGATGATCCCACCATTCCATTTTTGCAGGAATTGGGAGAACCACTGTATATTGTGGATTCAAATCCTACAGCCGAGAATATCGCCCGACTGATCTACGAACAGGCGAAACGAGAGAACTTTCCCATCCGAGAGGTCACTCTCTGGGAAACTCCAAAGTCATTCGCGACCTACTCGGAATCTTTTGTTGACTGAGACGGGCCAAGAACTCCTTCAGGTGTCCATTTTTGGTTCATCCGACGAATGCGTATTCAGTCTGAAGGGGCGATAGAGGTTTCGGTTCGAATTCTCATTCGTTTCGATATCCATAGCAGTTCGCTTCAATGACTTAATTTTATTATTGCTCCGTTCCAGCGGTCCGGGTGAGATCGGTTGTTTGTACTTCGCCCGTAGCTGACCTCGCAAGAGTTCAGAAGGACCACGCTGTCCCCGCATTTCGTCTGAATTCTTGCGAATCCAGCTACCTGTTCGTTACTTCATCATGCGGTTGACGAAGTTGCCAATATGTTGAATTTCCCAGCGTGGGAAAGACATGTCCGCTTTGTGTCAATCTTCAGGATGAATACGCAAATCCCGGATGAACCCCATTTTTGCCCATCGCTTTTGCACTGCGAATAGAAAAACCCTTGTGTGGCGGACATCGTGGCTCGAATTTCGAGAAGGTGAGCGAGTCGGAAGTGCTTGAGAGATTGGGTCATCTCACAAACAGGGGAATCTTCCAGCCGCCGCGATGCCTTAACCAACACAAGGGGTCAAGTGGGTAGAAAGCCGTGGTAATGGGCTTTCTTCTTCAGGAATAGAGAATGCATTGAGCGTGCCAGTTCTTCAAATAAATGTCTTAACATTAGCAAGTTGTATTATAGTAATACCTTATGGTTTATTTCTGTTTTTGGAATTCCTTGGGCGCCGATATTTCGGCGCTGAATAAGGCGCAATCAACACATGGTTCCGGCGATCTCGGCGCTGAATGATTGCTTTTCGGCGCTGTTCGGCGCATCATAGAGATCGCAGTTTTGTAGAAAATCGCAATGAGTTCCAACTGGATTCGAGCTGTCCATGAATAGCTACCGACGAAATTTTCTCGCCACGCTCGGCATCTTGGTCGTGATCTACTCGGTGTTTGTTCTGGCTTTTGTGATTACCAGCCCAGATTTACGACTTCGCTGGTTGGTGTCTGCCCCTGTTCAAGTCACATTGCCAGAGCAAGGTGTTCCGATTTGGACCGTGGATGGTTTGGAAGTCATGGGTGAACAGCCTAAGGATGAGGATGTTTTACTCGAAGTAGCCGACAAGCCAATCCATACATATCTGGATTTGGCATCGGTCATGTTTGATCTTTATCTCCCCAAAGAAGATCCGAGTGGAAGTAATCTGCTCCCTGAAAATTCTGATCCTTCTGAACTCCCCGAAGACTGGATTGCGCCCGTTGTGCAGATTCATAATGGTCCTCGCATGGCAGAGGTTCGCTTTCAGGCCATGTCGCAGCCAGGGCAACCCGTTCATCGCTCATTCATTGTGATCAAATCGCTCCCTTGGAGTGAGATGATTCCTACGATCATCTGGTTTCTCCTTCAGCTCTCAATCTTTGCTGTTGCCGGTGTCGCCTTTTGGAACCGTCCCTTTGATGCCTCGGCGCAAATGTTCTTTATCGTTTGCATGTTTGGTTTGGGAGCGTTTGTGGGTGGTTTTCACTGGTGGATGATCGGCGGGAGTCCTCTGATGAATGCTCCGTTTATCATCATGGGGCTGTTTCTCCCGGCGGTACTCTTACACTTCTTTTTGGTCTATCCGCGTTCGTTTCAATTTTTGAATCAGCATAAAAAACTGACTCTTACTCTCATTTATTCTCCACCTGCGATCGGGTTAGTCGCGATTGGAGCATTACTGCAATATTTGCGAGCCATCAATTCACAAATTGTTCCTGAAAACGTCGAGATTGGAATCGTCACACACTTACGCCAATGTCTTCACTTTCTCAGCGATGCGGTGTGGTACTCGTTATTAATTTCTGGCTTATATTTTCTGGGAACAGTGGTTGCCTTGGGAGTCAGTCGCTTGAGAGCGACGACCCGCATCGAACGCATGCAACTGACTGTTATGCTGCTCGCAGGATGTGTGGCAATCTTGCCCATTGGTTATTCGATTTGGCTGGCACACTTTGCCCGAGTGAAGTTTGTGATGGGGGAAGCCCGCATTCCGATGTTGCTGGCCAGCCTCGTTTTTCAACTTGCGTTCGTTATCGCCATTATTCGTTACAAGCTGATGCTTGCTGACCAACTCTTGACGCGAGGCTTGGTGTACTACGTTTCGTCGATGGGTTTGACTGTGGGCTTTGCCTGTTTGATTGCGACGGTTACTCTGATCGCATTACGGATGAAAATATCCCTGAATACATTTCAGTATCTGGCTGTGGTTGGTTTGTTTGTGATCGCGACCTTACTGTTACTCGGTGTGCGTGATCGCATGCAACAATTGATCGACCGCCGTTTTTATCGTGAAAAATACCAACTCGATAACGCCTTCAAACGCATGCAAAATGCAGTGGGACAGTTTGCTGACCTCGGTTCTGTCGGACAAATGATGTTTGAGATGTGTCGGGAAGTGTTGCAGGTCGACCAAACGGCTCTCTATATTCGGGAAGAGAATTCTTCTCGCTTTATACTTTCGGCGACGAACGGCAAACTGAAAGCCCCCGATGCCCTTGTGCTTTCAGAGGACGATCTTGAGCAATTGCAGAAAACGGGGCATATTCAACGACATTCTTCGAGCAGCTTGGGGGGGGGATCTCTCGACTTGAATGCTCTGGATTTGCAGATTGCTCAAGCCGTGGAGATGGAGAGTGTGATTCGTGGTTTGCTTGTTCTGGGAGAAAAACGCAATCATACACCATACTCGGCTGAGGATTATGCGTTTCTGCAATCGCCACTTAGCCAGATTGCCAACATCGGTTTACATAGCCTAAAAGCACAAGAGGATATGGTGCATCTCAATGAAGAGATGCAGAGTAAAATGGACCGAATCGGCGATCAACGTCGGCAGATTTATTTATTGCAGGCCGAATTAGAAAGTTTACGAACGGAGGGAGAATCTCAAATTGCGACTAAGCCGAGAGAAATTCTCTCGCGTGACAAGTTGATCGGTGACAGTCCGGCAATCGACAACGTGATGCGTATGGTTTCCAAGGTTTCCCGTTCAGAGTCTTCTGTTTTAATTCGTGGCGAGAGCGGGACCGGGAAAGAATTGCTGGCAGAAATTTTGCATCTCAATTCTGCACGATCCGAAAAACAAATGGTGAAAGTTCATTGTGCGGCACTTTCAGCAAACTTGTTGGAGAGTGAGTTGTTTGGGCACGTGAAGGGGGCCTTCACCGGAGCCCATCAGGATAAGCAGGGGCGGTTTTCCGCCGCCAATGGAGGCACCATTTTCCTCGACGAAATTGGTGACATCTCCCCCGAGACGCAGGTCAAGCTGCTACGTGTGTTACAAACTCGAAGTTTTGAGCCTGTCGGAAGCAGTGAAACGGTTCATGTCGATGTGCGACTCGTGACGGCGACGCATCAGAATCTTGAACAGTTGATTTCTGAAGGTCGGTTTCGGGAAGATCTTTATTATCGGCTGAATGTCATCAGTCTGACGCTTCCTTCATTACGGGAACGCCCGGAAGACCTGCTCGACCTCTCGGTTCATTTTCTCAATCAATCAGCCGAACGATTGGGAAAACGCTTGCGGCTTAGTGATGAAGTGGCTCGCGCATTGGAAGAGTATCACTGGCCCGGCAATGTGCGACAACTTCAGAATGTGATCGAACGCGCTGTGGTGTTGGCAGAGACTGAAATTATCAGCCTGAACGATTTGCCGCAGGAGCTTCTTGCCGGCGATTCTCCGAAACCTACGCCACGACCCAAATCGTTGCTTTCCACGAGTCTCAAAAGACTCCCGGAGAGGCCGCAGGAATCGACGACTGTATTACCGGTACTCGAACATTCGCTGTCCGGTGACGATGAACGTCTTCAGTTATTTCAGGCGCTCGAAAAAGCGAATGGAAATAAAGCTCAGGCGGCACGTTTACTCGATATGCCTCGCAGTACATTCTATAGTAAGTTAAAGAAATACACTGATTGATACGGTCACGATTGACCCGCACTCTAGAGGATTACCAATGTCCCTGACGGCCGAACAGTTTTCCGAACAACGGTGGGAGTTGCCTGAAGACGGTCGTTGGAGTGAATTGATTGCGGGAGAAATCGTGCAGCTATCGCCTCCCGATACGATGCACGGCACATCGGTCCTCAATCTTTCCAAGCGTCTTGCCGAACATCGTCAGCGTAACCCGAATCTCTCCAGCGCGGCCTGTTTCGATCAGGGATTGGTTGTTTCTCGCCAGCCTGATAGTGTCTTTCTGCCGGCATTGGCGGTCATCCCCGATGTGGGGCCGTTTGATCTCGCGGATCAGTTTTTCACTGAAAAGTCTCCCACATTGGTTGTGGAAATCGTTTCCTCCACAGATCGTCGAAACATAATCAATTCCAAGGTCGAAGTTTATTGGGGAATCGGTGTCGAGACGGTTTGGATTGTCGATCAAAATGATCAAGCCGTCTTGGTGCTGAACGGGTCGGGAAACCAGAGTCGTCTGGCAGAAACCGATCAGTTGACCGATGATGTGTCGCTGCCTGGATTCACCATGCCCGTCGGCGAATTATTCCAAGAGCCGGGTTGGTGGAGCGGCACTGCAAAGTAGGAAGCCTGTTTTTGCTTCCGAGAATTGTTTGCAGAGAAGCACTGATGAGTCGGCGAACTTATTCGGCTGTGAGAAATGCTTTTAATCTTTCATCGTCGACGACTTCGCCCTTGGGCAACTCTTTGATGCCGTTGAGGACCGTGGCGACTTCTTCGTCGGTCGCGGCGAAGCCGATCTCTTTCAGTCGGTGTTCGACGGCTCGTTTGCCCGAATGTCTGCCGAGGACGAGTTTGATTCCCGATTCACCGACAGTTTCTGGTCGGAAGGGAAGGTAGGTATCGGGGTTTTTGAGCAGGCCATCTTGATGAATGCCGGCTTCGGTGGCGAAAATGTTGGAACCACCAATCGGTTTCTGGGGTGACAGCCGAATGCCCGTTAACTCGGCCACCATGCGGCAGAGCGGGGCGAGTTTGGTGGTATCAATCTTATGGGTACGATTGAATTGATCCTGATGCAGGGTCAACGCCATCACCACTTCTTCGAGTGACGCATTTCCCGAACGTTCACCAATACCGTTGACCGTGCATTGAACGACGTTCGCACCTTCTTCAATGCTTGCCAAGGTGTTTGCGACGGCGAGTCCCAAGTCGTTGTGGTAATGGACCGCGAGAAGTGCTTTATCAATATTCGGGACGTTGTCTTGAATCTGTCTGATGAAGACTCGCGCCTTTTCAGGCGTGAGAATGCCGACGGTATCAGGGAAGCCTACGGTTGTCGCACCCGCTTCAATCGCCTTCGTGTAACATTCGCAGAGATAATCGACTTCAGTCCGGCTGGCGTCTTCGGGACTGAACGCGACGACCGTGAATTTGTCAGCCGCGTAGCCGACAGTTTCTACGATCAAGTCGAGAATTTCTTCTTTTGATTTTTGTAATTTATCGCGGCGGTGCAGGGGACTGGTGCCGCAAAACAGGCTGACGCCGCGTTTGTGGTTTGGTTGTCCATCAAGTGCTCGGTCGGCAGCGTCAATGTCACCCCGAAGGGTACGACATAACGAAGTGAGGACCGGTCCCTTCACCTTACCGACCATCATTTGCATCGCTTTGATGTCGTTCTCGGAGGAAGCGGCGAAACCCGCATCTATGGAATGAATGCCGGCCGCTTCCAGAGCGAGGGCAATTTGAACTTTTTCTTCGGGTTCGAGTGTCGCGCCGGGCATTTGCTCCCCGTCACGCAGTGTTGTGTCACTGAACAGGACCGCTCCCGAGCGTTTGTGATGTGAGATCACGAGAGGCTTGACCAGCCTTTCCAACCATTTTTGTACGAAATTAGACAAGTAAAGAACTCTCTGTAGCGCGATTCGTCAATGGGGTGTGGAGCCATTTAAACAGGCCCGGTTTACGTGACCGCTCATTGTACAGCGTCATTCCCACACGATGCAATTGTATCAGATGAGGCGGTTGCAATGTGCCGTTGATCAATGTTATTTTTTCAACAGTGCCGGGACTTTCTCCTTCAATAACTCAATAGTCGCCGCTGCCGAGACAACTTTTCCCTGTTGATCAATCAAGATCATGGCGGGAGGCATGAGGATGCCGAGTTTTACGGCAGGAGGGCTGTCGAGTCCTCCCTCTTCATGAATATGGGGCCAAGGCATATCATTTCTTTTGATAAACTCGGCGAGTCCGTCAGAGACCAAATCGACATTCACGCCGACAATTTCAAAGCCTTTTGAGCGATACTCTTGGGAGAGTGCTTGCAATTGTGGAAGTTCTTCCAAAAAAGGACGACTCCAGGTGGCCCAGTAAGTGAGTACGACAACACGGCCTCGATAGCGAGAGAGGTCGAGTGTTGGACCGGTCAGGGATTTACCGGAAAACTCAAGAACTTGGCCTTCGAGGCCCATTCGTTTAAGTGCGCCTGTGGCCTTTTGTCCGAGAATTGTGTTCTCGTAGGACGAAGCGATACGACGATACCATGTTTTTGCTTCATCGGTGCGTCCACTAATCTCATAAGACGAGGCAATTTGAAACGAGGCATCGGCGGCTTCTTCGGTTTTGGGGTAACGACTCACAAACTGTTCGAGTGAATTCATCCACGACTTTTGCAACTCTTCTTGTTCGTCGGCAGGAGTCGAGTTGGCACGTTGACTATATTCTGACGTCAATCGGCGATACGTGATATAAGGGATCAGGTCACTGTCGGGGCTACGTGATTTGAGCGAGTCCTCAAATCCTTTCAGGCGTTGCACTCCTTCTGCATAGGCTCCAATCTGGACGGCTGCTGTGATGCCATCGATCAATTGTTTCATCCAGAGTTCGCGTTCTTCCGGTGTCTCAGACAGGGAAACCAGTTTTTGCAAGATATCGGCTCGGCGTTTATTGTAGGTGCCAAGAGCTTCGACACCATCTTCCAGACGCGGACTTTTTTCGTCCAGTTTTTGGAGTTGATCGAGCAGTTCGCGGGCTTCCGCCGAACTGGCTGTTGGTGCCATGATTTCACCTTCACCGGTCGATTGCGAGGGACGGAGAAGCACCCCGCCAAATTCAATGGGGTCAGAATTCTGATCGATCAACTGGGGGAATGATGCCAGCTTCCACGTGTTGCCCACCAAAACGAGTTCTCCGATTTGGAGCAAATCCACTTCTCCCTTGTTTTCTATCAGAGCACGGGTGTTTTCGTAAACTTGAAGATCCTGCTTGGCCTTGCCTGCATCTCCGGGAATCGTTCCCGGAAGACCGGCATCGTAACGCAGCCAAGTCGTCGACGTGTTGATCTGCTTGGCAGATGTGACGATTTGCATTTTGCGTTCGAGGTTGCTGGTTTGTTCCAGAATTTCTCTGGCGAGATCGGTGCGAATACCCAATCCCTGCAAATCGGAGGAGGTGACCATCAATGATTGCAGGAGTTTTGTGTCACCATTTTTGAGAGAATAAAACGCCAACTCGCAAACTTCTTCGACAGAAATTTGCTTCCAGCTATCGATGATTTTGTCTTCATTTTGGTCGATGCCCCAGCGTGTGCCCCCGGTATTGAGCCACCGCGATTGGTCGGCTATTTTATTGTTGTTGGAGTCCTCATCACGATACACCTCGATTCCACCACGAAAATAACTCCAGCGATCAACCGTATTGTCCCCATTGGTGTCCATAAACTTTCGCAAAGTTTCCCCTTGTGGTCCTCTGACCACCCATCCCGAGCCGCTTTTTTCCTGAACGACCTGAACGGTGCAGTTCGCAACTTCACTTTGTGAAGGTGTGTCGAACTCGACGTACTTCTGAACAGGTTTATATTTCAAGGCAACTTCTGGCGTCACTCCTTGGGCGAAAGAGGTCGAGTTTGCCGTCCAAAGCGAGAAGACGGTCATCAGCAGAATGATTGAACGAAAAGAGACAGGCATCCGATTCACTCCCTTGCGTCGGCAGAGTTTCCATGGAAAATGGATTTATCAGTAGTAAATGTTACCGAATTCTAGTACAGATCTGACTAGAAAGTCAGCCTCAGTTTGACCGGTATTTCTTTTTTGAAGACCGAATTTCAGGACGAATATGAAAGTCTCCCCCAAAACAGGTACTCTCCGGAAACGCGAATTTTTCGTTTCTCAAGACCAGTGTATCGATTTTGACGGCATTTCGATTCTGGCCTCTCCCCATTTGCTTTGGGAAATGGAGCATTGTGCTCTCGACTTGTTGCAGGAGTCGTTGGAGAAAGGTGAGATTTCTCTCGGAGTACAAATCGATATCGAGCATCGCTCCATGGCAATCGAACTCGACCATGTGATTTGTACTGCCAAGGTCGTTCACCGAGAAGGCCCGCTGGTCACATTCCATATTGCTGCTGAGGCCCATGGGAAGTGTCTTGCACAGGGACTTCACAAACGGCGAGTTGTCGACAGAGCGGGAGTGAAATCTCGTTTGGAATCTTTACGAATGAGCACTTTGGAGAATCAATGATACACGTCGTCGCACAAATTACACTCAAGCCAGGTTGTCGATCTGATTTTCTGGCTGAGTTTCATCAACTCGTTCCTCTCGTGCATGCCGAAGAGGGATGCTTGGAGTACGGACCGACCATCGATGCGGAAACACCGGTTGATGCCCAGGTGACCGATGATAATCTGGTCGTGGTTGTCGAAAAGTGGGAATCGATTTCTCATCTTGAAGCGCATCTCGTTGCCGATCACATGCAGGCTTACCGAGAGCAAGTCAAAGACATGGTCGTGGAAACGAGTTTGCAGATTCTCTCTCCGGCCTAAAGTGCTGAAACTACCGATTCTCTGGAAATGATCGTGAAGGAGCGTTGTGGGAAACCTGTCGACTTTTTATTCCGAGTTTCGTCAGCGGTACTACACCACCGGATCAATCATCCCGAGTAGTCGGTTTCTTGCTGCGGCGATCACGAAACCTCTTACCAAGCGAGAAGGCCCTCGGCGCGTCCTCGAAATTGGTCCAGGAACCGGAGCTTTCACACAAAAAATCGTCAAACAACTTCGACCTGACGATCAGTTTGATATCGTCGAGATCAATCCGACATTCGCAGCAGTGATCCGTGATCAGTTCGAGCAAAATCCTGCGTATCAAAGAGTGGCCGACATTTCGAAGGTGCATGAAACCCCCTTGCAGGAATTTCAGTACGATGCGCCGTACGACATCATCATTTCCGGGTTACCCACCACCAACTTTGATGTTCCACTGGTGAAGGAAATCTTTGAGACGTTTGTGGAGTTGTTGGCACCCGGTGGGGAGCTTTCCTACTTCGAATATATGTATCTGCGCCAGATGCGCAAATACGTTGATAAAAAATCGAATCGACTTCGACTTCGAGAAATGGATCGAGTGATTCAACCGTTTCACGACGAGATGCGTTTTGATCGTAGTTGGGTCTGGTTGAACCTCTCACCAGCGTGGGTGCATCATTTGCGAAAATCTCCCGAGTCTGCAAATTGAGAATTTTGCTGGTTGAGATTTTTAATGGGAAATTTTACAGCCTTTGAGTTTATTCTTGAGTGTATCAATCGCTTCCTTGGAAACCTGTGTTCCGTGCAGGTAAAGTTGGGAGAGGTTGCTTAGCGCCGAGAGTTTCTCAAGCCCCTCGTCTGTAATTGCCGTGTAAGAAAGCTCTAAACTCTTGAGTCCTTTAATTTTCGCAATGGAACTCATGCCCTCATCTGTGACTTGAGTTCCGTAAAGATTCAAGACTTCCAACTCGCCGAGAGGTTTCAAACTGACTAAGTCCAAATCATTGAATTTCTTTTCGGAGAGATTCACTTCCGTCACTAACAAATTTTCTTGTGGAAGTTGACCTTGCTTCTTGATGAGGATGCCGACATCTTGGACTCGAACATACCCCCCCTTTGTGAGAACCAGAAGAGCGGCATTTCGGTTTTCGCCATAGTTTTCGGAATCACCACCACATCCTGCTAATAAGCAAGAGATGGTAATGATGGCTATCAAGTATATATGTCGCATCGAGACGCGCTCCTCTGAAGAGGGTGGAGATGATACATTGAATTCT
>JAQWSQ010000111.1 GCA_029243145.1 Planctomycetaceae bacterium | reverse complement strand
ACCGGTTGATGGGATCTATGAACGATACGCCGCAGGGCGTGCGGCTTGGTCGTACCTTTCCTGCGGTCAACTTCTACGAATACGAAGACCATTTTCTGCTGACGGCAGAATTGCCCGGCATGACGAAGTCGGATCTCGATCTCTCCATCGCTCAAGGTGTTTTGACCCTCAAGGGAGATCGTCGAGCGGATGAGGTCTCTGACAACGATTACCGCCGTTCCGAAAGATATCGAGGGCAATGGCAACGAAACCTGAACCTTCCCGACCGCGTCATGGAAGAGGGTCTGAAAGCAGAATTGGTCAACGGTCTCTTGAAAATCACACTCCCCAAAGCGCCCGAAGTGACTCCACGCCAGATTCCCATTCAGGAAGGTGGTGAATGAAATGAACAACGAACTCGTTCCTCATAACGATCCAGAGCGGTCAGTTCCTGCGACCACCGAAACACCCGAACAACGTCTACTCTTTACTCCTCCGATTGATATCTACGAATCGGAAGAAGGCTTGGTCCTGGTTGCCGATTTGCCGGGAGTCACTTTAGAAAATTTGGAACTGCAGGTGCAGGACAACAAGCTGACACTGTTCGGCCGTGTGAACCGGTACGTTCCCGAAGGTATGATGGGACAACACGAGGAATATGGAGTGGGCGACTTTCTGAGATCATTCATTCTCAGTGATGAAGTCGATCATGAACGAATCAATGCCAAATTGAATAACGGCGTCTTGAAGGTCGTTCTTCCTAAAGCCGAACGCGCCGAGCCTCGCAAAATTAACATCAACGACGGGGAATAGTAGTGGTCACCCTTTCGGTAACGGTTCGGCTCCCGGTGGAGGAGTTCCTCCGCCATCTTTGATGTACTCTGCTCGTTTTCGGGCATATTCTTCGGCCGATAAATCGCTTCCTGTGACTCCTGCATCGCGGCCCGTCTCGTCTTCGAAATAGCGTTTCAGAAACGGAATGCACCAACCACAACCCGTCCCTGCCGATGCACATTCACTGATTTGCGACGGGACACGGGGCTTATGAATACGGATATAGTTGACGATTTTCCGTTTGGAAACATGAAAACAGAGACAAACTTGATCGTCGGGTTCCACAACTATCCTGCAACTTTCCAACAAAAAATATGGCGATCTTATTTGATAAGAATGAGCGGTTCCGAAGTGATTTCGATACGTCCGCCAACGATTCGGTAACCCAGTTTGACACGTTGTAAGAGATTTTCCAACACCTCTTTGAGCGTCGGTTCGATTAAGGAAATTGTCACTGGCTCTTCAACACGGCTGGCAGCATCTCCTAGTTCGTCTGAATCGGTAATGATGGGGACGCCTGTCATTTCTTCGATTTGATCGAAGACGGAACGTAACGGTTGGGGTTCTCGCAAATCAAACAACAACAGTTTTTGTGAGAGTTGTTGTTCAACATCCTTCATCGGGACTGGTGGCTGTTCTTTGAGTTCATTCTTCAGCAGTGCAATCAGATCGCTGAGTGCCGCTTCGGGAGGCTTCGGAGCTTGTAACGGTCCAAACACAAACTGGCGACCATCCTTTGGGTGAGGTGCTGGCATCTTTGCGATAGCTGGTTTTGATCCAGGATTCGCTTTCACAACAACAGGTTCACGCTCATCGTGAATGGTAGCAAGACGTTCCAGAACTTTTGGGTCGGTGTTGGTCGAAATTGATCGAACGCTTCCATCGGCCATTAAAATGGACATGGAATCTCTTTGCCCACTACCAAATCCGTCAGGCCCACCGATCACGGCACCACCCGTCCAAGGTCGAATCGTTGCGCGACCATTTGCGGCCCAGGCACCAATATTGTCCTGCACACCTGAGAGCATCCAGACATTGGCGGCTCCCGCTTTCAAATCTTCCACAGTGATTGTTCTTTGATTGCCGAACATGCCAGCGCGTCGATCAGATTTTGACAAAGTGGCCGCATCTTTGCCGACTCCCGCAATGCCGACAAAGTGTGTCGCGGGATATTTGTCGGGAGATGTTTTTTGCGAGATTGCCGGATTCCGGTATTGTGGCAACGCTCGCCTGACAAAATGTTCGTTGAGCGGATCATTCCAGGGACGGTCCCACAGTGGTGGGAGTTGATTGGGGTTGAGGGTCGCCTCCAGATTGACAATCCAGCTTAAACGGTGATTAGGATCTTCCAGGTCGGTTGCCGGCGGTTCGGGGAATTCTCCCTGTTCTTGTTGATATTGCTCAATGAGCTTATTCAACCCCGTATACAATCCATTGTCATCATCTATAGGTGGTTGTTTCGGATCTGATTGTGGCTCGGAACTTTGGGGGTCAACACTCTCATCGCCGTCTACTTGTGGAGGGAGACTGGAGTCTTTATTCGCAGGAACCGAGTCCGTCCGTCCAAGGGAGTAGAAAGTCGCCACTACGACGATTCCGAGACCGAGCCCCAATAACCAAGTTCTTTGGGTGCCTGATGATTTTTGGGGACTGAGTGGATCGAGTCGGGGACTCGATGATTTACGAGGAGCCGTCTCGCCTGCCGGTGTTGTCGATAAGAGTGAAACGTCTTCTCGTTTTCTTGCAAAGAGTTGGCCGTCTCCATCGAGTTCGACGAGGAGTTGCGTCTCGCAGTCGGCACAGACAATTAGCTGTCCCGCGACGGATTGATCCCGGGCGCGAAGAGTCAGAGAGCAAACAGGGCAGGGGAATTCAAAAACAGCCATGTGAATATTGTACCAGATCAATCCACCATGGGGACTCGATCATGCCAGTTTCAGCAGTTTTCGCGTCAGCCATTCCAGGCAAAGCAGACCGATCAACAGATACATCACCCAGGCTTTGTCCCATAACGGTCGCGAACTGACATCGATTTGAAATGCCTCACCCACATTGGGCAGCAGATCGGGGATGGTTGCTAACGCCGATTCGAGTGTCACATAACCGCCGTTGGTGTCGTCCACAAGATCACGGAGATATTTGACGTTTTGTTGAGTGTTCTCTGATTCGAGTTTGGGAACGGTGACTTCAATTTCTTCCATTTCGATGGAAGTGGATTGAACCGCTTCATTTTCTTCAGGATCGAGGAGTTCTAGGCGATAGGTTCCTTGTCTCGTTACGCGAAAATCTCCGACGTATTCTCCCACTCGATTCGGGTCGCGAATCAGTTTACGAGCGGGAATGACTTCTCGTCCATCCGGTTCATAAAGTCGCATGGTGACATCGGGAGCCTCTAGCGGCTTGAGTTGTCGATCAAAAACTCTCCCCCGTATGCGTACGGTTTGCCCGAGGTAATAAGTCTTACGTTCGGGCATCAACAGTAAGCGTTGATTTCCCTGCTTCATACGCCCTTGAGCAACTTCGCGGATTGCCCGTACCCAGAAGCGATTAAAAAAATCGTCTGAGAGAGCACGAATTCGCCAGAGTTCGGCACTTCCCAAGTAAATCACCCGACCGGCTCCATAGAATTGAGAAGCCAGGAGGATTGGTTGACCGTACTGTGTTCCAAAACGCGGATCTGAGAAATAAGCATAGACGGTGGCGGCCGGTTTTGGCCCAGCCGTTGGGTACGCGCGGTAGATCCCTTCGAACTCTTTCCAGGCAAGTTGTGAAGCTCCTGGGTCGTCATCAAGTTGAAGGAAGCCGGCCCCCTCTCCGTCCTTGGTGAAATCAATCTGCCAACCCTGATCTGAAGAGACGGTGGAGACGATATCAAAGCCTCCCAAGGCAAGATGCACGGGTAACATATCCAAAACGGGTTTGTAAGCGTTGACCTGCTCAGGATCATCACTTTGAGCCAAAGTGCTCAGTTCCCCCGTGAAAACATCTCCCGCGACATAGATCATTCCACCCGCGTGAGTCGCCACCCATTCAGACAAAAACGTCACTTGTTCGGTGTTGAGTTCCCGCCAGTTGGGATCGAAGGCAATGATGACATCGTATCGATTTAAGTCTTGTGCGGAGGTCGGAAATTCGGTCAGAAGTTCACGGGCATCCTGATCAACCGAGCCCGCTAATGCTGGGTCGACGGTTTGCAACCAGATGTCCATTTCAATCCCCGAACGTCGGGACAGCATACTTCGTAAGAAGCGGTAATCTCGCATCGGTCCGCTTGCGACCACCAAGACTTCCATCCGTTTGCGAGTGACGTTCACTGTTCGACGAGCCGAGTTGTCATCGGTGTTAATCTCGCCCAGGTCTTCCGTGAGTCGTGCTTGCACAAGATATTCTTCGCGGCCTTCTTCCGTTGGTTCGCGATTGAAAGTTAACTCGAATCGTTCTTCCTCTGCTTGAAATGTGATTTGTCTCGATTCGATGAGCGTCGGTTTTGCTTCGGGATCGTCTTTGGGTTTCATCAGCAAGTCGACATCGGCGGTTTTTCCCGACAAGCCGGAACCCTGAATTAATGCGACCACATCGTATTGATCATTCACTTCCCCCACCTGATCGCTGATTCGAACCAAGGACGGAGCCTGCACAGAAGCGACGGTAAGATTGACCGGTTGCCGGGTTGATCCGATGCCAACAGCCACCAGTCTTGCATCGACTTGAGATGCTGCGGCATTTGCATAAGAAGCCTGCAAGCCGGCGTTGGAGGCTCCATCGGAGGTGACAATTAAGCCGGAGAGATGTCCACCAAGTTGAGTCAGGGCAGAGTTGACTGATTCTGCCAAACGAGTTTCTGTCCCAGATGCGGGAAACAGGTCATCCCAAGTCTGTGATTCAGAGCTTGTTGACGAATCGGTTTCTTCTGAGATGTTTTGTTGTGAGTAGGCAGACTTCTGGAGTTCATCTTGGAGAGATTGAGTTTTCGCAGGTTCTTCTCCTTCAGATTGATCAATGGCTCGTCGGTATTCTAACGCCAGGGGATGTTGGGAAGGATAAACGTGAATGGGCCCTTTCAACCGACTATCGAAGGTGAAAATGGAGACTTCATGTTGCTCACGCAGTTTGGCGATCAATCCTTCGTCGAACAGTAACTTACGAGAAGCTTCCAGTCGGGAAATCGATTCATTCGCGGTCGAATCATCAGGATCACCCGCCGGGAAACGCATTGATAATGAGGTGTCAATCAAGATGCCGACTTTGGACGCATGGTAAGCGGTTTTTGTTGTTTTGAGTTGCGGATTGAACGCGATAACCAGTAATCCTGCGAGAGCCCCCAAACGAAGCAGCATCAACCAGACACGCCACAACGGATGGAATGATTGGGAATCGCGCCAGTACAGCCAGACCGTCCATGTGAGATACAAAACGACGAGAAGGAGTACCAACATCCAGCCGATTGCGGATCGCGGAGTGCTCCATTCCCAGTTCTGAAGAGAACCAGAAACAGGCTCGGCTGCAAGTAGAGTTGTGGAAGAAATGAAATCCATCAGGGGCTTGCCGCTCCCGTCTTGCGGGTGTGATAACTTAAACGGTAGGCGAGGAATTGTTCTGCCATCATGACGAGAAACAGAATCATCAACAACGACATCCGGGCTTCTTGTTGCGAGTCGCTTTGTTGGAGCCAGCCCAAATCTTCATACGTCTGTATGGCGATATCTTCTCCCACACGCCCTTCCAAATCCTCTTGTGTAAGCAATTTGAGGCTACTTTCCGTGAGCGGTGGATTATAGGCTAACCAGCGTTCTTCGGGATTCTGATCACTGTCGTAAAGAGTCAGACGATAAACTCCGGGCTCATTCGTCCCGGCATAACTGGCTTTCCAAACAAACTCTTGCCGGTCACCGGAAGCGTCCACCTCTTCCCGAGTCATTTGCATCTGGGCATTCCGCTCGTCAGGTGTGGTGACTTCCAGTTCCTGAGAGTATTGAGAGGCATCCAAGACAAACTCAATCGGCGTCCCCACCTCTTCGCTTTCCTGTCGTCGATATCGTTTGGCCAGATATTTCTGTAATTCAAGATGAAAGATGACAAAGCTCGGATTCGTCGACCAGTCATTCCAAAGACTTCCCGCGGAGGTCAGACTGGTGAAAATTTTGCCAAGTCCGAAGGAATGTTCAAAGATCAAAGGAGCATCATTTCGCATCGTGACGAGTGTTTGTACCTGGCCAGCTTGCTCTAAAGCCGACTGAGAAACTGACTCTGCCACGGGAAAATAGCGATCAACATGGACGGCAGCGACAAACGGATTCTCTGCACCCTCGAAGATGGTGAATAATGGATGATCAGAAAATTGTAAATCGGGTCCGGGAGAGACTTCTGTCGCTCGGGGAAGATCACGGAAAGTGGGAGACAGTCGAACGGGAAACAGGCTCTCTTCATCATTGCGAACCACGGTCTCGTTAATGAATCGAGGGTCGGAGAGATCACCAAGAAACCACGCCAGTCCGCCTCCATTGGCAACATAATTCTCCAGAGGAAGGATCGCGTCTGCTGCTAAGTCACCAACATTGATCAGATAGATACAGCGGAAGTCATCCAATTTGTTTCGTCTCAGAAAATCAGGGCTTTGAATGAGAGGAGCGATTCCCGTCAAAGCCGGATCGGCAGCCAACGCATCGGCCACAATGGCTGCCGCTTCTTTGTCTTGAGATCCATCGATCAGCAAAACAGGGTTTGTGTTCTTCAAATCGACAACCAGATAACGGCTGTTATCCTGTTCGAGAGAATCGGCATCGAGGAGCACTTCTAATCGGTGACGACCGGGAGCACCAAACACCACATCGAACGACTTGGAAACGGTTTCTCCCGCTTCGATTTCCGGGACGGGAACCGCGACCGGTAACTTCTTGCCATCCTGAATTACGGTCAGGCGAATGTTTTTTGTTTGGACTTCGGAATGATTACGAACTTGGGCCGTCAGTCGTAACGGAACATTGACGGCAGCCGTTTGTAAGTCGCCCGTCAATCCGACGAGAGAAAGATTCGCATGTCGTTCAGTGACAGAACGAACCAGGTTAACCGCAATATCCGACGCTTCGAACGATTTGATGGTTTGCGCCAAGGCTGGCTGCGCATTCCAATCTTCTTCGCGAAAATCGGTGACAATATAAGCCGTTCGTGACACCGCCTGTAAATCGGCCAGCCGTTCCAATGACGCTTGTAACCCATCAATCAGATTGAGAGCGCGAGAGGTGGGTTGCAAGGTTTCGAGATCTTCGGCCAGTTTGATGAGCAGTTGCTCGGTGACATCTTCTCCGTTGATAAACGGTTGGTCGGGATTGGAAAGTAGCAAAACGGTCAGCTTTTGTGTTCCCGGACGTTGTGCGCCTTCTTCGACTAGCTTCTGAATAACTTTTTTGCCTTCGGTAAACGCGGTCGTCTCACCCCAACGATCCTGCATCGATGCGCTATCATCAATCAGGACAAGATGATGACTCTTCTCACCGCGCAAAAATGCCAATTGATTAGGGCTGAAAATCATTCGCGCAATCAAGGCGGCAATCAGCAGGACAATTAAAATGCGAAGCAGCAGCAATAGTAATTGCTCAAAGAGAATCCGTTGTTTGTTCTGTTTCTGACTTTGCAGTAGAAATTCCATTGCCGCAAAACGAACTTTGCGAAACCGCATTCGATTTAGCAAATGGATGATAATGGGCGCGGAAATGAGCGCAGCGCCGGGGATAAACACCGCAGGGTTCAAAAAGAACGGTGCCAAGCTACTTGTTAATGCTGAAAATATTCCGCCCATATCGGGATGTTATCTCACAATGTGTCTAATGGCTTATTTCTGGACAGCTTGTCGCATACCAATTCGGTGATTGAAGTAATGCAATAGGGCAGCATCCATATGCTCACTGGTTCGGATGGTCTGATAGTCCACCAGATTTTTGGCACAGAAGCGTCGAAGTTCGTGCAAGTAATCTTGCATGGCTTCTTGGTATCCATCTCGCAAAGCGCGCGGGTCGCAAACTAGTTCCCCCGCCTCTTCCATCCCCTCAAATCGTGTCGTTCCCGAGTATTCGAAGTCGATTTCCTGATCATCGAGGACGTGCATCAACAAGACATCGTGTCCACGATATCGAAGTTGAGTCAATCCTTTGAACAGACTCTCGCGATCAACGAACAAGTCAGAGATCAACACGATCATCCCTTTTTGTGACTGATCATCGGCCACTTGCCGCAGCAACTTATCGATGCTCGTCTTTTGAGCGGGCTTCTCGTTATTGAGTGCCTGTAAAATCGCGTGAAGCTGCGTACGACGACTGCTGGAGGGAATACGTTTCCTCAACGTGTCGTCGAATGCATAGAGTCCCACGGAATCTTGCTGTTTCAGCAGTAAATGCGAAAGAGCAGCAGCGATCGTACAGCCATAGTCGTATTTCGACATCGCGCCCGATTGAAACAGCATCGATTCGCTCAAGTCAACGAGCAAGGTGGTCCGCAGGTTCGTGTCTTCTTCGTATAATTTGATGTAATACTTGTCGGTTTTTGACCAGACTTTCCAGTCAACACGACGAATATCGTCACCCGAAACGTATTCTCGGTGTTGCACGAATTCGACCGATTGGCCGTAATACGGACTGCGATGAAGCCCCGACAGAAAACCTTCCACCACCTGACGGGCCCGAATCTCAAGTCGCGAGATTCGGCTAAGTTCCTCAGGCCGCAAAAATTTTCTGTAATCTTGGGTCACTTGTCAGCTCACCTTCCTTTGAGGGCGTTTCCGCCACAAGACGATCGATCACTTTATCACTGTCAATGCCTTCACTTTCTGCCGAGAAGTTGACGACAATACGATGTCGCAGAACCGGTTTGGCGAGAGCGGCAATATCTTCGGTCGAAACATGCATACGACCATTCAGAATGGCTCGTGTCTTGGCACCAAGCAGCAACATCTGCACGGCTCGCGGACCTGCTCCCCAACTGAGCCATTCGTCGATGAATGCCGGGGCGCCCGGACGATTGACTCGCGTCTGGCGAACTAATGCCAGGGCGTAATCGACAACATGATCGGTGATTGGGACTTGTCGGACCAGTTCTTGAAGCTGGATAATTTCCTCTCCATCCAACACCGATTGTACTTCGTGTTTAATATTACTGGTGGTCGTTTTGGCAATCTCGCGTTCCTCACTGAACGAGGGATAGTCCACCGTCACTTTGAACATGAAACGGTCTTGTTGTGCTTCGGGAAGGGCGTATGTCCCTTCCTGTTCAATGGGGTTTTGTGTGGCCAGCACGAAAAATGGTTCGTCCAACATGTGGCGTGTTTGGCCCACTGTGACTTGTCGTTCTTGCATCGCCTCTAATAAAGCCGCTTGAGTTTTCGGTGGTGTGCGGTTGATTTCGTCGGCGAGCACTACGTTGTGAAACAAGGGGCCTTGAATAAACCGGAAGACACGCTCGCCGGTTTCTTTGTTTTCCTGCAAGACGTCGGTCCCGGTGATGTCGGCAGGCATCAAGTCGGGGGTGAACTGAATGCGAGAAAACGACATCGATAATGTTCGAGCCAGCGTGCTGATCATCAATGTCTTGGCAAGACCGGGAACACCTTCCAGCAAGCAGTGACCACGTGAAAACAGGGCAATCAATAGCTGATCGACCACCTCGTCCTGTCCCACAATGACCTTGCTCATTTGCCCACGAATTTTTGCGTAAGCATCGTTAATTCTTTTGACAGTTTCTTCGGTTTTGGCACCGCTCGGCTGATCGCTCATGAAGTCAAACTCGCTCCTGAAGAGATGTCTCGATATTTGTCAGTATGAATGAATGATGTGTGTCATGTTAACGGTGCATCTTGAAGGACGCGACCGAAAAACCGATTTTCCCTGTCAGCATCTCCAGATGCTCCCACGACTTGACGCATCATGAGTGAGAACCCCACACAAAAATGAGAGCCGATTACGGCCTCCCCTGAGTTCTCATCATTCAGCAGGTTGTCCTCTCGGACTCTTCCCGACTAGGATAGTTTGATTCTTGCGGTCATATCATTCAGGAGCAGTCAGAAATGCCCAAATTCGCAGTCATTCTTCCTGCTGCCGGTAAAAGCAGTCGATTCGGAAACACACAGGAAAAGAAGGTGTTTACCAATCTCAAAGATCGTGCCGTCTGGCTGCGCACAGCCGAGCATTTTGTCGAGCGAGACGATGTCTCGCAGACGATTATTGTAATTTCGCCCGAAGATGAAGAGAGGTTCAAAGAAAAATTTCGTCCCAATCTTGCATTTATGAACATTCAAATCGTACTTGGTGGAGCCGAACGTGCTGATTCGGTCTCAAACGGTCTGGCCGCCGTGAATGAAGATGTGGACTTTGTCGCGGTTCACGACGCGGCTCGACCATTGCTGGCGAAAAAGTGGATTGATGATGTCTTTGCCAAAGCCATCGAGACCGATGCTGCCATTTTGGCGCACAAAGTCGCTTCCACTCTGAAAAGAGTCAACGAACAACAAAACATCGAAGAAACAGTCTCCCGAGAGCAATTGTGGGAAGCCCAGACGCCCCAAGTTTTCAGTAAATCTCTGCTCGAAGAGGCTTTTGAGAAACGCGAAGCTTTTGTCGCCACCGATGAGGCCCAATTGGTCGAACGGCTTCTGCATCCCGTCGCCATTGTGGCTTGCCCGGCAATTAACCTGAAAATTACGACGAAAGAAGATCTGCAGATGGCCGAACATCTGCTGGCCGCGGTGCCCAAAGAGAAGTCACTCGGCTCGTTACACCCCTTTGCCGATGAAGGCCCACTTCCGTTGTAAACTGTTTTCAGGAAAGGGGATGGAATCAGAGAAAACTTCTGTTAAACTAAAATCTTCCATCGGAATGGGAACTGCTCATCCTGAGAATGCGTCTGTGAAGAGATGAGTCTTTGACGTCATATTTGTAACGAAGGACATTACGATGCCAGCCTTTGTCATTCCTTGCCCATACTGTGGGACTGAACTCAAACTGAAAGATCGCAGTTTGATTGGTAAGAAGGGGAAATGTCCCAAATGCTCGAAGGCTTTTCGTCTGGAAGAACCCGAAGAAGAAGATGAAGTTCAGTTGGAACTGGTTGCGCCTTCCCCTGCGGGAAACCAGTCTGCTACCAAGACGGCTCCTGTTCAACAGGCTCCTCAGATCAACACCTTCGAAGCTCCCGTCGTGGCTCCCGATATTGAATCGGGTGGTGTTCAGCGGATGAAGGAAATGCGTCGCAAGAATAAGAAGCGGCGTAATTTTCAGATTGTCATTGGTGGACTGGTCGCCGTTTTACTCGCGGGCACTATTTATTACATCAAGGATCAGCCGGAGAAGCAGGCCTTAGCAGCGGCAGAAGCCAAGAAGCCCAAACGGAATGCTGCCCACGACGCGCAAAAAGCAAAAGACAAATCAGACTTGGAAGCCTTGGCAAATGCCGCTCCCACAAGAGGGGAGCCTATCGCATTGAACTTTATGCCCTCCGGGGCACGAGTGATTATCAATTTGCATCCCGATGAATTCTGGAAACCAGGATCTTTGGCAGAAGAGTTTCGCTATTGTATTGGCCCTTTGGGGATTTGGCTGGAAACAGAAATCAAAGCGCTGACAAAGTTTGATCCTTCTGAAATTGACCGCTTAAGAATTTGTCTGATACCGGGTTTGCGAAACGAACGCCCGAAAGTAGCCGCGTATGTCGAATTGAAGGAAGAACAGTTGGAATCCACGCTGATTAAGCTGTTTCCAGGGGACAGCGTCAACGACTACGAGCCGAAAATATATTTGACAGGCGATGACTGCTTCATCCATATCGATAATCGGCGTTTTGCCGTGGGGCCGGGAGAGTACGCACAAGAAATGGCCGACGCGATTGATGTCAACGCAGTCACAAATCGTGACATCGAAACGATGCTGTTGAAGACCGACAGTGAAAGGCATTTGACGATACTCTTTGATCCCAAAATTCTAAGACTCGAACAAGTGAGTTGGTTCCCGGAAAACGCCCGCCCTGTTTTGAATCATTTCTTGGACTGGTTAGGCGATGATGTTCTCACTGCAATTTGGAGTGTTCATCTCGATGATCAATTCCATCATGAAATGTTGCTTCGCAACGATGCCGCCGCGCTACCTGCCACTGTGCAACGCAAACTGAGTCAGCGATTGGAAGAGATGCCGGAGCGAGTGTTGAGTGCGGTGCGAAAAATGACACCGCAACAAATCGGTCCTCGAAAAATTATCGGCCGATATCCGGCGATGGCGAAAGTCTTCACGATGGCAACGTCCAGCGGCTCCGATGATCGGTCGGTTCAATTCACGACGGTACTCAACGACCGAGCCGCTCCCAACCTTGCTTTGGGGACTTTGATGGCATGGGATGAATCGACCCGGACCGACTTCAATAAGTCAGATTCTCCAGCCGCGATGGTTGCCTCCAATCAACCTAAGAAAGAGCTAACTTTCGAAGAGAAATTGCAAAAGCAGATCGAGATCGATTTCGGCAGAATGCCACTGCAAGATGCCTTTGCTTATATTGCTGACGAAGCGGTACTCAGCTTGGAAATTGAAGGGGATGCACTCAAGTTGGCCGGCTTCACTAAGAATATGCCTCAAACCTTCAAGTATGAACAAATCAGTGTCACTAAGGCGATTTTGGCAATCATCAACGGTGAAGGGAACTCGATTATCAAAGACTCCATTACGAAAGGAACGGGTAAGATTGGCCTGTTTCTGGATGACACCGGCAAAGGTTTCATCATTGCCACCGAGAAATACATTGCCGACCAGGGGAAAACCGCTTATCAGTTGAAGTAAACCGTTCCATTCCCAGAGACTTGCGTTGGATCATCCCGGTTCAAACGTCTTAAATTAGGGGCAGCCGTCTGCCCTCAACCCATTTGTTTTGAAAGAGAAATTCGAGCCGCATGTCGAGCCTGCCCTATCGTCCATTGCACCCGGAACTGGAAAATGTGCTGGATAAGCTGCGGCTCAAAATCCAGTCGTATCTCTTCTTTCATGGTTTGGCACTCGTTCTGGTGACGTTGTGCATTGGCTTTTTTGCCACAATTTCTCTCGATTGGCTCTACTTTCAGGTTAGCCGATTGGAACTACCCGTCGTGGTCCGAGTGTTAATGGCGGTGGGCATGGTCGCCGCCATCACTTGGGTACTGGCAAATCAAGTGTTTCTACGACTCCTCAAGAGCAAAAAAGCTCAATCGTTGGCGATGATTTTGGAACGTCGATTTCCTGAATTGAATGATCGACTCATCACCGCTGTTGAAATGAATAGCGAGAGTTCTGCCCATCACACACCACTTTCCCAAGCGATGTTGGATCATACGATCGAGGACGTAAGTCATTCCGCAAGTCAGCTCGAACTTTCCGATGTGTTCGACTGGAAACCTTTGATTCGCGGCTGGGCCATTGCGGTGGTGTTGGTCTTTGGTGTCGGCACCGTGGCGGCAGCAATGCCCCAAACCTTTGCACGATGGTCGCGAGCATTTGTCTATTTTGACAGCATCTATTGGATGCGACAGACCTCCCTGGATGTTGTCGTTCTCGCCGAGCCGGGAGATCGTGAACGCCCCTTTATCGATGGTGTCTACAAACACCCGCGCGGATCGGATTTGAAACTGCTGGTTTCAGTGCCGGAAGGAACAAACCCGTTGGGTCTGGAATGGGCCGTCCCCGAAGATGTGGAAATCGAATATCTTTTTGAGACAACCAGCGGAGGAGATGTGAAGTCCCTCGCACGGCGCGGGGAACGGAAATTTCAGTTCAAGATGAATTCGGTTTTGGATGGCTTCAAGTTTTGGGTTTCAGGCAACGACTATATTAATCGCACACCGTATCGTGTGGAGATTGTTTCTCCTCCCCAACCCGATTCCATCGCCTTGCATTGTCACTACCCGGCATACATGGGATTGAATTTGTCCGAGGGTGATGACGCTCCGCTTGATGAGCGCCAACTTCAGGGTAAGCAGATTCGGATCCCGGCAGAGACCGCCTTTCTTTTGACTCTGAAATCGAACAAGCCGCTCACAAGCGTCATTGTTCAGGCGGGGCCTTACGAATTCACTCTCGGACAGTTTGCGACTTCTCCAAACGAGACAGGTGAGTCAAATAATACCGAAAAAACCAAGAAGTCTACGGCTTCAAACGTGCGGGATGTCCATGAAGATGGGAGCTATGGCTCCCGGCAAGCAATCTCTTCATCACTGGCCAAAGCAGTGATGGATTCCTCGAATCAAACGGTTCGATTGCCATTTGTTCTGAGTTCAAAAACAATCGAGGAAATCGCAGGTCGCGAGTTTGGGCTTCCAGAAGAGTTTGGCAAGCCGTGGGTGATTCCTGCCGATTCTGAATTCAAAATTTATCTGGAAGATCAAGACGGGATCATCTCCGCAGAGCCGGAGCGATTTTCTGTTCTGTCAGTTGAAGATGCTCCGCCTCAAATTGAAACGGAACTCGCGGGAATCGGATCTTCCATTACGAAGAAAGCTCGCATTCCTGTGAAGGGTCTTGTGACCGATGATTTTGGAATTCTCAAAACCTATTTCGACTTCAAAATTGATGATGCCGAAAAATATCGTTTGCGACCCTTCAAGACGCCGCCCCGTAGACGAGACGGAAAAGTTGCCCTCGAACATCGACTTGCCGAATCAGAAATCATCAGCTTCGAACGATTCAATGTTGAACCTCTCGAACTTGATCCCGGTCAGAAACTCATTCTGACTGTGTACGCGATGGATAACGACAATCTGAATGGCCCGCATGAGAATCGGGGACGCACCTACAATTTCACAATCGTCACCGAACAAGAACTGCTGGCCATTCTCAATGACCGAGAAATCAATCTGCGACGGCAATTCGAGCAAATTATTTCTGAACTTGAACGGACTCGCGATGATTTGTTGGTCCACCGAGATCAAGCAGCCGAATTGGTCAAACTTCGCGAAACGGCTGATTCCGATCCCGATAAGAAAGACAAGCTACACGTCTCTGTGACCAATGCCGCCGAGCGATCAAGGCATCAAATCGGAAAGAATCGCACCGAAACGACGGCGGTGGCGGAATCGTTTCAGCGCATCCTGGATGAGCTAAAAAACAATCGCGTGCATTCGACCGAACAGATCGAGAAGATCGAATCACTGATCATCACACCCCTCAAGCAAATTACGGAAAGCACGTTCGAAGATGCCGATATCGCCGTGGGATTGTTCAGTCAGAAAAACGATGAACAAGAAAATCCGCTGCCGGCCATCGATCAGACGACTGACTCTCTCAACCTCTTACTGACTCAAATGAGGAAGGTTTTGGAGGAAATGTCGGATCTTGCCGAGTTCCACGAATTGATCCAGGGATTGCGGGAAATGATCAATGGCGCGGAAAATGTGCAGGAAAAGACAGAGAAAAAGCAAAAAGAAGATGTCGAGAAACTGAAAGACAGTCTGAAAAAGTTGGGGATTTAACATGAACAAGACTCCGCCAAACGCGACATTCATCTCGTCCCACAGGAGCCTTGGTCGTATAATTCCCCGGCAAACAGATAGCTTCTTCCACGCAGCACAGGGAGACCGTCGATGATTTCTAAACTATGCAAACTGGTCTGTCTATCGAGTCTGCTGCTGGTGATCGGTCTACAGGTGGGCAATCCCGTGGTCGGTGTGGCACAAGAGGCCGTTCCCGCAGCAGCAGCCGAGGCGGCTGACACGCTCAAGCTTCCTCAAGAGCAAGAAGCCATTGCTTTACGTTATGAGCGATTTGAAAACACTATGCTGAAGATGGCCGAGTACCTTCGCAAAACCGACCCGGAGCAGGCTGAGCTACTTGTTCGCGGGATTGGACAAAGTAAATCGGATCGTATTTCCGGGCAGATGGGGCAAATCGTGAAGTTGCTGGCAGACGAACAGTATGGCGATGCGATGGATCGCGAAACGAAAGTGATTGAATCGCTCAAATCGCTGCTCGATTTGCTCGAAAGTGGTGACCGCCGTAGCGAACTGCAAGCAGAACAGGAACGCATTCAACAAATCCTTAAAGATTTACAGATCACCATTGGCAAGTCGAAAGACGCCCGCGCCTCGAATGAACGTGGCGACGAAGTCGAACGAGCCATCGAACAGCAAGAGATCGCCGAAGCATCCGGCAAAAAATTGGTTGAGAAAATCGATGGCCAAGATGCCGAACGACAATCCAAAACGGGTGAAGAAGGGGAAGATTCCAATAACGAACCCAAAGAGGTTAAGCCAGGCGATCCCCAAGAGGGAGAAGGTGAAAAAGGGGAAGGCAAAGAGGGTGAACCAAAGGAAGGTGAATCCGGTGAAGGCAAGCCGAAAGAGGGGGAATCAAAACCGGGCGAAGGCGATCCCAAAGAAGGTAAGTCTGGTGAAGATAAGCCGAAAGAAGGTGAATCTGGCATGCCCAGCGAGGGAGAACCTCAAGAGGGGGAACCCAAAGAGGGCGAGTCAAAGTCTGGGAAATCACAACCGGGCAAGTCTCAACCAGGTCAACCTCCCAAAGGAGAGTCGGGAGAGTCTCAAGAGGGACAGCAAGATTCAGGAGAACAGGGCGAACAAGCCGACGAAGAGAAGACGGCCGGACGCGATGACATTGCACAAGCCGTTGATCGTATGAATCGCGCGATCGAGGAACTCAAAAAGAAAAATCGCGACAACGCATCTCGCGAACAATCCGAGGCGATTGCCAAACTGGAAGAGGCCAAAGCCAAACTGGAAGAAATACTTCGTCAGCTTCGTGAAGAAGAACGCGAATTGTTGCTCGCGGCACTCGAAGCTCGATTTCAAAAGATGCTCGCCATGCAGGTGATGGTTTATACGGGGACCATCAATCTCGATAAAACCCCTCAACCCGATTGGACCAGTCGACATCACGCTCGTTCGCGAGAGTTGGCACAAACCGAAGATGAGATCGCGTTGGAAGCTGTCAAAGCACTCGATTTGCTGAAAGCGGAAGGGTCATCGATTGCATTTCCTGAAGCGATTGAACAAATGCGTTCCGATATGCTGACGGTCGCAAAACGACTTGAACAGTCGCAAACGGGCGAACTGACTCAAGTGATAGAAGAAGACCTGATCGAAGCCTTACAGGAAATCGTCGAAGCGCTCCAAAAGGAAATGGAAAAGTCGGAAGAGGAAAAAGAACAACAGCAACAACAGCAGCAACAACAATCGCAGCAACCGCCTCTCGTGGATAAGCTGGCAGAATTGAAGATGCTCCGTTCGTTGCAATTACGAATCAACCGCAGAACTCGAGTTTTGGCACGTGAATTTCGTGGTGAAGCAGCCGATTCGACCGATGTTGTCGACCAATTGCACGAGCTTTCCAGGCGACAGTCACGGATTCAGAAAACAACATACGATCTCGCCACCGGGCGTAATCAATAACCTCTCAGGAGGGAATACTAACATGCGGTTTCAAAACCTCTCGCAGACAACTCTTCGGCTGCTGGCAGTGGCGACGATTCTCGGCACTGGCATCGTTGCTGTTCGCGCGGACGAACTGGATCTGATTGAAACACCCCGATTTGGAGATATTAAAACCAGAATCCTAGAAGAAGTGGCCTTACGAAAGATCGCAGACCAAGCCATCAATCAGGAGGTCGGTCAACTCTGGTCGTCTCCCGACGAAGTTCCTCCTGCGTCAGAAATTTTCAATCGAGTCATTACCACTTTTCGATTGATTGACCCTGCGGCAAATGACTTCCTTACGAAATGTCGTCTTTCGATTCAGCCGCGTCAGATCCCCGTTGCCGACTTGATCGACAACACTGAGAATTCAAAGTTCTATCGCACAAATCTCATACAGTTTTATGCCGTGTATTTGGTCCGCATGAAACTGTACGACGAATCGCTTCCCTATTTCGATCAATTGAATTTGAAACATTCTGCCGACCCACCGACGGCATTGTTCCATCAAGCGGTGGCTCAATCGGAGTTGTTGATGAAGAATGAAGGGTTGGCAACGATTGAAACATTGACGAAAAAGACGGAGGCCGTCCCCGAACGATATGCGACCGTCGCCGAGTTGATGAAGTTTCAATTGGCGTCCATTAAAGAAGAGTCGCTCGACGAAGTGGCTCAGCGGATGAAAGATGTCAAACGTCGACTCTCTCTGGGACGTGGCGGACAAGATACGCAAAAGAAAGAAGAAGAGATCGTCACGTTACTCGATTCGATCATCGAGAAAATTGAACAATCCAGCGGTTCGGGAGGTGGCAGTGGCGCGGGGGGAAACAGCAATCAACCGGGGGGAGGCTCTCAGGAAAGCGTCGTCAAGGGAACGTCTGCTCCCGGTGAAGTTGACAAGAAAGATCTCAAAAAACAGTCCGGTTGGGGGGCTTTGCCCGAAGCAGAAGTTACCAAAGCGAAAAACTTGTTGAAGCGAGACTTCCCGGAAAATTATCGGCGTGCCATCGAAGCCTATTTTCGCAAGTCTGCCGGACGACGACCTGAGTAGGACACTCAGAGCTTCAGTAATCAAGAGCGGCAGATGATATTCAGGAACAATACATTATGAAGAACCTCCAACCTCGAACCCCCAATAATAAGAGGCGTTGTTGTTATGGTTTGTGGTTGAGTATCACGTTGGGATTGATGTTGGTGCGTCCGCTGGCACTTTTTGGTCAGGAATCCAAAGTCGAAGTCACGTTACTCACTGGAACACCCATTCAGGGAGAGTTGAAGACCCTCTCGGATGAGTCTGTCGTGATTCAAATCGCTGATGAGTTGAAAACGATCTCGCGAACCAACGTTCTCACGATTAAGTCGGCAGGACAAGAAGAAACGATCGATGCTTCCACGCCAAAAACAATGGTGACTTTCATCGACGGAACTCACATTAAGGCCGATCAGATTTCGTACGATGGCACAACATTGACGGTTCAATCCACTCTTTTGGGAGAACTCTCCGGCAAGGGATCGTTACTGAAGCACGTTCGCTATGCGGAAGGCGATTCCACTACGCTCGAAAAATGGGCCGATATTCTGGCCCGTGACTCCAAGCAGGATTTGCTCGTCATCAACAAAGAAGACTCTATTGATTTTGTGGAAGGTGTCATTTCCAAGCTGGATGAGAAAGCCGTGTATTTTCTCTTGGATGGAGAAGAGATTCCGGTAGGTATCAGCAAGGTGTTCGGGATTGTTCTCAGTCGAAAGATATCACCAGGAAAGCCAATTGGTGTGATTCAAATGACGAACAAAGACAGGCTACCATTGGCAAGCATTCAATACGTTGAAGGAAAGCTCGTTGCAAAAACTGACTCTGGGTTGAATATTACGACCACCTTGGCAGCCGTCGATCTGATTGATTTTCGCCAGGGACGGTTGGTTTATCTTTCGGAACTGGAACCACGCACGTACGAATACACTCCTTTTTTTGATGAAGAGTGGAAAATGCGTCGCGATCAAAATTTCGATGGCAGTCTGATTCGTGTCGGGAACCAATCATTTACACGCGGGTTGTGTATTCATTCTAAAACATTGGTTCGTTATCGATTGGCGGGAGAATACCGTCGGTTTCAAGCCGTGATGGGCATTGATGAATTGGTCGGCAACAAAGGGCATACGCACGTCGTGATCAAAGCCGATGACCAAGTCTTGTTTGAAGGCGATGTCCGCGGCGGCGATGATCCGGTCGATCTGGATTTCGAGATTACCGACAAACGCGATCTGGAAATTCTTGTCGACTTTGGAGCCGATCTCTCGGTCGCCGATCATCTGGCACTCGGAAATGCGCGTCTTGTTAAGTAGCATGAGCACTGTTCACTACGATTATTATTTTTGTCTACAGCGAGATTCCTGGTTATGAATTCCAGAACCCATCGAATCACAAACTTGCATCTTGTGGCCGTTATTGTGTGGTCGGGGCTGTTCGCAAACAATGTCTTCGCCATTGACCCTGCTGTCGTCGAGGCACAACAACGTCGAGTTGCCGTTGTGAATGAAGTCTCTCCGACGGTTGTCGCGATCTTTTCTGCAAGTGGTGAAGGGGGCGGCGGTTCGGGTGTTTTGATTTCCGCAGATGGTTATGTTCTTTCGAATTATCACGTGACCAGTGGTGCTGGCAACTTCATGAAATGCGGGTTGAATGATGGGAAGTTGTACGATGCCGTTATCGTGGGAATTGATCCCACGGGAGATGTTGCCTTGCTGAAAATGTTGGGGCGAGATGACTTTCCCGTTGCCAAAGTCGGAGATAGCGATGCATTGCATTCGGGAGACTGGGTGTATGCGATGGGAAATCCGTTTCTGTTAGCCACCGATTTCAAGCCGACGGTGACCTACGGTATTGTCAGCGGAGTTCATAGATACCAGTATCCCGCAGGCACGATTCTCGAATATACCGATTGCATTCAGACGGACAGTTCCATCAATCCGGGAAACTCGGGCGGCCCGTTATTTAACGATGCAGGAGAACTCGTCGGTATCAACGGTCGGGGCTCCTTTGAAAAAAGAGGCCGGGTAAATTCGGGAGCCGGCTATGCCATTTCGATCAACCAGATTATGAACTTTCTAGGCCACCTTAAATCGGGCCGCATCGTCGATCATGCCACTTTAGGAGCGACTGTGGCCTCAGTTTCTGATGGTTCGGTGGTGGTGGAAAGTATTCTGGAAGAATCCGCCGCCCATCGTCGCGGATTAAGGGAAGGTGACGAAATCGTCTCCTTTGCCGGTCGGCCGATTCGAAGCGTCAACCAATATAAAAACATTTTAGGAATCTATCCCAAAGGCTGGAGGTTGCCTCTCGAATACCGACGGAATCAAGATAAGAAGACCATTCAAGTGAGGCTGAGAGGGCTACATGCTCAGTCAGAAATTATTCCCGGTCAGAAGAAAAAACCTCAACCGCCTGGCAAAGAAGGAGCCGAGAAAAAAGCTCCCAAAGAATCCGAGATTCCAGCACAGTTTGCCAAGATCTACGAAAAGAAAACCGGCTTTGCCAACTATCATTTCAATCAGCAAGAACAAAATCGTATTCTCGGCAGCCTCAACCATTGGGGAGATTATGCGTCTCGCAACGGTCTTTGGAAAGTCAGCGGCAAGGATCAAAAAGGAAACCCGTTTAAGATTGAGCTGAGTAACGAGCAATCGACGTTATCCTATGGCGGGAAGGTTTGGAAACAGTCCTTCGATGGAACGGAATTGACCATCGATCCCCCTAACACCGGTGGGCTGCTTGTTGCATTACATCATCTGCGACTATTTATGACTCATCACGGGTTTCTGTTTTCGGAGTTTATGTATCTGGGGACCGAGCCTCTTGACGGTCTCGGCAATCGTGTCGATGTCCTCACCAGCGAATTAACCTCGGTGCAAAGCCGTTGGTATTTTAATGACGAGGACCAAACATTTCTGGGCTTCGATACTCAGGTGAAAGCTGGCACCGACGAAGCGGAAATTCGATTTTCAAAACTGAAAGACTTCGAAGGGCTGAAATTTCCTTCACATTGGGTCATCAGTAGCGGTGGGTCGCAACGTGTTGAGTGGATGATCGAATCCATAGAACTTTCACCTGGCCCAAAACCAACCGGTAAACAAGTTACCTCTCGTCAACCTTGAGAAGTAGAGTCTCCTTATGATTTGGGTCTCCTTACATTTGTTCCGTAAAACTCTCTGTTGCATGATTGCCGGAGGGATGAGCTTGTCGTGCGTGTCAACGGTCGCAAACGCCGATGATTCTCAAGCCGCAGTCCGTTCCATTCAATCACGTATGGTCAAAATCTTTGGGGCAGGGGGGCTGCGAAATCTCTATTCCTATAGCACCGGATTTCTGGCGAGTCCTGACGGCCATATCGTCACCGTGTGGAGCCACGTTCTTGATCAGGATCGTGTGACCGTGATTCTCGCCAATGGGCGTAAAGAAACAGCCGTTGTTTTGGGAGCCGAGCCACAACTCGACCTTGCCGTCTTGAAGATTGAACGGGAAGGTTTGCAATTGCCTTACTTCGATATCGAGAATCATACCTCGGCTGCTCCCGGAACAAGAGTCTTGGCCTTTAGTAATATGTTCAAAGTCGCCACGGGTGACGAACCTCTCTCAATTTTACATGGAGTGATCGCGGCCAAAACGAAATTGACCGCACGTCGCGGTGCTTACGAAGTCCCCTATGATGGCCCGGTTTATATTATCGATGCGATCACCAATAACCCCGGAGCCGGTGGCGGACTCGTCACAAATACACGAGGTGAATTGCTGGCCATGATCGGCAAAGAATTACGCAATAACGAGTCGAATACGTGGATCAACTATGCGATGCCAATGTCTGAGCTGACTCCCGTGATCAAGCAGATCATGACGGGAGACTACGTTTCGCAGGAAACCAAACCAGATGGGGAAGATAATCCGTTACGATATCAGCCGCTTGACTTTGGTTTGCTGATGATCGCCGATGTCGTGTTTCGGACTCCCGCATTCATCGAAGTCGTCGATGCAGATTCTCTGGCAGAGAAGCTCAAGCTGAAGCCGGGTGACTTGATTTTGTTTGTGAATGACAACTTGGTCCAGTCTTGTCGCGAGCTACGTCAAGAGTTTGGACGACTCGAAGCGGGTGATGATTTATCATTAACCATTCGGCGAGATAACAAGCTCATGACAGTCGATGCACTTGTTCCCCGCAAAGTGGATGAAGATTAAGCCTTGCTGATCTTGGCAATTCCCAACTCAGAGATTTCCTATGAGCACATTACGTTTATTGTTTCTTTTACTCTTCGTCACACTGCTCCCGAATTTCAGTCGTTACGTTGATGCTCAAGATTCGTCCTCTCTCACTGAGTTGGAAGAACAAGCCTTCAAGCAGGCGGTTGCCTTGGCGGAACCCTCAATTGTGAGGATCCAGACCGTCGGGGGACTGGATCGCGTGGGCCGAATCTTGACCAGCACCGGTCCGACAACAGGACTGGTTGTCAGTGCTGATGGTTATATTATTTCATCCGCGTTTAACTTCATTTCAAAACCGGCTTCCGTTCTTGTCGAATTCGCTGATGGTCGACGATTTCCCGCAGAAGTGATCGCCACTGATCGCTCTCGCATGCTGACATTGCTGAAAATTGAAGCTGATAATCTTCAACCGGCGGAAGCGGTGCCAGCTGATCAAATTAAGGTTGGTCAATGGGGGGTTGCAGCCGGTCGAACCTATTCCCCCGAAATCCCGAATGTCTCGGTCGGTATCGTGAGTGCCATTAATCGTGTTTGGGGAAAAGCAATCCAGACCGATGCGAAAGTATCACCCGTCAACTACGGCGGTCCGCTTCTGAATCTCGAAGGGAAAGTCATGGGCGTGCTTGTTCCACTGTCTGCATCTGCCAACACAGAGACAGCGGGTGTGGAATGGTACGATTCCGGAATCGGTTTTGCGATTCCTCTCGAAGACGTCTACCAAATGTTAGAGCGACTGAAAGAAGGGGATGATCTTCACCCCGGACTTATGGGAGTCACGTTTCGTCGTAATGATTTGATGGAGGGAGATTTGCTGATCGATATGGTTCGTCCCGACTCGCCCGCCTATCGAGCCGGTATGAGACCCGGTGATGTGCTACTCAGCGTCGATAACCTTCCTCTCACGCGGGTTGGGCATCTGCGTTATGCTTTGGGTACGCATTATGCCGGAGATATTGTCCCCGTTTCATTTCTTAAGAACAAAAAGAAAACTGAAACGACAATGACATTAGTACAAACGCTGATTCCATATGAATCGGGGTTTCTCGGTATTTTGCCTCAACGTGTTGAGTCGTCCGCTCCACAAAATGGTGTGGTTGTCAGGTATGTTTACAGTGAAAGTGCGGCCGCAGAAGCGGGGATCAAACAGGATGACCGCATTGTGGCCTTTCAAGGTGAACCGGTGACTGATTATGAGAGTTTGTGGACGCTGATTTCTCGCGAACGTCCCGAGAACGAAGTGTCGGTGACCTTTGAGCGCGGC
>JAQWSQ010000036.1 GCA_029243145.1 Planctomycetaceae bacterium | reverse complement strand
ATTCTGACGTCGATTAGACAGAGCTTTTCACAGCAAGTTCCCGCCGACGAGGGCGTAGGGTCAAAAAACTCCGCCGACCTCAAAACGCCCTGAAACACGAGGTTGTGACTACTCCGAATTGTCACATATCGCCCCGTATGGTCATAAAACTCAGCCGAACCTTAACTTCTCTTCAAGAGAGCAGTTACATCCCGATACTTTTCCCCCGTTCAGCCACTTGATTTCGCACCAAAACACCCGGAAGCTGTTCAGACATCCTGATTCAACTTCTGGTGATCCATGAATTCCCTCTTCCCACCCTGGCAACTGCTGCTATTGTGCCTTGCCGGATGGGTCAATCGCGAGCAGCAAGCGGCCATCGATTATCTGCGAACGGAAAACACTGTGTTACGCGAGCATCTCGCCAAGAAACGGATTCTGCTGACTGATGATCAACGGCTGCGTCTGGCCGTCAAAGGCAAGATCCTTGGTCGGAAGCTGCTGGAGCAAGTCGGGACGTTGTTTACACCCGATACGATCCTGCGCTGGCATCGACAACTGGTCGCTCGCAAGTGGGATTATTCGGATCTGAAGAACAAAGTTGGCAGGCCGAGAATCAGGCAGGTGATCGTGGATCTCATTCTGCGATTCGCTCACGAAAACACGAACTGGGGTTGTGACCGCATTCAGGGAGCACTCGCCAACGTCGGCTATCACATCTCGGATACGACAGTCGAGAACGTCCTCAAACAACACGGCATCGAGCCTGCTCCCAACCGCAAGACATCGCTGTGTTGGTCAACATTTTTGAAAGCCCACTGGGAGACACTGTTTGCGACTGACTTCACAACCGTCGAAGTCTGGACGCCGCGTGGCTTGGTGACGCACTACATCATGGTGGTGATGGAATTGAAATCACGACGAGTGGAGATCGCCGGAATCACGACCAACCCACATGCAACATGGATGAGGAACATTACCAAGGAGCTCACCAACGACATCGACGGCTTCATGAAGGATGCTTCTCACCTGATCATGGATCGCGATACGAGTTTCATTACTCTGCGAGAATTCCTCGACACGAAAACCGAGACCGAGGCTGTTCTGCTACCACCCCGCAGCCCCAATTTGAATTCATTCCAAGAACGTTTTTTCAGAAGCCTAAAATCGGAATGTCTCGACCGGATGATCTTCTTCAGTCCACGGCAACTGCGGCGAGCGCTGAAAGAATATGTGACCCACTACCACACGGAACGCAATCATCAGGGATTAGATAACCAGTTGATTGAACCCGATGACAGCGTCGGCTCAGTGGCAGGCAAGATCGAATGCAGCGAGCGTTTGGGTGGGATGCTCAAGTATTACCACCGTGCTGCGTAGGTTTGGTCTTCTCGTATTTGTTCTTCATTCAGCAGCGATGAAGATCTGCGCGATGAGTATTCACGTCTCTCTTTTGACCAGTTTTGAATGATCAGTCTGACCAGCTGTGGTTAGATTTTAGTTCCTCTCGTTCGAGATTCGACTCTTTGAACATACCCCAACCTGTTGATCTGTCTCACTTTTAACTTCGGCTGACTTTTTTGACCCTACGCGCGAAGCGTTCAGACGACCATCATCACGAATGTCTTCATCAGCGCGCCAACGGAAACTTCCACGCCTCGTCAAAGAAGCCCGATTGAACCACGGTTTCTACAACGCCATTGGTGGACGTGTCGTGCTTGTCGCCCACTTTCATCACAGCCCAGTCACCCAGACGTGGAAAGACCATGTAGCTGAAACGCAGTTCCGCATCGTGGTACGTGTGGCCGCTGTTAAAGACCACATAATGGCCGTTGGCTCCGGGAAGCGGATTGGGACAGATCAACTGCAGGCCATGATCAGTGGCGGAGTGTTTCTCTGCGCCGAGCGTCACGGTGTCTCGCGTCCATTGAATAGGCAGGTGAGGAAGAACCGTGCTGATCCAGACGTTGCTACCCGG
>JAQWSQ010000094.1 GCA_029243145.1 Planctomycetaceae bacterium | reverse complement strand
CGATTTGAAATTGAAGGTCAAACAGTTTCTCAACAGCAGGCCATCGACAAAGCGTCCGAGATTTTGAGTTCGGCCACCGCACCACTGATTCACGGATTGGCCCGCAGCAGCACTCCTGGACAACGCGCTGCTGTAGAGCTGGCGGACCGCATCGGGGCCATCATTGATACCTCCGCATCAACCTGCCATGCACCCTCGATCTCAGCGTTCCAGCGAGTGGGGGAAAGCACTTGCTCACTGGGTGAAGTCCGCAATCGATCTGACTTGGTGATTTTCTGGGGTTCGAATCCTGTCGAGAGTCATCCTCGGCATTTGGAACGATACTCGGGAGACGCGACCGGGTTATTCATTCCCAACGGTCGTGCTGATCGGACAATTGTGGTTGTCGATACTCAGCAGACTGAAACCTCACAAGCCGCCGATCTGTTTCTCAAAATCGACCCTGAATCCGATTTTGAAGTCTTATGGACTCTCCGGGCGTTACTTTCCGGTCAATCGATTGAGCCATCTTCGGTGGGGGGGCTTAAGGTCGAACAGCTCAAAGACCTGGTCTCTCTTATAAAGCAGTGTCAGTTCGGTGCTGTGTTCTTTGGACTCGGACTCGCTCACGGACCGCTCGGTCATCACAATGTCGAAGCGCTGCTGCAACTGGTCACGGACGCCAACGATCATACCCGCTTTATTGCTCGTCGTATGCGAAATTACGGCGATGTCGCCGGTGCAGATAGCGTTTTATGCTGGCAAACCGGGTATCCCTTCAGCGTGAGCCTTTCGAAAGGCTACCCTCGTTACAATCCGGGTGAGTATTCTGCATTCGAATTGCTCACTCGACGGGACGTTGATGCGACGTTTTTGATTGGCTCCGATGGCTTAAACAAGATGCCCGATTCGGCCATCGAGACTCTCAAAAAGATTCCCACGATTTACCTCGCACCGGCCGACTCTGATCCCCCTTTTGTGCCGACCGTAAGATTGAGTTCGGGCACATATGGAATTCACGATTACGGGACCGCTTATCGCATGGATGAAGTCCCCATTCCGTTGAAACCAATTTTCTCCGAAAGTGTGCCAATGGATGAAACGCTCATACAGTCGATCATTGATCAAGTCGATTGAGGATCACTTCTTTTTCTTGGGGACATGCTTGACTGGCAATGGATGACCGAGAGTGTCTTTGTTCGGCTCGAATCCATCGTTGTCGATATCCACATAAATCGGGTTGCTGACGGCTGTCGGAGCATGATCGCCCCACGATGGTCCCATGACCGGACCCAGTTTCAAGCCTTCTCCTTGCGTGATGGCAATCAGATGTGCGTCTCGTTCGAGTGTCAGTTCAAATTCGGTTTCAAATTTGAGTGGACCGTCTTTGAAGAGATTAGGATGAGTCTTGCGACGATAATCGTGCAAGTCGTGAGGACGACCATTCACGTACAAGACGACACGATTCACGTCGAACCAGTTGGCACATTGCACACGTAGCTTGACGGTCAGTTTCGCGGAGGGGGCCGAGAGTTCTTCACCAGCGACAAACGTCTTCTTTTTCCCGGTTTCGTTGACTGTGAATTCGAGGTAAGGACCATTGGACATGATCAACCGCCCTTGTTCGGAGGCGTGGACCATTTCCATGATGTCAATTTTTGTGGGATCATCACTTGATGACTGAACCCAATTCCGCAAGCCTCCCGAGCCGTGATAATTGTAGTGTGAGTCCGTGTTGACGACACCCGGAATTCGATACCCTTGATTCAGCAATTGCAACCAAGCGAACATGCGGTTGGCATAATCGCGGCCATTCCAGTTCGTGGAAGGCTGCATCTCGGTAATCATCTGAACGGGATGGATTTCCATCACATCAATCAATCCGTGGGAGCGTTCGAACCCGGCATCGGGTTTACCGTTGCCATCCGCATCATAAAAGAGCCAACCCAAGTCAGGGTGATTCTGCTGAATCAGTTTTTCGCTGCGATCATCCCACAGAAAAATGCGTTCAATCTGACGGGAGGGGTCGGTGTCTGTCACGGGACCGCCACCATCTTGAGTGTGCGGCTTGTAAACCATTGGAAAAACATTCTGATGGTTGAGTAACAAGGGTTGCCCGGTCAACTCCATCCCCGAGACGGTCTTGATGTCGTCTTGGATTCCGAGAGAAGCGATTTCAGGTTCGTAGGTTTCGATACGGTTGTGTTCGGTGCAGGGAGCGAATTCGAGATGTTCACATACCAGATTCAAGACTCGCCCTAACTGACTTCCAGTGTTGTCACCCGAAGGTGACGAATGACTGTGATACTCGGTGCTCACCCACCCAGGAGTTTTTACACTGCGTCGTAATGTCCCCGTCAGTTTTGCGGCTTTTCCAGGCGTGATCTCCAACTTGGTGAAGATGGCATCGTATTCGGGGCCATGACTGACAATGATATCGTAGTTTCCACTCGGAAGTTGCTGATGGAACTGCCCGTGTGGAGCGTACCGAAGATTCATTACGCCAAATTCACCCGTCTCGGGACCAAAATAAGGTTTGGGGGTTCCCTCTTTGGGGAGAAACTCAACCTTACAAGCGATTGGCTCACCGGCTTCATCGACGAATTTCGCAGTGACCGATCCCGGCTTCCACTCGGGAAGCTCTAATGCAAAAGCATGATTCTCATTAGGTACATATGCGACATTCAATTGAGCAGGCTTTTCTTCACGCAGTTTGATACCCATCACCTGAGCCGTCAGGGCATATTCTCCAGCCGGTAACTCGACATCGAGATGACCGTGAGCGTCTGTCCGTCCCCATCCCCGAAAACTGTCATCGCTTTCGATTGTTACCTGAGCGTTGGCCACCGGTTTTCCCTCGGTGTCGGTGACGGCGATTTCTACTTTCTGAACTTTTTGACCGAGATCGCGTGCCCTATTGGCCAAAACCTCTAACAGATTCTGGCCGGGGTAAATCCGACGTGAGAATGAGAACTTCTCACCTGCTGCAAGACTTAAACTACTGTTTTTAGCGTCTGGTTTCAGGTAATCAACCTTATGCAAACGCGAGCCACCTTGAGATTGCACCTGCCAACCTTCCGGGGGAACAATGCCATAAGCTTGCCCCCAGTACCGATCCACGAACCAGTACATGTCAGATTTCCCCGAACCGCGATTGATCATGTCTTCCTTGCCACCATCGGCTCGCAGGTCTTCAGCAAGTGAAACGGTGACGGGCTTTTCGCCAGCATTGACATATTCGGTCAGCAGAGTGAGAAAACGGTCATCACCATTGAGGAGATATTTTTGTGTGACCGATAAGCCTGTCTCCGAATCGACCGACTTGGTGACGACCTCCGCGTGTGAATTGGCTTGCGTTGTGCCATTCACTTCCGAGATGGATTGAGAGGCTGCGATGTTGAGTCCTGAAAACTTATGTTGGCGTTTCAGGGTATAGAAACAACTTAATTGATCGCTGGAATGATGGTTGGTCGTGAGATCAATCAAACATCCACCAACCTGCCGAACAGTCATGTTGGCGTTGCGTGTCGGAACGGGATTGGCAATGACCGCAGTAATATGTTTGTTGGCGAGGACCGCATCTCCGTAAATTGCGTCGACTTCTTTGCCATGCGGAGCATAATCGTTCCAGTTGTCTGCATTCAGCACGACGGCCGATGCGTGAGTGTGTTGGTGCTCATCGGCATGACCGGGATGTGCTTGGGCAATGGAAGTCGAAGCGAGGAGAATCAAGGCGAGACAGCATCGTAACATCAGGAAGGCTCCTTGGGGCGGGTTCGAGGATAGGTCTACCAGAATAACGGATCGTCTATTAAGAACTCGATAAAAAAACATCAATTTCAGACCATCATTTTTCAGATCGCGCCTTGCTCTCTCACCAAGCGTTCCAGAAAATGCAGACTCAACGAAACCATCGCTTTTGAATGAGAAAGAAACGCCGATGCGAATGATCTCAACAACCATAATTGCAATCAGCTTATGTACCGGGGCGATTCTTAGTGCGGAAGAATCGGTGGAATGGGTTCATTCCGGCGAAAAATCGGCGTGGGAGACGATTGCGGACCGCTTTTCGGGTGAATCTGAAGTCAAACGCAAATCGGAATGGTGAGGTCGAACGAATCGAGGTTCGCAATCTGAAAATAGACCCCAAAGACTCGGGATGGGCGAGGATCGCGTTCAATACCGAAACCGGCCATGTTGTCGAAGTCAGTTCAGATCGTGCCGGCTTCACCAACGAAGAATTCTAACTCTTTCAGCCGTTCACACAACTCGAAAAACTGACACTTTGGCATAACGGCAACTTTCACGATAAAAACGCTGCCATCGACAACTATGATGCTTCTGGTTTGAAACATCTCGCCGGACTCAAAAATCTGGAACGCATCACGCTTGCAGGAGGTGGGTTTGGTGATGCCGGAATGGTGGAAGCGGCCAAACTTCCGCAACTCAAATATCTCGGCATGTGGCATGTCCGAGTTTCCGATGCGGGGATGTCTGCATTGCGAAATCATCCCGGTCTGGAAGAGATTCGGCTGGGGCCATTCTGGGGGAAATTGATAACCAATCAGACCATCGCTCATCTCGCAACTTGCCCCAGTTTGAAAAAACTCTCTGTGGGAGAAACGTGGCTGACTTACGAAGATGGACTCTATCATCTTACCCAGCGGAAGAACCCGCTCGAAGAACTGAACCTCGGTAACACTTTGATCGAGCCGAGAGATGTCGACCGGATTCGAAGGGAACTCAGCAAGACGGTTGTGAAGTGGGAAGGACTTGCAGCCGCTGGGAAAATTCTGAACGACTCAGGTTGGCATAGGGGGAAGGCCACCAAATCGATGCCTGAGCGATTACTGAATTCTGCGATGGACGCTGCGTCTACTCCCGAGATAAAATAGAAAGCCGCGCAGCAAACAAGGCCATAAGCTCGTCCCTTATGACCTTGTTTGAATTTCTGACTGAGTCGAAGCATTACCGTCCGAGGAAGGTCCGCTTCAACCAAGCGTTCTTACGTTGTTCCGCTTCCCACATTTTAGAAAACACGCTTTGCTTTTTGGTTTGGGAGTAACCATAAGACTGGACGTTGTGATACCGACCGCAATGAGGGCATGGCTTGGCAGCTTTGCCGGCATCTGCGTGAGCTGATGCGACTGTGATGACAGCCAGGGCAATGCCCATTGTGATGAATTGACGCATAGATAATTCCTTGAATTGTCGACGATTGTGAGAGTGTTCAACGGGGGTAGCGATGTACTCTGTTTCCATCGGCCGAGAAGCCCCTTGAAATACAGAAGAGATAGCCCCAGATGGCGACTGGTTAAGGATTCTGGGTGTGAGATTGCATTTGTAGCGATTATATAAATTATACGAACATTCCTCGAATGGGGTGGCTCCCAAGCAGAAATGCATCACCGATGCTTTATTTCGGTGGATGTTCGCCAAGCTCCTCAGCGATGACTGTCCCAAGAATCTCTTCGAATTCATTCAAAGCATGACCGATAGTCAACCCATCGTGGACACGATGGTCGTATACAAATGTCACTCGAACATGACCTTCCGCTTGAATGGGTCCGGTGGTCATGACGATTTGCCTTAGAGAAGGGGGATGAATACTGGTTGCACCCAGCTAAGCAACTGTGGTAAATCCATATGTTCCGGTCAGGGAAGCACGCATTGCTCCCGACGCATTAAGAGACATCCACCACACGAATTTGCGCAGCATTCTGGGTAGTCTGCAAAACGAATGGTGTAACGCAAATATCGGGACTTCTTCAACGGGCGTCGTTTGTGCGAAGTCAATCTGCTCCTGAATCTGTTCCAGCGACATCTAATGAGGGTTGACCAAACGATAGAACATCACTGCTTCTTCGCCATCAACCTCACGACTGAAGGCAATACGGCAGATTTGACGCTGAGGATCAAACAAATGAGGCCGTGGCCAACGTCGATAGAGATAGCGGAGTTTGGGGTTTCGGTCCGCGAGGATCGCATAAGCTTTTACAAAAATCGCACTCCACCCAATTCGTTGGGAGAGCTGCCCCCTGAGATCGGCGACCTTTGAGACATCAC
>JAQWSQ010000068.1 GCA_029243145.1 Planctomycetaceae bacterium | reverse complement strand
ATAAATTACAAATCCAAGTGAATCCGATTTGCGTGAGAACCACGTTCAAAACAACAGCGTTACTTGGCGACGATGCGGAAGTCCCCGCCATTGTTCAATTTTATCCGGTGAAGAATGATATTCGTACGGCCTTATTGGAAGATGACGGATTAGAATTGACCGACGTACTCCATGAAGGTGGTCCCACAACTCTCGATAATCTGCAAGCCGCCATGACTTTCAAGATGTCTCGCGATGAGTTGAGGGAATTGTGTCTGGAATTGGTCGAGATGAAACTAGCCACCATTCGATAAGGCCGAGTCTCTCAGGCAAGCCAGCACAGACCAAATATCAGACCTGAAAGTACATCAGAACTCGGTTTATGACGCTCGAAAGAAGTCCTTCTGCGAAAGAGTCTCTGAATTCGGATTTCTGCTCACAGAGACGCCTCTCAGAGACCGACCCTATTGACATCGACGAATATGCCTGTTTTGAAGGCTCAACTCCGCAATGTGTCTGGACTTTACGATTCCAGCCCATTCATTTATAATGTCGGCATTGAAGAAAGTGTTGAATCGCGGCAACAATTTGGCTGGCAAATGGATTTTCCAGTATCAAACCCAGATGTCACTCTTGACTGCGATTATTTCGTGATGGAACTGGTCACAAACATTTGATTTTGTGACACCTCACACATCCATCGCGTTGCTTAGGCCCACAGTCCAAACAGAAGGACTGGGCTCCTGAAGGTTGCGAGTGAACATAGCAAATACGCTTCGCAACAACCTGTCAAAATGAGGGCTGTCTCGCAGACAGCACGCTCCTTATCACAGGTAACCCATAAAAAACATCACTGTGCTCATGTTGTAAGAATAGAACATGAAATCTCGCCGTGTCCTTCACTGCGTCGACGATCGCTGCGTCGAAGAACCGGCAAACCAAGAAAGTCTGAACAAACGATGATTGAGTTATTGATTAAACGAGAAATGAATCTCAAAAACGAACTGCTCTCCGGCCTGACGGTCGCCTTGGCACTCGTCCCCGAAGCCGTCGCTTTTGCGTTTGTTGCCGGAGTCGATCCTTCAGTGGGATTGTGGGCCGCGTTCTTTGTCGGCTTCATCACGTCACTCATCGGTGGTCGTCCAGGGATGATCTCTGGTGCCACGGGAGCAATGGCTGTCGCGATGACTGCCTTTGTGGTTCTCTATGGATTGGAATATTTATTCGCCGCAGTGATTCTCTGCGGGATCATTCAAATCCTGTGTGGAGTTTGCAAAGTCGGTAAATACGTCAGGCTCCTGCCCCACTCTGTCATGCTCGGGTTTGTGAACGGGTTGGCCATTGTCATCGGCCTCGCACAATTCGGCCAACTTAAAGCCAATCATCAAGTGACTTTCAATGAGCATTCTCATTCGTTTGAGATCGTTGGGCAATGGATGACGGGAGGCATGATGTTGGTCACGATCGGTCTCATCGCCCTCACCATGGCCATTATCTATCTGTTACCAAAGCTCACGAAAGCCGTCCCAGGAACTCTGATTGCAATTGTCGCAGTCACATTGCTCGTTCAATTCACACCGCTACAGTCTGTGACAGTTCAGAATAGTGTCGACCAGATGGACGTCCTGTCGATGGAGAAGGCCGAAAAAATACGTCTTTTTGAATCTGAAAAGCCTGATCTTATTTATTCCAAAGTCAACGACCGAGGACACGAAATTGCCGGTGAAACAATTGCCGTCACCAAGACTGTTAGTGAACGCCAAGCGGGCCATTTTGCGATCCCTTCGATTCCTCTCAGTTGGGAAAGCTTTACGCTCATCTTCGGACTGGCCTGCACTCTTGCTGCAATCGGCCTGATTGAATCACTGATGACACTCACTCTCATTGATGAATTGACCGAAACACGCGGGTCCAGTAATCGAGAATGTCTTGCTCAAGGATTTGCCAACATTGTTTCTGGATTCTTTGGCAGCATGGGGGGATGTGCAATGATCGGGCAATCGATGATTAACATTCGCTCGGGAGGCCGTAATCGTCTTTCGGGGATCACGGCAGCTCTGTGTTTACTGTCGTTCATTATGATTCCACCGCTTTGGAAATGTATCGGCATGATTCCGGTTCCTGCTCTGATCGGGGTGATGTTCATTGTGGTCATCGCGACTTTCGAATGGACAAGTCTACGTCTCTGGAACAAAATCCCAAAAAGCGACATGTTCGTGATTGTGATGGTTTCTGCAATTACAGTGGCTTTTGATTTGGCAATTGCCGTCGCTGCAGGTGTCGTGATTTCTGCGTTAGTCTTTGCTTGGAACAAGTCCCATCAGATTGAAGCCACGATCGAAGAAGACGCTGAAGAAAAACTCTATGAGCTTTCGGGACCACTCTTCTTCGGAGCCGTCACCACGTTCAAAGAAATATTCACTCCTGCCGAAGATCCTGAGACGGTCACCATCGAATTTAAGAACACTCGCGTCTACGATCACTCGGCCTTAGAAGCCATTAACGGCGTCTGTGCTCGATATCGCGATCTCGGTAAAACGGTTGTCTTGAAAAGTCTCTCGGATGATTGTCTCCGTATGCTCAACAAAGCGGAACCGATCATGGAGGTCAACATCGACAATCAGGACTGCCATACGGCTATCTGAGAGTCGAGTCCATTGAAATCGAGTAAACACAAGCCCATCGTCATTTCCGACGTTGGGCTTTTTTGATGAATTGATTGCGAAGAAGAATGGCTCATCGAGCAGTATCTATTATGCTCAATCGCCGAATTTCCCTTAGTATAATCCGTATCGAAATGACACACCAGTCAGTCAGACGAGACCTACTCCTCTCTTTTTATTCCACTTCGGAAACACCCATGAAGCCTCACCAAAATAAGCCCCCCCTTCTACTCTCGATTCTTTGTGCGTTTGCGTTGATCGCATGCCTCAATCCCACCGTCGTTGCGAGTGAATCCAAATCTCAGGGGCATATCGCTAAAGACACGGCATGGGAAACGCCGTACCACATCATCGACTCGGGCGTTGAGGGACCAACGGTCGTTCTCACAGGTGGAATCCATGGGAACGAACCGGCGGGATTCCGTGCCGCGGAGCAGATTCGTCACTGGCCGATCATCAAAGGCCGACTCGTCGTCGTTCCGAAGGTCAATATCCCCGGACTTCAGGCAAACACGCGTTTCATGCCAAATGTTTCCCGGGAACTACGAGACCTGAATCGTGATTTCTCGGTCAATTCAGCCAAAGGGATTACGACAAAGGGAGTATTGGCAACGGAACTCTGGAAATTCGTCAAGAACCAAGAGCCAGACTGGGTGATCGATCTCCACGAAGGCTTCGAATTCCACAACTCTCATCGACCATCGAAAGGCAAGAAACGCTCGGTTGGTTCGACAATCATTTACCGCGAAAGCGAATCGCTCAATCCAATGATTGAACGTGCTCTGTTGGCCGTCAACGACCATGTGTCTGACCCAAACAATGTCTTTGTCCCTTTAAAACGCGGGCCAGTGAGTGGAAGCTTGGCAAACGCTTCCATTGTCAATCTCGGTGCCAAGTCGATGATTCTGGAAACAACCTACAAAGACCAACCGATTTCGCTGCGGACTCGCCAACACCGAGCAATGGCCAACTCTCTATTGAACGATATTGGTCTCATCGACCATGATTGCTCGCATCTGGTTTCTCCCGGAACATTGTCCGAGACGATTCAAGTCGGTCTGTTTGATGGTCCCGGAACGGGATCAAGCGGTAAGACCAACATCCCTCGCATCGTGGACCAAGCCAACAACATCGACATTCATTTTCTGGGCGTTGAAGACATTCACCCCGACGTGTTGTCTCAATTCGATTTACTGATTTTTCCCGGCGGTAGTGGAAGCAAACAAGCGAACGCTCTTGGAGACGAACGTCGTGAATTCGTCCGTCACTTTGTCAAAGATCGCGGAGGTTATGTTGGTGTTTGCGCGGGAGCTTACCTCTGTTCGGCTCATTATTCCTGGTCACTCAATCTCGTAGATTCACACGTTTTTACAGGCTCGCGTGAAATAGAGGGAATCGGTCGCAAGCAAATGTGGTATCGCGGCGAGACGACCCGCATCGAGATCGAACTCAGTGAAGCCGGCCAACAGATTTTCGTGGATGTTCCACCAAAGTTTGACGTCAACTACCACAACGGCCCCATCATCTCCCCCAAGCAATCTTCCGAAATCGAGGACTACACGCCACTCGCCTGGTTCCGCAGTGAACAGGTTCGCTATCCCCCTCAACAAGGCACAATGATCAATACGCCGGCAATTGTCAGTGGACGTTTCGGAGAAGGACGCATCATCTCGATCAGCCCACACCCGGAAGCCGATCAAAAGCTGGAGTCAATCATTGTCGATTCGATTCGTTGGGTTGCTTTGCATCCCTCGAACGTGGCTGACTGAGTTCTTATCGGCTGAAGCCGATAGGTTCGAGCCGTGGAAGACGGACTGAAGTCCTCAATGCCCACATGCTCTGTAAAATCGCCCAAATCCAGGTGATGCTTTAGGTTTGAAGCCTGAATTGGTCTGATGATCTGCACAAATACCCAAGAAATTGGCGTAGAAACAAACAGAAAAGCTCGATATATTATATAAGCGACTGTTGATTTATCTTTGAGGAAGATACGGCATGAAGAATCGAGCATCTGCGATTAACACTCACCATCAATCTGTCGGTGTATCGCCTCCTCTCCCTCCAGTTCCCTCGATCCTGGAATCGTGTTCTCGACGAGGATTTCTGCAAGCAGGATTTGCAGGCTTGGGAGGCATGGCCCTCACAAATGGCCTCTCAGGCAACGAAAAGCAACGACCTCATAAATCTCCCAAATCTGTCATCTACATCTGGCTCTCCGGTGGTCCCTCGCAAATTGACATGTGGGATCCCAAACCTATGGCACCCCAGGAAATCCGCAGCCCGTTCAGCACCATCGACACAAAAATACCTGGCGTCGCTTTCACAGAACATCTTCCGCTACAGGCTTCCATCGCTGACAAGCTCTCGATCATTCGTTCCGTCGACTGTTCTGCCAGTAATCATACCCCCATCACATTGCAAGCCGGCAATCCACTCGCGCAACGCACCAATGACGGCAAGGATGGCGCGGGCTTTCCTTCCATGGGATCTGTCTGCGCCAAATTTCGAGGTCCGAATGACCCGGACATGCCCGCGTTCGTCGGACTCGCCGACTCCTGGAAAGCCGATGTCTGGGAAGCGGGAAATATGGGACAGGCGTTTGCTCCCATCAAAGGAAACGAACTGGCCGGTAAATTTCATCTGCCGGACGGATTGACGACATCCCGGATGCAGGATCGTAGCCTGTTACGTAATCACTTCGATTCGTTACGCCGATCACTGGACCAGAGCGATCAAATGGAACGCATGGACCGCTATTCACAAAATGCTATCGACATGACACTTTCGGGCAAAGTCGAAGCCGCTTTTGATCTCTCTCAAGAAAGTGACGCGACACGAGATAAATATGGTCGTGAAAGTCTTGGTTCTAAAGCTCTGCAAGCACGTCGTCTCGTGGAAGCCGGGGTTTCCTACGTGCTTGTCAGCGGAGCCTGGGGCTACTTCGACCATCATGGTGACAATGTTCGCTGGGGGGGAATTGAAAAAGGACTCAAACCGCTCATCCCTCGCGTCGACCGAGCCTTATACGCTCTCATCACTGATCTGGAAGAACGCGGCCTACTCGACGATACTCTCGTCATGATGCTGGGAGAATTCGGACGCTCTCCAGTCATTAACAAAGAAGCCGGTCGAGACCATTGGACAAATAGCATGTCGATGGTGATGGCGGGCGGTGGCTTCCAACATGGTCAAACCATCGGCAGCAGTGATCGTCGCGGAGGAGCGATCTTGACCGCTCCCGTGCGTCCGCAAGACCTTGCCGCGACAACATTTCATCACCTTGGCATCGATCTCGAATCTCAATGGATCAACCATTCCGGCCGGCCGATCCCGATCATCCAAGAAGGTGGCCGACCAATTCCCGAATTGATTTGAACGACCAATGCCGACGTTCTTCTTCGTGTGACCCAGTACCCGATGACGGGAATACGACGCTTTCAAGTTCCGAATAAATATGTGGTCCAAGAGAAGTCACAAAACACCGCGACTAAGCAAGACGTGTCTGTAGCAAGGCTTGTTATAGGCCGCAAGATCATATATCTATCCGCCTACACCCATCCCAACTGCTTTAGGGTGATGCCGTCGTTCCAGATCTTGGTCATGTGGCGAATCCGGTCGCCCTCAAACTCCATCACGTACACGTAGTCAGCTTCCACCTTATTTCCCGTCGGAGGTACCGGGCCGCCCTCGCCCGTATGGGTGCCGCTGAACACAGCGTACGCGGACACACTGTTGCGATCCTCGTCCACGGCGAAAGCCATTAGCTTGTAGCTACCGTCCGGGATCGGAGTGAGAAGACTTTTCATCCACTCGGTATATGATTCTACAGTTTCAACGCCCTCGAGTGCCCCGGCTTGGGCCGAAAACGTGGCACCGGTGTGGCAAAATTCTTGGCATGATTCCCACCCTCCGCCCGACTCGCAGACATCGAAAAACATTGCAGCGGACTCTTTCATCGAACTCATGTCGCCTCCTGGCTTAATGTGGGTTCCTGACCTAGGCCAAGAGTATTGCTCATGTCGTAGGGCTTCACCGCAACATAGTGATTCACTGTCCTGCACTACGGCCTAACTTCTTACTACGTAGAATCATTTTGTATATGTTGAACGACAATATTCTCGTCCAGCAGGATCTGGATGTCAACAATCTTACGGCAGAGTCGCAAATCACCGAAGCGGGTATCGCATCACCTCAAGCAGCACATTCGCCTCTTCGATTACTTGGGATAAGGGCGCAGGCCAAGAAGAATCTCGGCTCTTTCGGTGAGTGGTTTGGCGGCGATCTCTCTGTCAGTGTACTCAGCAAGGCTGCTCTGGACGAGGGCATAGACGGCTTGCCGGTCTTGAGAGGTGTCGATTTCTACGCACTTATCGAGACTCTTGAAATGCTCAATCGTCGGCATTGTTTCCGCCTTGAACGTCTCGAATCTTAGTTTCAGGCTCTCCACATTATCGTCGCTACGACCGGTGTACTTCGCGCGACCCAGAATCCGTTGTTCGAGAACATCGATGGGACACTCAAAGTACAACATCTTGGGCAGTTCCACGTCGCGGCCAAATATTTCGTACCAGCCTTTCAGGTTATCCAGTGAACGTGGAAATCCATCGAGCAAGAAATTGTTCTTGCCGGTCGTTCTCGTCACGTGCTCCATCGCGTTCTTGAGTAGTGTCACCGTGATTTCATTGGGGACTAACTTTCCCGCAGCAAGAATTTCTTCGATGGTGGTGGCGGACGGGCCTCCGTTATCGAGTTCAGTTCGGAGTAAATCTCCCGTCGAAAAATGCGTCCAACCAAGTTGAGACTCGGCCAGTTCGCACATCGTTCCTTTTCCGGCACCGGGGCCTCCCAGCACAAAGACCACGTTCGGCTCGGGACAAGGCAGCCGAGGATCGAAGTAGTGGACGACGACCTGGGGAGCCGGTGCGACCCCTTTTTTGTAAACGTGCCAGTCTCTGTCGGTCGGCGGCAGGTCAGTTTCGCAGGTCATGTCGTAGGCAAGATGTCCATCGAGACGACAGATTCTCCATGACTGGTAGCTGTTGGAATACGAGAGGGCCGGACTTCTTTCGCTTTTGCCGTCGGCTCGATCCCATGCCATTTTGCCATTCCAGTAACCGAGAGTCGAGACCGTCCCCGATTCTGATTCGGCCGGAGGAGCCGTTGACGGCACGAACAGACCATCCACTTCGGGAAGTCCCGCTCCAGACACTTCAACAAATAACATATTCGGCTTAAGCTCTTCTCGTTCCACCATGATGACTTTCTATGACGTTCACTCACTCTCAGCGAAAACAGACTCTGGCTACAGTGTCCCGTCGAGACCCCGTTGGTAGTACTTATGGGTAATTTTGTCCTGGTTCTCCAATAGCCAGTCGATGGAAGGTTCGTTTTGCATGGCTTTGTGGATGGCTTGTGCCGTCGCCTTGCGATGAATCTCGAACAGCGCCTTGTGGTCGAGGTTCTCATCGGTGGCGGCGCCCGGATTGAGCCATACTGAGCAGACGATGCCGAGATCGTTGGCTTTTTCCTTGGGAATATCTCCCGCTCGAACTGCGTCGAGGACTCCGTTCGCAATGGCCGCTTGCACGGTCCCCATTAAGATATTCGTGTAAGCCGTGCTCTTGACCGTCACTTTGCTAACCATCAAAGTCACTGGCCGCACTTGAATATCGGTGTCGAGGATGGCAAAGACTTTCGAGTGGCCGGCTGATTGACCGCCCGTCAAAGTGGCAATCGCCGTGCCGACGGGCCCGTCCAATTCGCCAATCACAACTTCTGGTTCCGCCGCGGTGAATGGAGGTCCGCCAGCGACAAGGGACTCTCCGGTACGCATCACAATTCGATCACTCATAAGTTTGCCTGTTGGGTTGCAGGTGAAGTTAACTCGGTTTTTTCAAGAACTTAGTGTACTCCCCACTAACGACAATGTCTAACTTTGACTTGCTGCTGGTTCGTCACCAAAAAGAATGGTTTTTCAGCAGCCTGAAGTCAACGAGAGCGAAGAGTGGACCGATCCAATTCTGGTAGCAAACTCAGAAATCGTTATTTCAATATCTCATGGACTACGTGACCGTGCACATCGGTTAATCGCCGATCGATACCATTCTGGCGGAAGGTTAAGCGTTTGTGATTGATTCCGAGCAAGTGCAAGATTGTGGCGTGGAAGTCGTAGCAGTAGGTCTTGCCCTCTGCAGCCTTATATCCCCAGTCATCACTTTGACCGTGTGCCACGCCAGCATTGACTCCTGCTCCCGCTAACCAAGTCACAAAACTCCCGCCATTGTGGTCTCGCCCCTCGCCCCCTTGGGCGAATGGTGTCCGACCGAACTCAGTCGTCCAAATGAGTAAAGTGTCGTCGAACAATCCACGAGATTTCAAGTCACCAATTAACGCGGCAATCGGTTGATCAACACTTCTGGCAATCGGTGGTAATTCGTTGGGAATGCTGCCGTGATTATCCCAGTTGCCGGTTGCCCCTTGTGGACCACTCCAAACTTGAACAAAACGCGTATCGCGTTCGACAAGACGACGAGCGAGTAGGCACCGACGACCGAAATCATCGGTTTCGCTTTGTCCCAAACCATACGCCTGATGTGTCGATTGACTTTCTTTCGAGATATCGAAGGCTTCCGGCGCCGATAACTGCATCTTGGCAGCCAGTTCGTATGAACGAATCTGGGCATCAAGCCGAGAGTCTTCGGTTCTCTGCTCAGCGTGTGATCGATTGATCTGATTCAGGAGAGCCAATCCGTCTCGATTGGCTGCCTTGGTAGCGAATTCATAACGCTCGTTGGCGAACAAATCGGGAACCGGCGTACGAGACGCGGCATTGATAACGGTCCCCTGGTGAACAGCCGGCAGAAAACCCGATGAGAATGGGCCACGTTGGTTGTACGGCAATCCTTTTGCATCAGGCAAAACGATAAAGGTCGGTAAGTTGTCCGTCAGATTCCCGAGTGCGTAAGAAATCCACGCCCCCATGCAAGGAAAACCAGGTAAGAGGAATCCAGAATTCATCATGTATGTACCTGGCCCATGCACGTTGGTTTTCGAAGTCATTGCCATGAGAAAGGCCATTTCGTCTACCCACTTCGCCTGATGTGGAAACACACTGCTGACCCAGCGCCCGGACTCGCCATGTTGTTTGAACTTGAACGGGCTCTTCATCATTGCGCCGGGCATCGCAGTGAAGCCTTCTGGCTTTTCTGTCGGACCAAGCTTCTGACCATGCAGGCGTTCCAATTCCGGCTTATAATCAAACGTGTCCATGGGGCTGGCACCGCCCGTCATGAATAACTGGATAACACGTCGCACTTTCGGGATATGGTGTAGGCCATCTTGGAACGCGGGACTTCCTGTTTCGACCTTGGCCGATAGCTCACGAGCGAACATTTGGGCCAGAGCAATCCCGCAAAGACCTCCCCCTGTGTTCGAGAGGAAGTTCCGACGATCCAAACTGTTAAGCGTTTCTATCATGGCTAATCGACAAACAAGTATTCGTTACTGTTGAGCAACACTCGGCAGAGTGCCGTCAGTCCGTATGATTCGGCATAGGCTTCAAACGATTTTAATTCCGTCTTGGTCGGTGTACGCTGCCAACACAATTGAGCTGCACGCTGTACCCATTGTTCGGTCGGCACCTCTTGTTTGACTCGGTCGGCAATCCATTCAGAGGCAGAAAGGACGAAATTATTGTTGTACAATGTGAGAGACTGTAGTGCGGAAACGGAGAAGCTTCGCTTAGGTGTCAGTAGTGCCAAATCAGGGAAGTCCAACGCATCCATAAAAGGATCTGGAATGCCGCGCCAGACCACGCGATAGATGCTGCGGCGATTCGTAGGCTTGCTATTCCAGTCATATTGCTCGTAATCCAGAGCGGGTGTGGCTTGAGGACCGGCAGTTTTCACAAACTGTTCAATTCCTTCCCCCCCGATGGTGAAGTCGAGCCTACAGGAAATGCGAAGGGTTGAATCGCGGAATGAATCCGCATCAAGGCGAGAGCGGTTCATTCTCCAGAGCAACCTGTTCTCTCGATCCACTTCCAGATTTCGAACTGGAACAGAGCCCCAATCGCTCGCCTGCTTCCATGTGTTACTCGTCAGAATCAATCGGTGTAATTCTTTGAGCGAACCATGACCTTGGTCCCGAAACCAAACCGCTAACCAGTTGAGCAACTCCGGGTGAGACGGCTCCCCCCCCATGCGACCGAAATCATTGGGGGTATCACAAATCCCCCGACCAAAGTGGTAGTGCCAGACTCGATTCACGACACTGCGCCAAGTCAGTGGATTTTCTGGATGAACCAACCAATCGGCCAATGCCGCGCGGCGTAAAGATTCCGGCAGCGAATTCAATTCCTCAAACCGCCCGGATAATCCGGAGATCGCTGAAAGTGCGCCAGGAATGACTTCTCGAACGGGCTTATTGAACTCGCCTCGTCGTAACAGGTGTACCACTTTCGGGGCCAAGGGTTCAGGATGTTTTTTTGCATGAGACCAGTATGGCGAAACCCCATACGCGACTGCCGGTGCAGGCAACTCCGCAAGTATATTGCTGGCATATTTCTTGAGTGCAACTTCCGCGATCAAGGTATGATCTGCCAGCGTGCGCAGTTCCGAAGAATTCTTGAGTGCTTCCTGAACTGTTTCCGGCAAGATACGAGTCGCGACTGCCTCGGCTTCCGTGACGGATAAGCGAAATCGCCCGATGACGTGTTTTGGGGGATAAAGATGTTTGAGGGTGATCGCAAGTCGCCCTCCTTGAGTGGCGTCAATGGGAACTGCGAGTTCAAACACGATGTAGTGTGATTTATTGACCTGAGGGTAAATCGCCCAACCTGATTTGAGGTCGCCATCAATCGCATGAGAGGATGTCCATCCATCTTGGTCGAAATCTGCCGATGCTTGCGCAATTTTCAGTTTGATGGGTGTCTTTGCTCCGTCTGGAAACCAGTGAAATTCGACTTCAGACAAATGAAGGTTTCCGTTTTCAGCTCGTCCTGGTCCTCCTTTGGGAAGACGGTCATCCTTGAGGACGTCCAATTTAATGGCCGTGACCCGCTTTAGTTTGACTTCTGCTGTGATGGCGTATTCCTCTTGGTCGGGAAGCTTGCCACTCGCAAAGATTGACCCATCGTCTTGCTTGGTGAGAGTCGCTCCACCAGAAGAGAGAAACACGTTGGCGTCTAGTGTCTGCCATTGCACCGGGTTCGCTTGACCAATTTCCCAAAGTTGAATCCATTGATTCACGATTTCGTCATATTTCGATTGCAGTAGAATGTTTGCGTCATGTGAGACGGTAGCAGCAAGCAAACTTTCCATTTCAATTCGACGTTTATGGACATCGTCATTCGCATCGTATTCGATATCACCCTTTCCGACTCCAGCGAAAACGGCCTGAAGGGAGTAATAATCTTCCTGAGTAATCGGATCGAACTTATGCGTATGGCATCGAGCACAGTTTGCAGTTGTACTTGCGAACGCCGCCATGGTTTGAGTCACGATGTCATCGCGATCAAGATAATCAAACGTGACCGGGGCAGTGGACGCTCGACTGAGTTCCAACGGTCCAGCCGCGATAAACCCCAAAGCAGGCATAAGCCGCGGTTCGTCCGGATAAAAAGCATCCACGGCAAGCTGCTCGCGAACAAATCGATCCCAAGGGACATCCTCATTCAAGCGAGCAATCACATAATCGCGAAATCGCCATGCGTTCGGTCGCTTCACATCATGCTCGCAACCATGAGAATCTGCGTAGTGAATCACATCCAGCCAATGTCGAGCCCACCGTTCTCCATACCGGGGCGAGTCAAGCATTCTGTCAACCAGTTTCTCCCATGCCTGTGGATCGCTATCCGTTTCAAATGCAGAGACTTCTTCGGGTGTTGGCAGAAAGCCGTGAAGATCCAAAGAGAGCCTACGGATCAGTGTTCTCCGGTCTGCTTCCACGGATGGAGTAAGTTCGTTCGCTTTCAGCTTCTCTTGAATAAAGGCATCGATGGGGTGAACGTCGGAATTAGGAATGGCCGTTGGATTGAGTGGCTTGAGCGACCACCATTCGAGTGCATCAGACTTTGCAGCAGCCAACTTCCTGGGATCGGGAGCGCCGCGTTTCACCCATTCTTCCAGCAGTGCGATTTCCGCAGCAGTCAACTTCTTCTCTGGAGGCATTTGATGCTCGGCATCACTCCAGCGGACTTTTTTAATCAACAGACTTTCGTCCGGTTTGCCCGGTAGTATCGCCGTACCGGAATCTCCACCCGTTACCCAGCCCGACCGAGAGTCCAAAGCCAAACCTGCCTCAATTGACTCCTCATGAGAATGACATTCAAAACATCGATCACGGAGCAAAGGTTCAATTTTCGAGTCAAATAAGTCGTCAGCCCAAATCGTATTAGGGATCCAGAGAACGAACAGAATGAGCGGCATACGAATCATCTCTTGATTCTCCTTTCGATTTCCTGAGCCGCGCTGACGACTTCTTTCCCGACTTCCGGGAATGCCTCTTTAGGCATCTGGCCAGCAATATCTGAAACCCAGATAGCAGCGATCAACGATCCCGATTGATCACAAATCGGAGCGGCTAGGCAATTGATTCCCTCGTCCGCTTCTCCCCAATCGGCACTGTATCCTTGGCTTACAATTTGCTCGCACTTTTTTTTCAAATCAGAGCGATTGGTGATTGTACGGCTCGTGAAGCGATCCAACTTGATTCTCTTGATAGTCGCCTGACGTTCTGTCTCTGGGCGGAAGGCCAGAAACAGTTTTCCGGGAGCAGTGTTGTGGAGGCGGAAACGCAACCCGATCTCGACACCAATCCGGATCGCGGCTTTGCTCTCCAGTTTCTCGATGATGACACCTTCGTCCCCTGTTGGGATGCCCAATTGGACCGTTCTCCCAACTTGATCTCTGAGCCTGCGCATCGCATCCAACGAACATTCGACCAAACTGACTTCTCGAACATGCGGATGACTGATACGAAGAAGTTTTTCGGTCAGCAGATAGTGGGGAGGCGACTCCTCGCGGATCACGTATTCGCAGTCAACGAGTGTTTGCAGAAGCCGTAACATTGAGTTTTTGGGGGCTTCGAGTGCCGCGCTGATTTCGGCGAGTGTTGCCCCCTGAGGCTTAGCAGATAAGCATTCCAAGATTCTCATGCCTCGTTCGAGTGCGGGGGCCAACACCGTTTTTGGCTCTGAAACACCCGCCATCGCTTAATCCCATATAAAGAATGCGTTCCACTTAAGGAATTAAGTCTGACGAGATCATGAGTCTATGTCAATGTTCATTTTTGGCATTCTCGTACTTCTCTTTCCAGAAGAGGACTCGAAGAAATTGACGTAATCGACAGCATCAAGTGCTGACTCCTTTTCTTGTTTACCGCACCGAAAACAGGAAACTGAACGACTAGTGTGGCCCACTCTTATCCAACCAAATTTCGCGTTCGCCATATTTTTCGGTCCACGCCTGAATAGATTTCAACATCCACAGACGCGCCATCCACCGCATCGCGGCGAAGAAAGGTCCCCACTACAAAAGGCGCATGCAACCGCTGTACTCCGAATTGCTGCGAATAACGGCCTTACTCACACAACGCGCTCGCGACCTTTGCCTGATCATCGGTCAACCGTCGCCACAGATGACGGACATGTTCGGCCCCAATACATTGCAGGCATTCATCGTGCG
>JAQWSQ010000065.1 GCA_029243145.1 Planctomycetaceae bacterium | reverse complement strand
GCCGTGGAGCGCAAGCTCCGCGGGCTCGTACAGATGACCTTCGACACGCAATAACATTTGAACCGGCCCCAACTGCTTGCGCAGTGGGGCTATGCTATGTTATCAGGACGTGTTTTTCTGATAGCCCTGCGGCGCAAGCCGCGGGGGCCTGCGGGTTGTCATGACGTTCAAATTGCCAAAGATCGAGTCGCCGGTCGGCGAACCACGAACGCTAACTCTGGTGGGGCATGATCGGCAAGATCATTTTTTGACGCAAAGTCGCAAAGACGCTAAGTCGCGCAAAGGACGAAAGAGATCGTAGATGCGTTCGCAAGAACGCAGGGGTATATGCTTAAACCGCAGAGTTCGCTGAGAGCGCGGAGAAATGACAAATTATGTTGCTGGGGCTCTCATAAGTGTGGAAAGAAGACGGAACTATGAATTGCCAAGCAGCCTTTGAGTTTCCAAACGCAAACATATACCCAGGTGAAAGACTTTAAATCACGCAGCGGCGCAGAGGAAGGGGAGAACGCTCATCTTGGCTCATCCGTTGAAATTGCTCTGATCAGTGAAGATTAGCGTCAATCAGCGTTCCCGATTTATGAAACGCAAAGGACGAAAGAGATTGCAAATGAACTGGGAGGGCGACGCTCCTGCGGAGCCATTTTTGTGAAGCTGTCTTAGTGGCGTTGTTGAAAATTGTGGTTCGACAGGAGTCTTACCCTCCCCGCACTGTTGGAAACGATGTGAAAGAAGATGAACCGCAGAGTTCGCTGATGTCGCGGAGAAATTTCAATATGTGTGGCGGGGGCGCTCACAGCCTGTGAATTCAGAAGACGTTCGATTGAGCATCAGGCGAACAATGAACTTTCATCACCCATAGCTCCAGAAGCTTCAGCGAGAACCTCTTTCATCTGGGGCTATGTTCGTGTTCAAGTGAAACGTAGACAACACAAAAAACCTAATTATTCTGGACTGTAGCTCTGATAACGCCCCAGCCACCCAACACGTTTCTCACAAATCCTCTTCCTGTATTCCTGCTTTCCTAATCATCTCATTGATCACTTTTCGGCAATCAATGCAGAAAGATCTCCCTCTCGTAAAACATTCTCCACCACGATTATTTCCGGTCTTTCCCCTATTTTTCGTGCTCTTTTGATGGTTGTGGCGTTTTTCTCAGAAGTCCTGTAACAGTTCTCGCGTTCTCTCGCTGGGGAGGGTGTTAAGTAACACTCACCCACTTTTATGAAAAGAGAAGAGAACGATGAAAAATACAACCAAAGCCCTTGTCGCCCTGACCTTCGCCGCTTGCCTCGCCTTGACCGGAGTTGCTGAAGCCGGCAATCATCGTGGCAACCACGGTGGAAGTCATGGCGGAAACCACGGCCATCACAACAATCACGGTGGACATTACAACCATGGCCATAACCACGGTCATTACAACCACTACCGCCACAACTACCGACCAAGTTACTACGGTTACGGTCAACATCGCGGATACAACTACGGCTACCGCAACGGCCATTACAACTTTGGCTGGAGGAGCGGCCGATAAGAAAAACCCTATGAGTCTTTGAAGTCCCTGCAGCCGTCCGGTGAATGTCCCCACCGGTCGGCTGTTTTTATGCGCGTTCATCGTTCGCGGTTGAGTTGGGTGCCATGCCCTCGCTTGCGTGGGGATGTGCGTAAGACGTTGATCAGTATGGCATTGATTCAGGAAGTCATACGGGAGCATGATCGACAAAACTGTCATCTCATTATTCCTGAGCCACCAGCGGAAGAACGCCGGACACGCCCAGACCACCAAGGGCAAGATGCCATCCCACATGAGCAGGCGGAGTAACCAGTGAGTTGGTTTTGACACGGTTGTGGTTATTGGCTGGTTCCTGATTTCAGTTCCACGGATTGAATACAACGCATGATATCAGGTGGACAGCATTTTCAACCGCAGAGTTCATGGAGAACGCAGAGAAAGGAGATCAGATAGGGGATGGGGCATGTTCCCCTGGCCGGTGGAACCGGCGTTACTTGCCAGAAGGATCTCGCAGTTCGTTTATTGCTTGCTTGTCTTCGAAACTCTTGGCAATCATGTCAAAGTCCTTATCGCTGTTCTTATTAAAAACTTTGTTTTCAGAAGGACTATGTTGAAAGACGAGAAAGCGGGAGCCATGTTCAGAAGGAAGAGAATAAACCTCCATGAAGAGGTAAGCACCTGCAAATTGAATGGAAAGTAAATTCCCTTCATACTCTTTCTTTCCTACGACACGCTTTGTTTCATCAATCTCAAGAGGTTTTTTCCGAACTGCTCTGACACACCCAGTGCAAATTGTTTGTTGGTAATAGAGTAAGGGATAGTCATATACATAAATTTGTAATCCTTACCTGACAGTACCCATCTCTTCTCGCTTGGACCTTCAACCTGCGCTTTCCAAACATAGTAGGCTGGATATTGAAAAGAGACATTCCCGTAAGTGAATTGTCTTGTAGGAGAAGCAGATAGGGTTACTCTTGGGTTTTGATATTCACCCTCCAAATTTTTAGTTTGGCCCAAGGTTAATTCGTGCGGCTGACCATTAATCTCCAATTTATATTTCAGTGGGGGTTCTTGAGTTTCGTCAACAGCAAGACACGTACTTACCAAACTGAGAAAAAGAATAATCGCGGCTTTATCAATCATTGTCATTCTTCCTTCGTGTTTCGACGACTTTGCGTCAAAGAAAGTTCCTCTGGCCGGTGGAACCGGCCCTACTCGTTTTGCATTCCAAAATACCACCGGCCCTGCCGTCTCACGACGGCGGCTTCTTGAGAGTGATTCACGATTACTCGGCCCGCGGAGCTTGCGCTCCACGGCTATCACATCCCGACTGCTTGCGCAGATCGGGCTATGTACTACCGATCAATTTCGACGACCGGTAGCTGGGTCGATTGGATTTTTTGAGCCGTGTCGGGGTCGACGTAGTCGCTGTGGCAATCGGCTTTGCCGTCCTCGGCACCGACGGCACCTTTGGTCTTACTGGCCAACTTGTGCAGTTCGTCGGGTGAAAGGACGCCCCGCTTTTCGAGGATCTCTTTTTGATCGTCGCTGAGAGCGTCGGTCACTTTGGCTTTGTCCCATTTGTATTCTTCGTCTTTACCCGAGGCGAACATCTGGATCTCTTTCGAGATGCGAACGCTGCACCAGTCGTGGCCGCACATCGCACAGAAGTCGGTATCGACGTCGAGGTCTTCGTCGTGATACGCGCGGGCCGTGTCGGGATCGAAACTGAGTTCGAAATGTTTCTCCCAGTTGAGAGCCGCGCGAGCTTTCGTCAGTTCATCATCGCGGTCACGACTGCCGGGAATTCCCAAGGCGACATCAGCAGCATGGGCGGCAATTTTATAAGCGACACAGCCTTGTTTGACGTCGTCTTTTTTGGGCAAGCCGAGGTGTTCTTTCGGCGTCACATAACAGAGCATGCTGGCACCGTGATAGGCGGCCGACGTGGCGCCGATGCAACTGGTGATATGGTCGTAGCCGGGGAAGATGTCGGTCACCAATGGTCCGAGGACATAGAACGGTGCTCCGTGACAGAGCGTGCGTTCGAGCTTCATGTTGTATTCGATTTGATCGAAAGGGACGTGTCCCGGTCCTTCGATCATCACTTGTATGCCTTTTCGCCAGGCCCGTTCGGTGAGATCACCGAGAGCCGTCAGTTCGGCGAGTTGTGCGGCGTCGGTTGCATCGGCCAATCCACCGGGACGTAAGCCGTCACCAATGGAGAAGCTGACATCGTAGCGTCGCATGATGTCACAGATTTCTTCCCAATAGGTGTTCATCGGGTTCTGCTGATCGTGTTCGATCATCCATTTGGCGAGCAATGAACCGCCCCGACTGACGATGCCGATGAGTCGGTCTTTGACGAGCGTGAGGTGTTCCTGCAGGATGCCGGCGTGGATGGTGAAGTAATCGACGCCTTGGGCGGCTTGATGTTCGAGTGTGTCGAGAATCATCTGCTTGTCGAGGTCTTCGATTTTGCGACCGATGATCATTGCGTAGATGGGAACAGTGCCGATGGGAACGGTGCTGTTGCGAATGATGGCATCACGACAGGCATCGAGATCGCCGCCGGTGGAGAGATCCATCACGGTGTCGGCGCCCCAGCGTTCGGCCCATTTCAGTTTTTCGACTTCTTCTTCGGTTCCCGAAGAGACGGGAGACGCGCCCATGTTGGCGTTGATTTTAGTTTTGGAGGCACGACCAATGGCCATCGGTTCGAGGTTGTAATCGAGATGGACCTTGTTGGCAGGAATGATCATCCGACCGGCAGCCACTTCGTCGCGGATTTGTTCGGCAGTCAGATGCGGCTCGCGTTCGGCGACACCTTGCATCTCGGGTGTGATGTTGCCGACGCGGGCATGTTCGAGCTGCGTGATTGCCTCGAAGTCAGCAGGTGCTTCCCAAGCCTCGGCGTGAGCGTAGTTGTTTTCGGAACCGGCCTTCAATGACCAGTCTTCCGGCATGAAATCCCAGGCGGTTTTGTCGGAAGGATCGGGCATACCTGGGGTATCGGGAGAGGCGAACGTGTAGCGACCTTCGACGCCCGGTTTGATTTGGGGTGTTTTGGCAAAGCTGCCGGGCGTGGTTCCCTCGGCGTGAGTGGCCGGGTTGAGTCCCAACGGGGGGAGTGTGTAAGAAGTCGGGTGATTCGATCCGTTGTCCGTCATCTCAATATCCTTGATCAGCAAGCAGACAGAATTGTCTGGAAATTGTTGAATGCGATTACCTCATGTTAGCCCGGTTCACTCGGAAAGCAAAGTAGGTATCGGGCTGCGGACGTTGAAATCCGCGCATGAAAAAACGACCGACCGAAAATCATCGGTCAGTCGTGAATTGTGGTGCAAACAGCAAAAATTAGGTCTTGAATTTACGTCGTTTTTGCTTGCGGGCCTTTGAAGAAGCCGGACGGCTTCCGTGATTCGCTTTTTTCAGTTTGCGTTGTGTCTTGGCCATGATTGGCTCCTTATCGAAAACGTCCCGTAGGCGGGACAAATGGTCTCAAATTCTGGTCTCAAACTCAGTCGAGTCGTCGATTGTAGATGTTTTGACTCTGTTCCGAAAGGCAACGAGGGACGGAAATACCGTCATCGAGGCGAATTCGCCCAGATCTGGCCAATTTGGGAGGAGATCCGACTCTCAATCGACATTCGAGGCTTCCCTGCTTTCTTCGCGCAGCAAAAAACGGACTCGGCTGACTGGCAACCGAGTCCGTTTTTTATCACCTAGGCAGCGTTCCAAAAAGGGTCCAGCTTTCGAAACGCGACTCTCTCCTCCATTCGGATGTCTCTGTCCGGGCCTGCCGATTCAGAACGTATCCAGAATAAAGTGGTGACCGGTGTGATAAGGGCGATCCATCAGATAGAAGTTGTGCCAGTTGCTGTTGAAGACTGGGATACGGCGATTGGCCGGATACCGATAGTACATGTGATCAAACTCTTGCGGAGCCTGAAAGTTGTGTGGATAATACACGTACGGGTAGTAATTGAACCGATTCCAATCGGTCGGTTGGCCGGGGCCGGCGGCTTCTGCCGAACGGTTCCCGACGCAGAAACCGCTTAGCGCGGCTGCTGCCAACATTGTCAGTGCGAAGGTGAGAATCCGTTTCACCATTTCAAAATCTCCTTTGAGTCCATGGAGAGTGAGTCTTTGCGGAGGACCGCGAGATAGGCTTTTTCTCCAGCCTTCATCTCCCGCACAGCCCACTCGTAACCAGCGGGTACGTCGCCTCATCTGACAACCGTCAGACGCATGACGCACCGCGCGGTCCGGTGTGAACCGAGTTCCGCTCCAAGCTATTCATCGGACATTCAAACCCTCACACAACAGGAAACTTCCTCCCAAACGGCACAATCCGCACAATTCGTGTTCTGGGGAGTCAAGTATCTGAGAAATCGGATCATCGTAAGAGGATCTTGCTGAAATCACGAATCTCGCATAACTTAGAGCCAGTTGCTCTTTTTTGGTGTCTGCGGCAACCCATATTCACACTTGAAAAGTAGACTCTCACGAGCCTGAAGCGAGAATCGATTTTCGTGAAAGGTGACGGGGAAACTCCATTCGCTTTCAAAAGACGGATCTTATGCGATTCCTTGCGCTGAGCTTAATCTTATTGCTGTCATTGAATTCTTGCCTGACGGCAGCCGACTCACCGAGTCCTCTTGTTTTACACGCTCCGAAACCGATTCAGGTCGACGAAGATCGCATTCGTCAGCATATTGCGTTTCTTGCGGGTGACAAATTGGCGGGACGGAGTGGTGCTGGTTCGCGATTAGCGGCCGAGTATCTGAAAAAAGAATTTCAGTCGCTCAAGTTGGAACCATTGTTTGAAGGAGATTTCTTTCAGCCGGTGCCGGGTAGCAAAAAGTTTGGAATTGCCGGTGGGCGTAATGTCGGAGCGTTGTTGCCGGGTAGTGATCCAAAACTGCGTGAGGATTACATCATCATCGCCGCACATTACGATCATCTAGGCACACGTGGTGGAGCGATTTTTCCCGGCGCTGACGACAACGCCAGCGGCACAGCCATGATGTTAGAGGCAGCTCGTGTATTGTCTCAATCAACGCAGAAGCTCAAGCGGAGTGTGATGTTTGTCGGTTTTGATCTCGAAGAACGACTGTTGTGGGGATCTCGGTGGTTTGTCGCTCATCCACCGGTACCGCAGGAACAAATGAAATGTTTGCTGGTTGCCGACATGATTGGTCGCTCGTTGGCGGGCCTTGATCTCAATACGGTGTTTGTGATGGGGAGCGAACATTCCCCCCAATTGACAGCAGCACTCGACGACGCAAGAACTCCCGAAACATTACACCTCGCCCGCTTGGGAATCGATCTTATAGGTATCCGCAGCGATTATGGGCCGTTCTGGAATGTCGAAATACCGTTTCTGTTTTTCTCGTCAGGCGAGCATCCCGACTATCACAAACCGACAGACACAGCAGAAAAAATTCGCTACCAACAAGTCGTGATGGTAACTGATTTAGTTCAACAATTGACGGCGAAACTTGCCGACGACAAAAATGTTCCCAGTTGGACGAATGAAATCACGCCATCGATTGAAGAGGTCAGAGCCGTCCGCACCATTGCCACGCGACTCTTAGAGAATCAGCCAAAGCATAAACCTCTCGGCACGTCTCAATTGTTACTGTTGGGACACATTAAAGCCGAGACCTCGAAGATTCTCAGTCGGGGTGAGATGTCTTCGGGTGAGCGCACCTGGTTGGTCCGTGTCTCGCAGTTGCTACTGTTTTCAGTGTTATAACAACCTCTTACGGCAGTTGTCCCCCTACGGCAACTTGGGTGGTTCCACATCGGGGTAATTCTCGCTGGCAAGACCCTCTTTGAGAAACGTGACCAGATCCAGTTTCTCTTCATCGGTCAGCTTCACGGGAAAAAGTTCTTCGTCGAGATACTCGTTTTCGACGCCACCTTTGACGTAATGATCGACGACATCTTCGAGAGTTTTCAGGCTGCCATCGTGCATGTAGGGGGCCGACCTGGCAATGTCTCGCAAGCCGGGAGTTTTGAAGGATCCCGTGTCTCCGCCGAGTTTACTGATCGCTACGCGACCTTCGTCCGGTTTCTCAGCATCCATTCCTACGCCAATGTTATGAAAGGCATTATCGCTGAGGTTCGAGCCAGTGTGACAGGCTGAGCAATTGGCTTTGCCGAAGAAGAGTTTCATGCCACGCTCGGGCGATTCTGTGAGCGCATCTTTATTGCCAGCTTTATATTTGTCGTAGGGAGAATTGCCGGAAAGAACGGTTCGCTCGAAAGCGGCAATCGCTTTGCCGAGATTTTCAGAAGTGACATCGGTCCCAAAGACATCCTGAAACTGTGTTTTGTATCCTTCGATGGCATTTAACTTCTTGACGACATTTTCTAATGTCTCGCCCATCTCGATGGGGTTTTGGATCGGTCCGAGCGCTTGTTCTTCGAGACTACCGGCTCGTCCGTCCCAGAATTGAAAGCGGTGATACGCGGAGTTGATGATGGTGGGTGAGCTGCGGTCCCCTTTTTGGCCGGCAATTCCCGTCGCGACGGCTGCGTCATTGCTCCAGCCCTTTTTGGGATCGTGACAGGAGGCACAACTGATAGTGTTGTCTTTTGAGAGTCGCTGGTCGAAGTAGAGCTGTTTGCCAAGTTCGATCTTCGCCTCAGACATTGGATTGTCTTTGGGAACCTTGACCGGTTTGAGGCCGAGAGGAGGTTCGGCAAGAAGCCATGTCGAGAGGCCGAAAACGACAATCAGACTCATTGAGTAGCAAAGATGACGGTTCCACATGACAGCATCCTCTGTAATTGTCGGCAACTCGTTTTGAATTCAAGACTTACTACATCTTGAAGCAGATCGGTCCCTGATTCAAGTGGCAGTCTTTGAATCGCGGCGATTAAGAGCCCACGATACCGGAATTGGTCTTCTTGCATTTCGATTGATCTGGTAAATATTACATTCGGACAGGAAGTCCTCCCGGTGAAATGCCGGGAATTCCGCTCACATAAGGGATTAATGAGTGAGCCACTCAACAAAATTATCAATCTTTCAGCGACTGACACAGCCTTTTTTGTACGTCTGGCTGCAGCTTCGTCGCTTCTTCTTTCATCTAACACTTGATAGCCGAGCCCAGTCTCCGGTTCAGCGATCAACAATCTACGACGCAGATGCGCAAAGACACACCGCTTACTCACAGGTCCCTTCGTATAGAACCCATGCAAACTTGCCGTCGTCTTCAGCGGAAATCACCGATCTGAATACTAAAAGGAGCATGCATGCTGATTACTCTGAAGCCGTGGTGGATACAAACCCTCCCGTGGAACCAGAGACAAGAGCCGGCGTGGGAACATCATCCACGTACCGGATTATGGACCAGACGAAACGATCATCGTTTGGAACGCAGACTGTTTCAGCAGCGAAAACTCGAACAAACTATGTGGTTGCGCGTGCGTCAGAAGATGATGAAACCAATCGGCTGACAATTTTGTTCGGCCCTCCTTCTCCCAAACGCAATTTGTGGATGTTTGTCGGAACAACGGGAACCCTGGGGCTCATTCTGGCCATCATTCTGTTGTTCAATGGACAACCGCCCGAAGATGCCCAGATCGTTCTCCCCAAGACTCTCGAACCCATCAACAAAGTGGTGGAAAAACAGCCTGAGCCGGAATTCAAACCCGAACCGACATTCGTCGCAAAGGTTGAACCGGAACTCAAACCCGAACCTCCACGCGTCGAAGACAAATTCGATGTGGAAGTGATTTTGCTTCCCGGCCCGCCAGAAAAGAATCAGGGTACGCAATTTGAAGTGACGGGCGGCGATCCTCCCGTTGTTCCCAACGAGGGCTTCAATTTGGTCCGCACAAACTGGCAGCAATCTGACTTATTAAATCGTGATCAAATCGACGCATGGTCGCAATTGCAAAAACTGGTTCCGCTGGAGCCGTTTGGACCGAGTGATTATGTGTTCGAAGCGAACCCCGGTGGAGCGATCACCGCGTCTTACGTGACCACTCAACCACGTCGAGGAACTCAATCGCTGCTGCTTCCTTACGAGATGACGGTGACCAACACGGGAGCCTCATCGATTGATCGTGTTGTGATGCAACAAAAGTTGCCCGATTCGGTGGAACTGCGCGACACCTCTGCCGTTCATGCGGCTGAGAATCGAACATTGCGATGGGAGTTTGAAGGTCTTCAACCTCGCGAACGGTGGACCGTTCCGATGGTCGTGGTGCCAACACTTCAGGGACAAGTCAAACTTCTCACGACGATTGATATCGGTCGATCAACGTCGGCCAAAACATTGATTCAGCGTGCCGATATCGAATTGTCTCTTACTTGTGAACCGGCCGCTCAATACAAAAAGTATCATCAGATTGTCTTTCTGATGAAGAACACCGGCGAAGTGCCGCTCAACAATCTGTTAATTGATGTGCAACTGACGGGCAACTTGTGGCATCGCTTCGGGAAAGAGTTTGAGTTCTTTCACAAACAACTCGAAGTTGGTCAGACACGACGGGCGTTACTACACGTGAAAACGGAAGATCTCGGTGGTGCGAATTTGCAAGCTTCATTGGTGACCGACGAAGGTGCCAATGCTGGAGGACAGAGTGAATTTGTGATCATCGGGAACGGCGAGATTGAAGCCCGAGAAATTGAAACACCGACACCTGAAATCAACGACGATCAGTTTGTTCAACCACAGCCCTTGCCGGATGAAGAGCCGAATTGGCGAGAACGAGGCAGCCTACAACCTCAACCGACGCTTGTTCCCGAAAGTTTTGATGAGCCTTTCGCGCGACCCTCGGCAAAACCTCGTTCATTAAAAGATGCTGCCGAAGCAAAACCGGTCGAGAAACCGGTCATCAAAGAAGCAATCCCTGCCGAACAACCGATATCTGACTCGAAACTGAAACCAGAATCAAAACCGACCGACGACTTCCCGAGTTTTCCCGGCAACTTCGGGCCGCTACCGGAGCGAAAACCGGTTCCCGAGAAACAACCTGCAGAGAGTGAGTCTTTGAAAGAGTCGCCGTTCGACTTGCCTCCGAAAAGAGAGATCAAGGAAGAACCGCAGACGCCCGCCGATGATCCATACGGCCCGATTGATGCTGAGAACGAGGATCCGTTTGCACCGCAGAAGAAGGATAATGAGTTCTTTTGATTGAGGCCATGTCTCACGACGACGGTTAGTATTTGCAGAGTTTGTAGGGCAGGAGCCTCTCTGTCGAGTATGTGCTCGGACGCGGTGTCGTGACCCAGCACTCCTTTGCCATGTCCGATTTATGAGAAAAGCTGGGACCAGTCCCAGCCTACCGCCGCAACATCGATTACTTGTCCGTCACCTTATTTTTAGAGTTCTTCTTATTCGCTGGCGGGCCTTTCTCAGCAGTCTCGCCGAGATACTCGACCTTCGCGAATTCATCGAGCTTCGCTTGCAGCATTTTTTTGACGGCTTTGATATCGGCAGAGAGTTTGTCGGCAGAAAGGTCGTTCTTTTCCAAACGGTCCTGCTCGACGTGATAGAACTCACCCGTCGAGTACAGCTTGTACTCTGAATTGCGTGTAAAGATTTCGGCTTTGGTGCCGCCGTTGCGAGCGTACCACATATAAATGGCTTCTCGATGAGGAGACGTTTCTCCTTTCAGCGTTGGTAGAAAACCGACTCCATCGAAAGGAATCTCTGACGGCAACTCGATCCCCGTCGCCTCGCAAATCGTGGGGATGATGTCGCTGAGATCGGCGATATTTTGCACGACTTTTCCCGCTTGAATGTGTCCAGGCCAACTGACGATACACGGCACACGGTTGCCTCCATCTTTCATGCTTCCTTTGGCTCCGGCGATTTTTCCGAAGGTGGTGTTGGTGACGATGGGGGTATCGGTGCCGTTATCGCCAATGAAGATCAATAACGTATTCTCCTGGATGCCGAGCTTCTTCAGATTGTCGTCAATCTTTGAGACCGTTTTATCGACATAGCCGACCATATCGGCGAAGTATTGGGGATCGCCTTTGTAATCTTTCGAGCCATGAGATTTCGGATCCCAATCTTCAGAATCGGGCGTCGGACAGAAGGGACAGTGTGTGAGTGCCATGGGGTAATAGGCGAAGAACGGTTTTTCTTTGTTTTGAGTGATGAAGTCATTGAGGAAATCACTGAAGAGATTGGAAGAGAATTCTCCATCCTCATAATCGATTTGCTTGCCGTTCCGTTCGAGACGAGGGTTGGGATAGCGTGTGTCGAATCCTTGGTCGGAGCGTCCGCGAGTGTGTTGCCAGAGCAGCGATTCTTCGAAGCCGAAATGCTGGGGAGCATCGGCTTCATTGCCGAGTTGCCATTTACCGGCAATACAGGTTTTGTAGCCGGCGTCTTTGAAGATGTGGCCGAAGGTTTTTTGATCGCGGGCTAATCGACCGAATCGAATGTAATTTCGCTTGTTAGATAAACCGGTCATCAACTTCACACGTGTTGGTGTGCAAATCGGTTGCGCGTGAAAGTGTTCAAAGCGAACTCCTTCCGCAGCCAGTTGATCCAGATGGGGAGTTTTGTAATCGAGACTGCCGTTACTGCTTAAACATTCGTACCCAAAATCATCGGCCATGATCAGGACGACGTTGGGTCGGTCGGCTGCCGAAATGATGGATGTTGCGAAACTTGAAACGAAAAAAAGAATGGCCAGCACGGACTTCCACATGAGAGAACCCCAACAAATGAGAAACGGTGAATGTCTCTCATCTTAACGGTCAGCGCGACCGATTTCATGAAAAATCGAGATCACTTGCGGTTCGGAACTTTGCCGGCAGGTGGTGTCGATGGTTGTTGGGGAGTCAGCACAAACAAAATTTGTAGAGGTACCGGAGAATTGTTCGCCTCCAACTTCCGCTTGAGCGAAGACTCTTTCTGCCCCGATTCTCTGCCTGCGACGGCTGGAGGCTTTGCGTTGCCTGATTCAGATGGCTTGTTAAGTGTATTGAGTTTCTTCAATTCTTCAGCACGATCTGTCGCAAAACCGTTTGAAATCGAAGCAGGTCCAATTTGACCGTTCAGGTCGGACTGTTGTCGATAAATCATCTGGTTGGCGACCGCTTCGGGGAGCCGTAATTGAAGCTGACGGTATGATTCGGGGGATGCCGTCTTGGCAATCGAAAGTTTCACATTGTCATCGGCCAACATGCGTTCGGGAAGTGGAGGTGGAGGAGGGAATAACAAAAAGGAAGCGGTGTCTTTATCGTCCATCTCTGACTTGGGAGCAGTGGCAGCAAGAGTTCGTGGTTTTTCACTTTGAGGATCGCTGGCTGGTTGATTCTTACTGGGCTTGATCGGTGCTGCGGCCGGTTCAGGAGGAATCGAAAAGCGGGTTGCCGATTTTGTTTTGTTGAGTTCACCTGACTTTACATAAGCATAGCCTTGCTCTTTGAAGTAAGGATTCAGGTCGTTGGAATTGACGTTGGCTGAGACCAACATCTCGCCGATATTCATGTCTTCCTGAAGTTCGCGTAATGCGGTCGTCATTTTTTCGCTATCCGCTTCAACATAGACGGCGTAAAAATCTCCGTTCTCATCCTTCGCTGATTTTTCGGCTCCCGATTCGTAAGGAATACTTAAATCGGACAGCAGAACCTGCATCGAGTTCAAGACCTGATCCCGGTCAACGACGGTAAGCTGAACGACGACCACGCGATCTTCGTCGAAACGCCAACCCTCGACCGTGTCACCGATCTCAGCCGTTTTGAGGTTTTGTGGGTTGATCAGTTTCAGTAAGCCGTTGTCTCCAAATTCGACGCTGAATCGATCGGGGGCATCCATCAGTTCCGGGAGACCGGCTCCGCCCATGCCGGCATCTGCGTCCGAGAGTTCTGCCGTAATCATTTCTACTTCAGACAAGAGTTCCATGTCGGAAACTGATTCAGAGGGGGATTCGGCAGATTCGTTGGTGGCAACAAGCTCTGCCCGATCTGCGGGTGGCTGAAATTGGGTGAGAGCAATAAAGAGCAGAGCGGCCGTTGCCAGAAAGGACGCCATGGAAATGGTCCATCGACGATTCGATTTTGAATGTTCTGAACTTTCCGCTCGCGTCGTGGCTGTTCCCAGTAGAGATTGTCTCTCGGCCTGAGCAATAACGCGACTCGCCAAGTCTTCCGACGCATTTTCTGCGGGCAAGGTTTTCAGGACGGAACTTAATTTTTGGTAAGATTCCAGCTCGGCTCGAGCCTCCGCAGAACTCTCCAAAAGCGCATCGACTTCCTCCCTCTCTTGTGCAGAGAGCTGATTATCGACGTAAGCCGAAATCAATTCATGGGAGGGAAATTCACTCATGGGAGGGTACGCTCTAGTTGCAAGTATCTGGCAGGATTGATTTTAGTACGATTTTGGTTGTTGTGAGAACCGGAAATTCTACTGTGGGGACGTTTTTCTCGATTCTCTCACCTCTGGTGGGCAATGAGGTGATTATCGTCGGAGGTTGGTGAATCGTTGATCCACTTTGATATTAGAGAGGCTAATTTTAGGAAAGTTCCCAAGAATTCTGAACCCTCAACGAATTCTTAGGAAAGTTGCCATCACAGATCTTGGCTGGTGGCGATTATCTAGACACTCGGATATCATCAAAATCGTTAACAGTTGATCCAGTCTATGTTTACAACATTTTTAATTTGCCTCTCAAGACATTGTGTATTCTCGGGCATTCGTACTTCCAACAGCATTTGTGGAGTAAAAAGTTATGGCTTCAGTCGGAATTTTCTCGGCGTTATTGGTGGGTCTCGCAGGAATGGGGGGTGGATTGGTGGCGTTTCCTCCCGGAGAGCGCGATGCGGCCTATCTCAATTGTGCTCCCGAACAAACGCTGATTTACACAGAATGGGCGACTCGAGGTGAAGGAAAAGAAGGGGGAGAGGGAGTTGATGGACTTGTGGCCGATCCCGAAATCACCACGATGATTGCCGATCTCAAGTCTGCCGTGATGTCACTCATCGAGAAAAATGCAAAAGGTGCGCCTCCAGGACTGGCCGAACATTTACCTCCCCTGCTTCTCGATCTGGTTGGTCGATCTGGGTGTCTCTACGTCGATTATTCACCGCCAGAAAATGTCGAAGAACGATTGCAAAACGAACAGTGGTTGGATCTCGCCGGGGGATTGAATGTCACTTTGATCATCAACGGTGGCGACAAGGCCGATGAAACTGAACAACACCTGTTGGCGTTGATGTCTGTCGACATGCAGGTGACAATACGGGGAAGGCGATGGCGGTTGAAGACGGCAAGATTTGATCGCGAAGGTAACTACTTCATTCTCGCCTTGGGAGAAGGTTCGCTGGAACGCGCTTTGGCCGGACTGAAGGGCGAAGTGAAAGGTCTGGGAGAGTTAGAAGCATTCGCAAAGAATTATGATGCCATCAAAATGGATCGCATCGGCGGTATTACCTGGCTTAACTTGGGTCGAATCCGAGACGAAGGTCTAAAGCTGGCGGGACCATTTGGAGCCATTGCCACTGTCATGATTGAGCAACTAGGCGTTGGAGAGCTGAACAACTGCGTGACCGTTTCAGGCGTGATTGATGGTCAGATTGCCACACGCACTCATCTCGAAACGGGTGGTCAAACCGCAGGATTGCTGTCATTGGCGGCTGGTCGCGGATTGACAGCAAAAGACTTCAATCAGATTCCCGCGGATTGCGATTTTCTGGCGTCATTCACGCTCGATGTTCCCCTTGTCCGCGACACCGTCACAACATTGATCGAACAAGTTCAGCCGGGACTGATGGAAAACTATCAAGCGATTGAATCGCAAGTCGAAAACGATCTTGGGTTTTCCATCGAGGATGAATTTTTGCAAGCGTACGGTCAGCAAATGACGGTCTTCGATTCACCCGCAGCGGGTGGGTTATTTGCCACGTCGTTAACCTTTGCTGTTGAAGTGACCGATGCGGAAAAAGCGGACAAAATCTTCACGAAATTGATGCAGATGTTAGATGGTTTTTTGCCCGGCGATCGCAGCAACGAATATTCACGTCGTGGCGTGTTTCTGGAAGAGCGCGAATTTCTCGGTCACAAAGTCTATTTTGTGAACACGATTGGCGATGATGTTCCCGTCGCTCCTGCTTTCTGTCAAACCGACAAACAGCTTCTGATCTCTTTGCACCCTCAAGCCTTGAAAGCCCACTTGCGATTTCTGAAAGAGGGTGGTTCGTCTTATGCCGACAAGTTCGGCAAAGCGGCTCCGAAAGGCACAGTGATCAGCTATGGGACTTTCGCAGCGGATAAATTGGTGGAGCTGATTTATACTGTGATTCCCTTTGGCGCTCAGCTAGGGCTAAGTCAGTCTCAGCGTGAAGGGTTTGATTTTGACATCTTTTCGATCCCGTCTTCCAAAGCCATTCTTCCCTACATGAAAGAAGCCCGCAGTTGGGTCGTTCGCACAGAGACAGGGTTGATGTTCGAGTCGCGGTCTTCAATCCCCGTGCCTTTGATGACCTCTGTTCCGATGAATCTGCTCTTTATGATAGAAGAAGCGATTCGACCCTGATTCAGGGTAATTCGGTGAGTAAGACCTTGCGGTAAATGATTCCGCCGGTCACTCCATCCAGAAGCACAAAGCCCTCTTCGGGGAGTTCCTCGCTGAGGGCAAATGTTTCCAGGACGGTCTCGCCATTCAGGATAAACATGATGGAATTGCCGCGTACGATGAGTCGCGCGGCATTCCATTCATCCTGTGGCTTCGCGGCATTTTTGTTGGGAGCTTCCAATCCGAATAACGAACCAGTGCAATATTGGTCGGCAGAGACGCCGTAATCACCGGCGAGGTGAATTTTATACGCATTGCTAAAGACGGGGCCATCGTCATCGTAATGGAAGTAGATGCCTCCCTGCCCCACACGACCGACGGTCTTCCATTCAAATTGGAGTTCAAAACTGCGGTATGCTTTTTTAGACTTCAAATACGCATTGTCGGCTCGATCTGGTTTGGCTTCGTACTGCCCAATGGCGGGGTCTCGAATCCACTGGCGATTGCCGACCATTTCTAACTCGGTCAAACGATAAAGCGTTTGTTCCAATTTCTCTGCGGTCTTTGCCGCAGCGCTCTCGGGATAATTGGTGAGAACCATTCGGAGCAGAACGACCCCGGCTGGATAGTTTTCGCGAGCGAGTTCCAACTCCGCACGGTGGAGTGGATGACGGTTGATCTCGGCAATGAATTCGATTTGTCGATCAGGGTATGATTCGACACGGTTCATCGCCAATTCTTCATTGCCATCGGCGTCGTATAAAACAAAGTAAGCCAACGACAGAAACGACTCGCCATCGTCGCGGTCAACATGTTTCTGCACGAGATTGATAATGGTCGTCAGGAGAAGCTCGCGGAGAGGTCGTGTGATACTTTTGTCACCGAGACGAAACGTCATGACTCCCTCTTCAAAACTTTCGAAGCGTGCTCTGGCGGCTCCGAGTGGGACTGTTGTATCGGGAGTCAATTCTTGGGCGGCAGCTTCGAGCTGCGTCCAGATGGATTCAATATTTTGGATGACGGCGTTGTTTTGTTGGAGCATTGTGCGAGAGTCTGAAAAGGTGGGGTCGGCAAGAGCATCGCGCGTCAATTGGCGCGCAGTTTTCAGGTCGCGTTGGGCGAGTGCCTCTTGCCATTTCAAAAAATATTCCTGATAAGGTAACGGCAGGCTTCTCGGGTCAACCGCCGGTGCCGAGTCGTCAGGTTGAGCCTTCATGTCTTTGGCCTGCATCTTTTCTCTCATCGGTGTTTTGGCCACTTCAATGGGTTTTGGTGGAATTGGTTTGCCGAGCGGAGCGACTCCCCAGCCAGCTAATTTTGAGAGACGAACCAGATAGAGATCGGCTGTTGCGACATCCCCGTTGCTATAAACCATCCACTCTTCATCCGCAGAGACAAAAAATTGGCGACGATAGGTTTGCTGCTCAAATTCTGGCAGGCTGAGTTTGTGGATCGTTTCAGGTTTGGAAAACTCGTTCGAAGCGTCTAACCGACGGGATCGAAGTAAAGAGGTTCCATCAAACTGATACTGTCTCAAGCCATCGGGAGAGAGCACGGGAATCGTGCCCGGCAAGCGATACGGAATTGGTTCGCTGAACGGACTTGATGGCGAAGTTCGCACCGCCGCGAATCCTTGGGATTGTTTGTCGGTGACAGCCGTCCAATACATCCGCAAATGATCGGGAAGCACTTGAGCCGTCATCCAACGCGACTGGGCCTCTTTTTCAAATTGGACATTTTTGCGATTGCGAAACTCTTCCAACGGCCCTGCCCGATTGAGCGACACGATGCGCGTGTTTTCTGGCTGAGCGTAATAGATGAAAAGACCGTCACGCGTCACGCTGGGGCTGGCGGGTAAGTTCGGACTTCGACTGAGAATTAACGATTGCGGTGGATTAAAATCGTGCCAGATCGATTCTCGATTCGAGACGTAGATTGCTCTTCCATCGTCGCGGTCGCCAGCAAACCATAAGGTCAGGCCATCTTTGGAGAGATAGGGATCAAGTTCAGCACCGAGAGAGTTCACCTGACTCAAAGGAAACGGTTTCCCGACCGGCCACTCAAACAAGGTGGTATTGGCCGTTACAATAGAGTTCGCAGTGGCGATTTTCAGAGGAGGAAACTTGACCTCTGCAGATTCCGAAACAATAACCACTCGCTGGACATCTTGATAACCGGGCCGCGTTAACGAAATTGTGTGACTTCCTCGCTCCATTTTTACTTCGCACGGAGGAGAGAGATATTCGCCTAGAGAAGTTTGCGCGGGGTGTCCATCGACGAGTACCCACGATGCCGAATCGCCACCGTAGATACGGCAGAGACCTGTCGGAAATGCGGGAAGGGGAACATCCTCGGCATTCGGGGCGGAGTTTGCGGCCTTCGAATCGTCGTTTCCTGTTTGCGGAGATTCCTCCTTAGAGGAACATCCGCTGACAAATAAGACGGACATCAATAACCCAATAAATAGAAGACAAGATTGATCGTGGTTGGAATTATGCATTGCCGATGATCACTACTGAGGGAAGAAAAGGGAGGAAGGACTGAACAGTGGCAGGTTCGATGAGACTGAGTGATTCAGTTCTCACGAGTGGGATTTACTTTGAATTCTCTGTGGGCTTGGGTGTCGATTCACCAAAATTCAGAAGGAAAGAATTTCGACTGTCGAACAGGATCACCATCTCTTTTTGTGGTTGTGCGAGAGTCATCAAGCGGGAAAAATGTTTGGTAATGGTTTGATTGTAGATCGATTCCCCTGTTTTGAGATTGAGGACATCAATCGACGTTTCTTGCGGAGTGGAAACAAATCGTTGTTGTCGCTGACGACGTTTGGCAAGGAAAACGACGACCGGTGAAGAGACGGGTTGATCGGGATCGAACGCCTGGTGATTGATTCGTTTTCGCCAGCGTGTCTTTCCTTCGTCACTGATGGAAATGACTTCGCCGTGAACTTCGGGAAAATGGAATTCATTCGCCGTGGCAACACTGAAATTATCTTCAGGACTTCGATGTTCGAGAATGTTGAGCAGGTAGCCATTCTGCAAGCGGCTGAGAAAGAAGGCTTCAATTTGCAGGTCGTTCGCCTGGTCTTTTTCTTCAAGATCTCTCGGGGCCGTCTCAATTTTGACCGCGTATTGTTCGGTTCCGTCTTTGACTTGAAGTAATCGAAATTGTTGTTGCCGTTGTTCGAGGATGCCGACCATTCCCGGTTCGCAGGTTTGCATCAGCAGAGTCTCTTCGGTGGCTTTCGACCAGACCTTTTGTTGTGTCAGAGGGTCATAGACCGAAAGTTCCCAGCGATCAACGGTATCGGCTGCTTCGCGAACCTTCTCCTGAACGATCAAATATTGTCCTTGAGTGGCCATGAGTCGCCGGTCACCCGAGAGTGAAAACTCCTCCAGCGGTGCTCCATCAATGGTGCGAAAGACTTTCACAGACCGGCCGTTGAGCGGAAGCGAGGCAATGAACTGGTTGGTCCCCCACAGAGATTGACCATGTGCGCCGATCTCGCGCGACCATAAAAGTTCGCCGTTCTGCCAATCGATGGAGATCAGTTTGCGATCCCGTTGGAAGACGATCATTTCCGAATTGAGATGAGCGATCATTCCGATGGGTTCGTCGAACATGTCCCGAATCTGTTGTGCCGGGTGACCATTGGTGGCAAGTGTTCGTTCTGTGAGAATGGCCGACTGGGGAGACCGTGACCGAAATCCGATCAATGGTTCTTTGAGATCGTGAGGCCCATGTAACAGGCAATCGTCACCTTCCTGGAAGAGATCAAACACGTAAAACTGGTCCGAGAAAACCAGCACTGCCATGTGCCCGTGAAAATAGATTTTTCGATCAGCGAGGATCGATCCCGGAGTTTGCTGGACCATGGTGAGAGCCAGGTCGAATCGTTTTTCCCCAAACTCGTCAATCGCATAAAAGCGGGGAGGGCGATCAGTCGAGAGACAGAACGACCAACCCTCCCATAGCCCTGGGTTTCCTTCCACGGGAATTTGATGCAAGACCGGTAGCATCGATCCATTTGAGGAAGCTGTGACTGTAATGGGTCGCCCTGTCCAAGGGTGATGTCTGTTGACCAGGTATTCGTTTAACAAGCGATTTTCGAGTCCCCATTCGGCCAAATCGGCGCCCGTCATGCCCTCCAGGCAGACGACATCGCGAAACTCAGTGAGTAACACTTCTCGTAACCGAGCCGCCTGTTCGACTCGTTGAAGCTTCATTAACAAACGATAATGTCGAGCGACCGCTTCGCAACGAAGAGATTCTTCAGCAGACTGTTCTGCGATCAACAGCAGTTGCTGAAGTTCAAGACTTTCCGTGTAAGGATCGAGCTGAGCCATCCGGTGTTTTATCAGTTTTTGAGCACCGGGGAGATTTTGCAGAATTGTCGTTGCAGAGGCAATTTGTTTTGAGTCATTCTGCATCAGAAGCCGCTCGATGAAAGCGGCGAGAGTGCTTTGCATCTGTTTTTTTGTGTCGGCTTCGGCATTCTGGTAAAGAGATTCGAGTTGTGCGCGAGTCCACACATCGCTGCGAATTCGGGTACGCCGTTGATTGAGTAGAAAATGATCTTTCTCAATCAGTGTGATAAAGTGATGGAATGCTTCGAGTCTTTTTCCCGATTGAGCCAATCCCGTTGCGAGAATTTCTTCCAGTTGCGAAGTTTTCTCGGTTCCTTGAGTCATCGTCTTCAGTAAATCGACATGGACTTGGTACTCCTCGAAGTTTTCCCGCAGACCCTGCAGGAGAGAGGTCACCAAGATCTCGTGAAGGCGCAGGTCTGTTTGATCTTCATATGCGGTGAGTAGTTTTTGAATGGCGGTGGAAGAATCCCCTTCGAGAAGCGCGAGTTCCCCATTCAAGATCTGGGCTTCGCGATCATTGCCGTTTTGTTGTTCTTCAATCTCAGTCTGTGTGAAGTAGCGAAAAATTCGATCGTTCGTTTGCGAAACCACAACGCCGTCGGCCGCAACAAGGTTGCCGGGAATGCGATCAAATTGTGAGGGAATCGTGCTTTGAAGAGTGCCATCTTCAAGATTGATGACGGCGATGGCTGCGGTCGAAAGTGGCACGTAATAAAAACCTTCCGAGGAATATCCACGTCCACTTGGCTGTGAAATTTCGACCGACCAGATTTCTCGTCCGGTGACCAAGTCGCGAGCGCGTATCTGTTGTCGGCCGGCAAGAATCACTTGCCGATTATGAACGCAAGCCACATACAAATCATCCTCACGCGGAGCCGACCAATAGGGGGTTCCTTGCGAGAGACTCAGGCAGAAGATTTCAGTAGAATCGCTCGGCGTTAAAATGACTCGTCCCTCAGCAATGATCGGTGCGGTATCGAGCCAGCGATCCTCATCGGCAGGGCTGATGCCATAATCGCTTTGAAAATGGTACAGTTTGTCCATCGTTTTTTTAGAGTGAGACAGCTCATCGGTATACCGAAACTGCCAACTGAAAATTCCCCGAGCGAGGTCGTAGCCGATGACCGTTTCATGCGCAATGGGACAAATCAAAACACCGTTGGCATAACTCGGGGTCAAGCCGGTCAATTTCCACAAAGGCATCTGTTGAGAGAGTTCTGAGGAAATGGGTGTTGGTAGTGGTTGTTCCCACAACCATTCGACAATTTTGCGACCGTTTGCCAACTCGCGATTTTTTAAAGCGATGAGCAAGATTTCTTCATTCCGCGAAATCAGACAGTACAGCAGATTTCCTTGAACCAACGGAGGCCCCAGAAATTGGACGCCGGCTCGATTTTCGGTCGGTCCACCTAACTCCCAAACGGCTTTTCCGCTGGCAAGTTCATAAGCCATCAATTTATTATAGTTTTGCTCTCGGTGACTGTTGACTGGCCGTGCCGGTTTGAGCAGTCCCTGTTCTTCAATTGCGAAGATCAGTTCCCCGTTGCTTGAGAGTGTCCCGGAGGTCATGTCTCTCCAAGTGCGTTGCATGATGTAGCGTTGGAGTTCGGTGATTTCATCTTCTCGTCGGAGATCGGCTGTTCGCATTTGTGCGACCAGACTCATGAACTCGGAATCGTAAGCGAATGTTTCCCAGAGAAATTCTCCGGTGAGTTTGTGGATCGCTTTGAGGTTTCCCAGAGAACGAAAGACGACCGTATCGCCGACGATTAACGGATGCATTGCCGGTATCTGCAGATAGTTCGTCGATTCAAAGCGTTTAGATAATCCCCGCAGTTCGCTTTCCACCAGTTCGAGTTGTCGTGGATCGTCGGATTCAGAGAGAGGGATCGTGCGGAATTCCCATTCCTGTTCTCGAAGGGGAGGAGGAGCATCGGAGGTGGCGTTGCGCGTGGCATCTCCGCCAAACATGGCCCAGTTGGCAAGTCCTGAATGTCGTTGATCGGTGGTGGAGAGAGAGGCGATTTCATCGAGCCAGGCGAGGTTCGTGGAGTTGTTTTGATCGAACGAAATTTGGCGACCACCAAGCTCAAACGTCTGATTTGTGGATTCTCTTTTCAGTTGGCTCAGTGATTTCAGGCATTCGTGATTCAGTCCGGCCATTCGTAAGGCAATGGCAGTTTGCAAAAGAATCCCCGGACGGTCATTCCGAGAGATGCGATTTTCATCGAGCAGTCTTTGAAACATTAAAGCGGCAGCCAGAGAGTTCCCTCGATCAAAATACAGTTCGGCGAGATTTCTGGCGCCCTGCGCACCAGTCGATGTGAAGTAGTAGCGGCGAACGACTTCCTCCAACAGCATCGAATCTGCAGTCTGCTCGGCTTTTTGCAGAACCTCTTGTGCTGCTGCGTTATAGAGCAGATCATATTGTTTGCGTTCTGAAGGTGCGAGTTGATGGAGAGTATCGAGCACTTTACCTTTGAGGCTGATGGCCTGATCGCGATTCTCGGGATTGGTGAAATAGAGTGCGTCTCGAGGATGATCGAGTATCGATTGCAGTAAGGGGAGGGCATTCACAAAATCTCGACGCTGGAGCAGTGCGCTGGCAGAATCATACACACGTTGTAGCCGACGATCAGAGAGTTGTGAGTCGAGTATCACTCCAGAGGGGGTATCTTGTGCATTTCCTCTTTGTGCGTTTCTCCATTGTGGAGCGAGAATGAGAATCAAGCAGAACGCGAATAGAGCCGTTCTGTTTCGCTGGAAAGAGTTGGTCCGCGACATAAAATCCCTCAGCACTCGAATTGTGTGCGGCCCACGCACACGGGCAGAAATTCTCATGAACAACGCCCTGTTAATGAGTTTAATTCTAGCATGAACTGGGGAATTGGTGCATCGGCAATCGGGCCAGAGAAGGGAATTCCCGGGAGATGCGCACGAAAAAACCCGCTTTCCGGGATCGAAAAGCGGGTTTGTGATCAATTCCGTCAATCTCTCGAATTACTCGAGGATTTTGGCGGAGTCACCAGCAACCGCACTGACGCTCTTTTTCGTCAGTTGGCCTTTGGCGAATGCGTGATTCACTTTCACGTCCGATTCATTCCACATCATCACCGTGACATCGGCGTCTTTGGCAATTTTGTAGCTGCTTGGTCCAGCGGAACCATCATAAACGGTCAAAGGAACGTTCTTGATACTTTTGTTTTTGGCCAAAGTTTTCAGAGTTCCTTCGGCAGCATCTGCGTCGTCAGTCAGCAGCACAACAAAAGCCGCCATTTTCTTGTCGCCATTGGCGCCGACCTGGTTATCAACTTCTTTGATCAGGTTAGCGACGTTTTCGTCGATTTCACGCGTGAAAATGGTCACGACGGGACGAGGGCCATACATACAGCGGTAGCACAATGTTTTTCCGGCTTTTGGTCCGGTGATGTCGCGGACGTTGAATGGCGGAGGAGCATCTCCGGGTTGCAGACCCGATTCAAGTTCAGCAGCACCAGCAAAACTGGTCATACTCATGACCAAGGCAGCGAGGATCAAATTCTTCATCTTCACGTTACTCCTTAAGGGAAATTTCAACATTGGAAATTCGATGAAATCAGCAATTCTGGTCTGCCACACACGTCGCAGCCAGAGAAATGTCTTTCGACATCATAGACATTGAAATAGGAATAACTGTGAATTCGCTCACAATTCTCCTACCTGAATCAAATTTTGTTCGGGAAGCCGGTTGAGAGATTCGGCAGAAATCCCAGGGATGAGAGATTATCCCTTCTTCTCGACACCCAGCTTATTCAGTTGATTGACCAGATCTTTGCCGTGGTTGCCGGCATTCACTTCGCGATCAATATGCAAAATCTTCCCGTTCTCACCGATGTAGAACGTCCAGCGATAAGGGAACATCCTTGTCTCGTTCACAACACCGTAAGCAGTCGCTGTGGATTTTCCGGGATCACTCAAGATGGGATAATCCAGTTCGAGAGACTCGGCAAACTTCTTGTTCTTTTCAACCGGATCAACGGATGCCGTAAAGTAAGCGACATTATATTTGCGAATCGCTTCACCTTGATCTCGGAACGATTTGCATTCTTTGGTGCAACCTCCGGTGAAGGCTTTAGGGAACCAGGCAATCACGACGGCTTGTTTGCCTTGGAAATCTGACAAGCGATAAGTTTTGCCATCCGATCCGGTCAGTTCAAAATTGGGAGCCGGATCACCGACTTTCAATTCGCCAGCATTCAGTGTGGAAACACCTGCAACAACGGCAACCAATAAAAGGGTTGTCATTCTTTTGAGCAACATTCTTCTCTCTCCTCATTCCGTTTACTGTGTAATGATGATTCATCAGGGAGTCGTACGTCATCAGTGACATGGGACTTCCCCCGTCATGAGGAACACATCAAAATTAACAAACCCGTTTCAGGAAGTCTATAACCTGCTTCCACTTCTTCGCCGCCACCCACTCAAATTCAAGGTGTGGAACGAGCCGGTCGCAACTCCCATTTTTCCCCAAAAAAGTCGGCATCGACGATCTTTCCCGGCCCCCGACTGTGGGGTGGTGTTCTGAGATCGACAATGGCCCAATCTGGTAGTTTGGGGACTTGGCGAGCGTTGTTCAGATAGTCGTACTCACGGAAGGTAAACCCGCTATTGAGAACGACATAGCGTTTCGGGTTCAGAGGATTCGGGTAGACCGCGATCAACGCGTGCTGACTGGTATCCCAGGTTCGTTTGTCGGCTTGAATTTGCTGATCCCCCCACTTGATGGGCAACTTGTCAACGATCTTTTTCAGCACCTGATTACTGGAGGGATCGCCGAACAGAATTAAATTATGTTGAGAGAGCTCAACTTCCCCGATTTCTGTATCGGAGAGGAGACGTGGTTGACCTCGGAAGTGACGACGCCAGTGTTCAATGGCATGACCGAGTTCTTGCTGAGTCCATTTTTCCACCAAACTGTTGGCAGCTTGGCCTGTTGGTTTGACAAAAACAAACGAGTCCATGAACGCATCGTCAATGGGACCTTGCAGGTCGTGAACTTTACGGAGATCTGGTTCTGATCGTCGTCCCGCTTTCCAGACATTGCGGTCATCGCGATGAAAGGAGGCTTGCCAGGATCGGTCTGACTTCGTACGGCCCGCCTCGAATTGTTGCCCATCGAGCGAGACAACGACCGGTTTCAATAGATCAAAAGGAGCATCTCCCGAGGGGAAATCAAATGTCAAATCGGTGATGTTGAGGGTGTCGGCAGTGAGTCTTTGATTGGTGATTTGTGCATCGATTCGTGCCCGCTCCCAATGTTCCTTCAATCCATCAACCGTCACCCAATGCATGCGATTATATTTGAGCGTGAACGTGGTGAAGTGAATCTCTTTTGGAGTGCGTTCGCGTCCCGTGCGTTCTAATGCAGTGAGACGTTTTTCGATCTCGACCAATGCATCGGGATGAATCTTGTGAGCCGTGTCGGGACCGATGATGTGGACCATGTTGATTCCCTCCCGGCGTAAATATTCTTCCATGATGTCGGCGGCCTGTTTTTGCCGATCAATTTCACCGCTATAGGCAATAGTGGGGCAGTGATACAAGTTGATTGCATGATCGGTGCAGTCATACATGCGCCACAGTTTCTCTTCATACCAGGTGGGTGTCAGAGTTTCTTTTTGAAACGACTTCAAAAATTCGGGAGTCTCTGAGAAGCCGGCACCCGGTGTGGCGGCAAACCAGCGGTCTGAATAATGAACGGCAAACTGCCAACACGCCGCTCCTCCCATCGAAAAACCTCGCACGGCAATGCGGTCTTCATCGATACGGTATTCACTGTTGAGATGGTTGAGGATTTCCAGTGTGTCAATTTCGCCGGCAAATTTGTTGGCATTGGAATAACGACCGTAGGGATGCACCATGAAATGAGTGGTGCTGGAGACGGCCCCTTGATTTCGCATTCGTTGAGCGATGAAGTTTGTTTCACTCAACGTTTCTCCGCGACCGTGATACCAGAAGTCGCAACGGTAAGAATCCGATCCACTGTCTTGATAATTCTCCGGGACATACACGGCATAGGGTTGGACGCTGCCATCGATTTTTGATCGATAACCGCGAATGACGGCCCCTGTTTGAGTTCGCCAGGGAGTCTTGCCCTGCTTGAGTTGATTGGCTCTTTCCCGCCCGAGTGCTAAATGCTGCTTGGCTGCATCCACTTCGCGTTGGTGAAAGAATTCCTGATAAGTGAAGTTGTTGAAAACAGAAATCAGGAAAGCTTCCACATCGGGCAGATATGTTTGGACGATCTCACGCTGATCCTGTTTCAGTTCCTGAACCAACTCTCCCAACTTCACAATCTCTGAAGTGAGTTGTTCGTGGTCGGCTTCCGAAACTTCAATGCCGAGTTTCGGAATACGTCGGACGTTTTCAGACGTATTATCCGCCGGGCCATCGGCCCAAAGTGAGAGATTCGGAGCGGACAAGCAGAGAGAAAAGAGCAAAATCGCGGAGCAAATTTGTTTCATAAAACCATTCCACGCGGTTCATCAGGTAGGAAATCGGGCAGTGGTGAGATGTCTCAAACTACCCCCATGCGCTTTGAAACACAGTAAAAAAGCAGACAATCAGCCGTGAAATTCTCGAGAAATCGATTGGAAGAATTTTAAGGATTCGTCAAAATTACCTCTTGCATGAGAATATCCTGTGATTAGAATAAAGGCAGATATTGAGACTCAGTCTCAGTATTGCCCTCCTGAATCACACCTACCTGTTTTCGAGCATAAAGTCTTCCCAATCATGGCGACTGTCGAAACCGCAAACGATAAAATGGTCTGTTACTGCTACGGTCTGAGAGAATCGGACATCCAGCAGACGGTCCAATTGCATGGCTGCCAAGAGCTGCAGGCGGTCATGAGCTGTTCGGGAGCAGGAACAGGCTGCACCGCGTGTCACCGCCGAATTCAAGCCGTCATGAACAAGCAGACGACTGAAGCTTACGGCTCTAGCTCACTACCAATTCTCGATTGAAGCCTGATAAAAAGTGTTACTTTATTCTGATTGATTCGAGACTCGCTGCAATTGTTCTTGAAGAATTTCGACCTCTCGGTGAAATGTTGGCTGAAGTTCCATCAATCTCTCTGGAATGTCCATCACAGCACTGATTACGGTTAGCACCACTGTAGAATTCTTCAGAAAATCACATACGAGCAAATGCTTTCTCACTCGATAGATATGGAGTGATTGGTGAAATTCTGGATCGACTTGCAAGAGTTCTGGATGAGCCTTAATTTGATTTAAAGCCTCTTCAATGGCATCAAGGTATTCATCTGCGACACGCTGGTTCCATTTCTCGATTGAGTAATCTTCAATCTCGGCAAGGTCATGCAAAGCACGCTGAGTTAAAAGAACCTTCGAGTCAGAATGATTGCTCAAGGGTCAACCTGTTGAATAAGGCTTTTTAAGTCACCCTGAAATTCATGGGTTCGCCCGGCAATCGCATCCTGATAACCATCAATGACCGCTTGACGAACTTTCTCTGCTTCGATTTGAAGCTTACGTTGCCTCAGCAAATCACGCACAAACTCGCTCGGCGTGGAATAAAGAGTCCCATCGCCACAGTTCTCATCGATGAATGAGCGCAGTTCGTCTGTGAGTGTCAGGTTGAGTGATTCGGGCATCGCGATTGCCTCCTGAGTTTCATTATGTCAGGACACGCTCTTCTGTCAATATTTGTCATCGAGCCAAAACAGTCGCGATGGACGCGGAAGAGAGTCTAGTGTCCGCCGGTTTCATCGGCTTCCGCTCCGACCTGAGTGGTCAGGTAGTTTTCGATGCCCACTGTCTCGATCAAATCGAGTTGTGATTCGAGCCAATTGACGTGCTCTTCTGACTCGACCAAAATCTTGTCCACCAAATCTTTACTTCCATTATCACCATGTTCGAGGCAGATTTGAGACGCTTTGTTGTAAGCATTGACCCCGCTGGTTTCGAGTTTCAGGTCATACTCGAACTGTTCTTTGACGTGAGTGCCCGGATGAATCGCGCCATAACGGGCGATCTCGGGAACACCTTCGAGAAAGAGAATGCGGTCGATCAGCAGCTCGGCGTGCTTCATTTCGCCCATGGATTCTTCATAATGCTTGCGACCAAGACGTTGTAAGCCCCAGTCTTGCACCATTTTGGCCTGGATGAAATATTGATTGATGGCGGTCAGTTCGATCGTGAGCCCTTCGTTGAGAGCATCGATGACTTCCTGATGACCTTTCATAGTCTGTCTCCTGTCGCGATATATTCAGTAGTGAGGTTGATTTCTGAACTCCCATTTTCCCACTTGGGGTCTTCGCATTCCAGCCGCTTAGTAGGAAAAGATGTCCGTTTTTCCGAATTGAAACGGTTTCTCAATGAGAATATGAGACCGAATCTCCGGTTCGATGGTTTTGGCATTGTTTGTCACCTGATATCTTTTGGACAATCTTGGAATAGAAGTGAAACTGATGCAAAAGGTGACGGGTATCAGGAGAGAGTTTTTGTAAAGAACTCTTTTTCCTGATCTTTCCGCACAACTCTTCCTGTTTTGAAGGGTTTATTCAGATTGCCGTTCTCGTCGAAAAGAGGAATTTAGTGACTACTTTCCACCAACAGCGTCTTTGGATCATTGCGTTTGCCTGTGTTGTGCTTGCGCCGATTTCCTTGTTTGCACAATCGGATGAGATTGAAGAAGGCGAAGTGCCCAAGCCAGTTCCCATTGGTCTCGTCGTGTTTTCCGGCATCAATCGCGGATTTGAAGAATTTGATTACATTTTCGAGACCATCGAACGTCCCGAACTGACGGACATCATTTCGGCCAGTCTGTCAAACCTTAATGATCTGAAAGGAATCGATCAGGATCGTCCTTTGGGGGTAATGGCGTTTCTGAAACCGGGGAGCGGATTCAACATTTTTCCGACGCTCGGTTTTGTTGGCTTTCTGCCGTGCGAAAATTTCGAGGACGTCTTAACGACATTTGGAGCGACTGGAATGCAAGTCGCCAAGGTTCCTCTGTCGGAAGTTCGTTATTCGATGAAGGGGCCCGGTCAAGATTTGTACTTCGAGAAAATCGGAGAAGAGATTTTGATCACAAACGATGAAACTCTCCTCGATGCGGAATTGCCCGATCCTGTTGCTCTGACCAAGACACTTTCCACGCGCTACGATGTGGGGGCTCAAGTCAACATAAAAAACGTCCCGATCGGGATGCGAAAGATTCTGTTGCAGTTTTTCCGTTCTCAAATGGAAATTCAAATGCAACGCCGCGATGAGGAACCGGAAGGGCCTTGGAGAATGCGGAAGGCGTCTTTGGCCAACAATCTTCATTTTGTTGAGCAACTCGCCACTCAGGGGGATTCATTAACCATCGGCCTCGATGTTTCTAAAGAATTGAAAAAAGCGGTGATCGAAATCGACCTGAATGCGAAGCCCGGCAGTCAATTCGCAAAGTATCTGGGAGACTCGGGAGGAGTCACCAGTTATTTCCGCGTCTTGCAAGACGATCCTTCGATCATTTCTGCGTATATGTCTTGGGAGTTACAAAAAGCAGATGCGCTGAATCTGAAAGAAATCGCGTTGGGGCTCCAACAATCGCTTGAATACAGCATCTTGGAAGAAAATCCCGTTCCCGAGGGAGAAGCACCACAACTTCGACTCGGGGGCCTTTTTGAATGTCTGGCAGAGACGGCAGAAGCGGGAACACTTGATGCCTTTGGACGCATGCAACAAACGGCAACGGGTGAATCTGTCGTCATGGTTTCGATCCGCGTGATCAACGGCACAACCGCTTCGGTCTCGATTTCCGATCTCTTACAGTACATGGATGATCAAGACTCTGATAATCAAGAGATTCAGTTGAATGCAGATTCGTATCGGGGCGTCAATTTTCATCGCGTGACGCCGACCGACCAGGATGCCGGAAGCATACGAGTCTTTGGCGAGAACTGGTCGATGTACTTTGGGTCTGGTGAACGCACTTTATGGTTTGTGATGGGTGGTGAAGAAGCGATTCCGACAGTGCATGCGGCCATCGACCAAATTCTTGACCCCGCATCACAAAAAACATTGCCCGATGCTGCTCCCTTCCGATTTACGTTGAACATGTCTCAATGGATGAGCATTTTTGAGAACCCGGAAAGAGAACGACAAGGTTTTGGCAAAAAAGTCGCTGAAACATTTGAAGCCGGTGATGACAAGATTATTGCCGACATGACTCCTCGGGAAAACGGGATTCGGTACCGCATCCGCTTCGAGGAAGGATTCGTCAAACTGGTTGGTTTGGCGGTGGCCCGTGCGTTTGGTATTCCCTTGGAAGAATAGAGATGTGAAGGGGGACAGTCATTGGCTTTGAGAAGAATTCTTTTTAGCATGATTTGCTAACACACATTTTCTGCAGGTAGACATTCATGCTCGGCCGATTTCTAAAAAACTACATCGAACGACATCAAAATCGCGGCAACCAACTCTTTCATGTTGTCGGGTTGCCGGTCACTTTCGTTTTGCCTGTCATCTTCTTGATTCAGGAGAAGCCGGAGTGGGCTTTAGGCTCATTTATTCTCGGTTATGTGCTGCAATTCATTGGCCACGCGATTGAGGGTAATGACGCAGGTGAGATGATTGTGATCAAAAAAATGCTCGGAAAACCGTACCGAGAGTTTGGTTCCGGCGTAAAAGATTCATCAGCTAACGATTGAATCGCCGATACAGTCTGTAAGGGTTAGTCCGGTTTGCGCGGATGGAAGGTTTCTTCCTGCCGTCAGGAGCGCTGGACGAGAGCGAGAGAATATTTCTTAAACCCTTATTATTAAATGACTTGTATTGTATGCGACAGGATCACGGATGATGTCGAATCAATTACGGCTTCCGAAAATTGGACTGGTAATCCTTCTACTTTCAACTCTTCTCACGGGTTGTTGGGAAAGGAGAACCGGTCTGTCGTATCTCGGCGAGGGTGGAAATCAATACTATAAAGATGTCGCAACCAGCATCGATTATCCCGATGCCACCCAGGAATCTCCTCAAGAGGTTCTTACCACAGCCAAGCCGCGAACAATTCGCGATCGTTCTCGTGATGAGATCTGGGAGATGCCTCTTACGGAGGCTGTGACCATTGCGCTGGAAAATAATCGCGTGATTCGAACCGATGCGACGTTTTTAAATCCAGGAAGCGCGATTTTTACCAACCCCGATCGAACGGCCTCGATTTACGATCCTGCCATTCAGGAAAGTGGTGTGCTTTTTGGTGGTCGTGGTTCGGAAGCCGCACTCTCTGCATTTGATGCCCGCTGGGACACACGGATGCTGTGGGGGCGTAACTCGACTTACAATAATATTGCGGCGGCACCAGGATCGGCCACATCTTTAGAAACAGCTAATTTTAATACATCTTTGACCAAAGCCTTCGGATACGGTGGGCAAGTTGAATTCGGTCATAATGTCGATTATCTAGGATCCAACTCTGCCGGCCAATTATTCCCTTCAACCTATACCGGTTCACTTTCGGCCGAATATCGACAACCGTTACTCGCGGGTTCAGGAGCGGAATACACGAGCATTGCCGGTCCGATCACCCAAAGTTTCGGAGGAATTACCGGTGTGAATCAAGGGGTCGTGATTGCTCGTATCAACAATGATATTACTCTTGCCGATCTCGAAGCCAACATTCGGAATCTTGTGCTGGATGTCGAAGTTCTGTATTGGGATCTCTATCTCGCTTACGTTCAGTTTGATACGGCGACACAAGCTCGCGAGAGTGCGCGACAAACCTGGCAGATCGCCAATGCAAAAGTTGAAGAAGGGGACGTTATTTTTCCCGACATGGGCGATGCTTCGGATTCGATGAAGACGGATGCCGATGGAAACATACAACGTATCAGCAATAACGTGATGCAGGGGCAAAACACGATCCCCGACCTCTATCAAGCCAAAGACGCCTATTATCAGGCACAAACGGCTGTGGATCGTGCTCGTTCTCTCATCTACTCAACAGAAACTCGCTTTCGCCGATTGTTGGGACTTGCGGTGAATGATGGACGCATCGTTCGACCTCAAGATGAACCGTTGACGGGAGAATATGTTCCAGACTGGTATTCCGCTCTTGCGGATGCCTTAACTCATCGCGTCGAGTTGCGTCGTCAGAAGTGGAATGTCAAAAGTCTGGAACTTCAATTGACGGCTGCGAAAAGTTTAACGCGACCACGACTCGACTTCGTCACCAGCGCTCGAATGAACGGCTTGGGAGATGACTTGATTGGTAGTGGTCGTGCGGATGGAGTTTCGCCCAATGGACTGGATAATCTCTACGGTACACTGGGTGGTGGTGATACCTCTGGTTGGGGTGCGGGGATCGAGATGTCCGTTCCGATCGGATTTCGTTCCGCGTTGGCTCAGGTTCGTAATATCGAGCTTCGTATCTCCAAGGCTCGTGAAGTTCTCTCCGTTCAGGAGATGGATATCAGTCAAGAGATTGCCATATCACTTCAGGATATCGCCCTGAATCATGCGAATATGAAGTCATTGCTCAATCGAAAAGAAGCGGCGAGATTATACGAAGAAAAGTTGCGAATTCAGTTGGAACTTGGTGGGCGTGGCGCGGCGACAGATGATGTCGACCGTCAAATCCGTGCCATCGCAACTTTGGCCGATGCCGAGAATGCCTATTTCCAATCACTGGTCCAGTACAATCAGTCACTCGCTCAATATCATTCTCGTAAGGGAACATTGTTGGCTTACAACAACATCCACCTGGCAGAAAACCAATGGGATCCGGCGGCCTATGAAGACGCACTGCGTCGAGCACGAGAACGGGGTCATGCGTTTGAAGACCGCTTAATTGAAGAGCAGCCGCGCGCTTTCTCGATGGGATCCGTGAATCCTCACGAATTGGAGTTCCGTTCTGCTTCAGGACAATCGGAAATGGTTCCTCTTCCTGAAGCACAGGACTCGCTTCCTCCCGCACCTCAAGAACCCATTCCCAGTCCCCCTGTTGAGGAGAGTCGGAAAGCTTACGACTCGCAATCGGTTAGAATCACACCACCTCAGAACACAATGATTCCGCAGTCTGTTCCTGTGTATTCCCGCAAACCCAGGTCGGGGATCGAAACTGTCAATTCGCTGCTGATGTTTGAATCACTTGATCGCCAGAATGTCACAGCCGCCAGCCATGAGACGGTGCAGCCAGGAATTTCCGTTCGGCATCCGTTAAATGGAGTACCGGGGAAAGACACACCGGTCATTGTTAATCAAAACAACATCATTGAGCCATCGACGCCACAATCGGCTTCCGCACAAAAGACGGGGTCGAAATTTTCGTTGCCTCAATGGCCGGGGACGGCAGCCAAAGCGACCACAACATTGCCGCCGCCGGTTCAGGCTCGTGAGTACAAGGAGAAAACACCATTCGCGCCTCAGCTATCTCCCTATCCTGCGAAGCAGCCCTCACGGGAAGAGGAATGGCATCCCTTGAATCTGGGAAAGTAAAAAATTCAAAGATCAGGGCGATCTCTGCGAGAGATTTTCTATTTGGCTGATTCCTGAAGTGAGAAACACTTGCGGGAGAACCCTCAAGACCTATGATAGTAGCCACTGTCTCCCTAGTTGTTTTGAATCTTCCCTCGCGGCTACATCTCGAGAATTCAGTTTGAGTCGTCTCCTCCGGCAAACAGGAGATTGTCTCTCAAAGGCAAATATGTCATCTACGCAACGCCTTGAGCGTTTATTGCGGCTGGTGAACTTGCTGCAATCCGGGCGGCAGTTTAACACGCGAGAACTCTCGGAAATACTGGGAGTTAGCCGACGTACCATCTTTCGCGACATCAACTTGTTGCAGGATTGTGGAGTCCAAATTCAGTTTTCTGAAGAGAGGCAGGGTTACTCGCTGCCCGGTTCCATTTATGTTCAACCGCTCGACTTTGCGCTAAATGAAGTCTTGTTTCTGCTGATTCTCTGCGGCGATATTCCCGAAAACTCTTCACATTATCCGTTTCCCGAAGCGGCCCAATCAGCCTATTTGAAAATTTTGAGTTCCTTACCGCAATCGATGCGAGAATCTGTGGGCGAACTGACCGAACAAGTTCAGTTTCGACTCGACTCCCATACTCCCCAAGAACCTGGCCGGGAACACTACGAAAACTGTTTGCGTTCGTTGCGCGACCACAAACAATTGCGCATTCGTTATTACAGTTTGACCGATTGGGAAGAAATTGGATTGGTGATCAGTCCTTATCGCCTCGTTTTTTTGAGAAGAAGCTGGTACGTCATCGCGCGTTCGTCAGTCCACCGCGAAGTGCGAACCTTCAAGGTGTCACGGATTCGACATTCCGAACTACTCGATCAAAGTTACGACATTCCACGCAATTTTAATCTTGATCGCTATCTCGGAAATGCCTGGCACCTCATTCGAGATGCGGACGGTAAATCGTGGACTGTTAAAATTCGGTTCCAGAAACAGGTCGCTCAAAATGTGGCCGAAGTGAGTTGGCATAAAACACAAAAGCTCGATTGGCAAGAGGATGGATCATTACTGTTTGAGGTTGTGGTTGATAGCTTGAAAGAAATTGTCTGGTGGGTGTTGGGTTACGGAGCGCAAGCCGAAGTTCTCGAACCGATTGAGCTAAGAGACGAAGTCATTTCGCATGTGCAGGAAATGCTTGGTGTCTACGACGATCAATGACGAAAGAGAGTCCAGCTTGCCAAGGCGACACCCGCCGTCTCGGTTCTCAGAATGTTTGGCCCCAAAGAGACAAGCCGCACGTTTGCTTGCTGTAGCCAATCAGCTTCTTCCGTCGTAAAGCCACCTTCCGGCCCAATGAGCATGGCAATCTCTTCTGTTGTGGTAAGCTCGACTTCGTTCAATGTGATGCCGTCAGGATGGCCGGCAAGAATGGTCGTCGATTCGGGGATTGCCTTGAGCGCGTCTTTCAAATTGATCACTTCTGAGATTTGCATCATCCAGTTTCGACCAGATTGTTTGCAGGCCGAAATCACCGTCTGCTCCATTTTTTTCAGCTTCGTCTCTCTAGGATTCACGACGCTACGCTCCGTCGAAATCGGTACGAGTCGTGAGACTCCCAGTTCGGTCGCTTTTTCGATCAACCAGCGAAAACGATCCCCTTTAGGAACAGCCGTCAATAATGTTAAGCCCTTGTGCTCGGGAACATTATGAACCTCAAGAAGTTCAATGGTGGCTTCCTTTCGGTGAAGTTCGATCACCTTTCCCGAGGCCACGGTTCCTCGACCATCAAATAATTCGACCGATGTGCCGACTTCCGCTCGCAGGACGTGCAAAAGATGATGGGCTTCTGTATCGGTCAGTAAAACGTCGCCGACATGCAAAGCGTCCGGATAAAAAAAACGGTCGGGCATCAGATTTCCTGCGGGTTTGAGACTCTGTTATGAGCTAAGCTAGTTCAGATCGCGGAATTTTCCGGTTATTCGGACTATTCTTCCAGTTTGGCCCCTCATCTTACCGATTTTATCAATAACGGATCCAATCGTCACGAAACCGTCTGAATTTTAAGAGTCAGATGGCTGACCCTTCCTTATCAAGTGAAGTGAAACATGATTGAAGAGTACTGGGGCCTACAATTTAATCCCTTCCAAAACGTCCTTTCTGATCGCTGGTACTACGAAAGTCCCATGCACGAGGAGACGCTTTCGAGGCTTTATTACGTCATCGAGCAACGACAAAAGTGTGGTTTGCTGTGTGGTGAAGAAGGCGCCGGAAAGTCGTTACTTTTTGAAATCATTGCTCGACAAGCCAGACGCTCACAACGGCAAGTTGCCTTGATCGATACGTTTGGGATGGAAGAGGGCGAGTTGTTGTGGAAGACGTTGGGAGAACTCGGACTCGGCAATCATTCCTCGAAGTCGCGTGGTGAGCAATGGCGTTTACTTTCCGACCATCTTCACGGTGCGACCAGCGCTCATCAACAAGTGGTTCTGTTGTTCGATCATCTGTCCCAGTCCGAGCCTCAATGTCGGTTGCTCGTGGAACGTCTACTGCATCTTCCCGCCTGTACCAAAGGTTGGGTGACGGTGATCGTCAGTACCAGTCCGCTGCAGTTGAAACAAATCCCTGAAGGCATCCTTTCACAGATCGATTTGAAAATCACTCTCGATTCGCTCGATGCGTATCACACCGGCGAGTACGTGAATCATGCAATTCAGAAGGCGGGTTCGAAGAAATCGCTTTTCCCCGTTTCGACCATGCATCATATGCACGAACAAACTTTGGGGATTCCGCGCCGAATCAATCGCCTGTGTCATCTTTCTTTGATTGGCGCGATTGAAGCCAATGCAAAATCTGTCGATCCCGATCTCTTCCTGTCATCTTCCAAAGAACTTGTGGTCGGGTGAGATCGGTTCTCGCATGTCGAGAGGACGCCGAGTAAACTGCAATGATCGTAACAGCCTCGCACTCATGACAGGAAATGTGACTGCATGATCTGGGATTTGCATTGTCACTTGAACGGCGTTGATGGCCGCACGCCTGAAGAACGAATGGCACAATTGCTGGAATACGCCGACCGTATGGGCGTCGATAGGTTGATTGTGTTTCTCGGCATGAGTTTCAGTCGCTCTTACGATCCCAAACCGGACGATTTTCGACAACAGAATGATGAAGTGATTCAGGCGATTTCTCACTGGATGGATCGGGCTTTGGGATTCGCCTATTTGAACCCCAATTATCTGCAAGAATCTCTCGACGAAATTGATCGCTGCATCGTGAACGGTTCACTGGTGGGCATCAAATTATGGGTCGCCGCCCGTTGTAATGATCAAGCTGTGGACACGATTATCAAACGTGTGGCTGAGTTGAAAGGGGTGATTTTCCAACATACCTGGTACAAGGTGGGTGGTAATCTGGACGGCGAATCGACTCCCGACGAACTCGCCCGTCTCGCCAAACGTCACCCTGAGATACCACTCATCTGCGGTCATACAGGTGGCGATTGGGAACGGGGTATCCGAGCGATTCGTGATTGTCCCAATGTCTCCATCGGAACAGGAGGGTTTGATCCTACCGCCGGCATCACCGAGATGGCGGTTCGCGAGTTGGGAGCTGACCGGATCATTTACGGCAGTGATATCGGAGGCCGCAGTGTTTCTTCGCAACTCGCCAAAATTACAGGCGCACAAATTCCAAAGGAGTCCAAACAACAGATTCTGGGAGGCAACCTGAAAAAGATGTTGCTACCGATTTTGAGAGAGAAGGGAATCAAACCATGATCGATGTGAATGTCTCTCTCTTCCACTGGCCGTTCCGCCGACTCCCTCACGACACGACCGATCAAATTGTCAAAAAGTTGAAAGCTGCCGGAGTGACTTGCGCCTGGGTCGGCAGTTTTGAAGCGATCCTGCACGAAGATGCGGACGGCGTCAATCGTCGATTGGCGGCAGAATGCCAACAGAATAATGACGGGTTTTTGATTCCGTTTGGTTGTGTGAATCCGACGTTGCCAGATTGGAAAGAGGATGTCCGTCGCTGCCAAGAGAATTACAAGATGCCCGGTCTGCGACTGCATCCCAATTATCATGGCTACGCGCTCGATTCAGAATTGTTCGCGGAATTAGTTGCGGAATGTCATCAACGAGAATTGATCGTGCAGATCAGTTTGCGGATGGAGGATGTTCGGACGCAGCACCCGTTGGTTCAGGTTCCCGATGTCGATGTGAAACCACTCTTGGAGTTGTTGCCGAAGTTTCCCGGTGTCAAAATTGTTTTGTTGAACTCCCAACGGTCCTTACGCGGTCCGTTGGCGACACAATTGACGGAAGCCGGCGATGTTTATTACGACTTTGCGATGCTGGAAGGGATCGGCGGCGTGGGGAAATTTATTGAAGGTGTCCCTTATCAGCGTGTGTTGTTTGGTTCGCACTTTCCCTTCTTTTACTTTGAATCTTCTCAGTTGAAACTGAAGGAGTCGGATTTGGGTGAGACGATTCGTGCGGCCATCGCGACAGGGAATGCTGAGAAATTGACGTTCTGATCTCTGTGAAATCAAATTCTCTGCGTGAAACTCGGCAATTAACACGTTAGTCTTTATTGATGTGATGATTCCTCGATGACTTCGACTCGCGCTCGGCGAGACTCAGCATCCGAACAGAAATCGGGCCAAATTGATGTCCAGTTTCCTGCACAATCAGACTCTCCTCACCCGGCGCTCGCTGATTCAAGCCGGCTCGCTGGGTGGTCTCGGTCTCACGCTTCCCAATCTGTTGGCCGCCGAAAAATTGGGGGCGACCGAAAAGTCGTGTATATTCATCGTCTTAAGTGGTGGGTTGAGCCACATCGATACACTCGACCCGAAACCATTCGCTCCGCAGGAAACACGCGGCCCCTACGATCAAATTGCCACTGTGTTGCCCGGTGTCCAATTCACCGAAATGATGCCGAGACTGGCGACCATCGCGGATCGATTCAGTCTGGTGCGCTCAATGAGTCATACTGATACCGTGCATGTGACTGCGGCGCACACAATGCTCACCGGTCAACCGAACGGTACGACGGCCGATGATTCGCCGTTGATTGGGTCGCTGATTTCCCGTTTCCAGCCGTCGTCGGTGAACATGCCATCGCATGTCTGGTTGCACAATATGAAAACGGGGACCAATAAAGTCCCCCGGTACAACAACGGGTTGCACAAGATCGGCTTCGAGCACGCGCCTTTGCGGATCGGTCACGAACTCGATAACCCGGCAGCATCTTCGTTCCAAGTGAAACATTTCCATCCCCCGGAGGGAGTGGACGGTCGGAGATTGCAGCAACGGTTCGATCTGTTGCAGTCTTTGGAGGACGAGAAGCGACCCACCAAATGGACCGATTTGCACGAACGAGCCCGTGATCTGGTCACCGGTTCTCGTGCTCGAGAAGCTTTTGACCTGACGCAAGAGCCCGATGCGGTGCGGGATCGTTACGGAAGAAATCCCCTGGGACAGTATTTGTTGATGGCTCGTCGCTTGATTGAAGCCGGTGTTCGTCTTGTTTCGCTCACGGCCTGGCCAGGACTTGCGCCGGGTGAAACCGAGCCGACCGTCACCCAGGTTTGGGACATGCACGATAGTTATTACAGCGGGAAGGACAACATGTATGGGAACGGGCCGTACGGGATGCGTTGGTCGGCTCCGCGTCTCGACCAGGGACTTTCTGCGCTCATCACCGATCTGGAAGACCGTGGCTTATTGGAGACCACGTTTGTGCCAGTGGTGGGAGAATTTGGACGCAGCCCGAAATTCGAAGGAGAAGGGCGGGGACGCGGTCATTGGCCCAACGCTTACACCGGCCTGTTTGCCGGTGGTGGAGTGAAACGTGGATTTGTTTATGGTGCCTCCGATAAAATTGGAGGAGAAGTCGCGGCGGGTCGTCCGGTTTCTCATGCCGATGTTGGAGCGACCATCTTTCAGGCACTCGATATCCCGCTTGAACAACGCTACGGCGCAGACGGGTTTTCCTTCCGAGTTAGCAATGGAACGCCGGTTGATGATTTATTCTCTTGAACTTCTCTTATACAACAATTGATTACTCTCGAAAGTACACCATGAAAACGTATTTTGCCGGAATGTTTCTGACCACAGGAATGCTGGCCGTGCTGGGATTGAATGCCACTCAACCAGCATCGACCACTCTCCCCGGTGCGCGTCCAGAAATCGTGGCCTCTCAATACGAATCGCTGCAAGCAGCCATCGATGCGGTTCCGAAAGAGGGTGGCATCGTCCGATTACCGGCCGGTCAATTTGAAATCAGCGAACCACTTATAATTCGTGGAGAAGATATCACCATCGAAGGCGCGGGGACTTCGACTCACATTGTGAACACCAACACCAACGGTGAGCCGGCGATTTTGTTATCGCATCCCGAAGTCAAAAATGCCAAGACCGATAAACACAACTTGTGGCGTGTTCGATTGACCAACTTTCGCATCACGGGGAATGAGCAGAGTGGAAGCGGTATCTTGGCTCGCCGTATCAATGAAATTCACATCGATGCGGTGACCATCAGCGAGAATGGCGGAGATGGTATCACACTCGACCATTGTTACGAAGATCCTCGAGTTTCCGATTGTCTGATCACCTACAATAAACAGGTCGGACTCAACATCCTCGGCTGTCACGATATCATCGTTTCGGCGAACCAATTCGAAGAGAACAACGATGCGCTACATTGCATCGATGGATTCAATCTGACGATGTCCGGTAATAATCTGGATGACCATTTGCAACATGGCGTGGTCATTGAGAACACCTATGGAAGTGTGGTGGCGGCAAATATGATCGAAGAGTGTCAGGGGACGGCCATCATTCTGGACCGAGATTGTTACGGTATCACGGTGAGTGCTAACGTGATTGCCCACAATGGAGCAGGAGTGGATCTCCGCGATGCACACGGGTGTGCGATTTCTGCGAATACGTTCACGCTGATGACGGCAGACGCCGTCCGTGTTGGCCCACTCAGCGGCAGTATTACTGTTGCCGCCAATCACTTCAGCAACAGCGATATTGGTGATGGTCAAGTTCGTCGAGGGACTGATGATTTGCTGGCAGCAGGCTTGGTCCTCGAAGGGACGAACCATGTGGGGATCTCGGGCAATGGTTTTTCGGGATTGCAATCACCGGCTGTCGAATTGCGCGGTGAACCTTCGACAAACATTCTGCTCGACGGGAATGTCTTCACAAACGTCTCCAGCCAACACGCTGATCTTGCCAACCCCGTCGTGGGAGAAATGATTCACACTCCGAAAGAGTGATCCCTTTTGAACTCGACACATGCTACCGTTGCTTTTCAACTTCGATGGTCATTTGCCCCAGCAGTCGCAGCATGGGGAGAAACGAAGTGATGGGAGCGGGTGAATTTTCATCGAGAGCACTGTCACCGATTTTCAAATGGCCGGGACCGATTCCCCCTTTTGCCAGAGTGGCATCGAGCGGATACCAGCGATCTCTCAGCCATACTTCGGTCCACATATGACCGGCGAAGCCGTTAAAGTGATCGGAGTGAACGAAACCGACCGCGATACGGGAGGGAAGTTTTTCGGCACGCAACATCGCCGCCAGCAGCATGGCGTGTTCGGTGCAATCACCCTCACGTTTTTCTGCCACTTCAGCAGCAGACGCCAAAGCGGTCGAGAAGTTTTTATTGTGGATGGTTTCGTGGACCGTTTTTTCCATGTTGACGGCAATCCGATTGGGATCGCTAAGCCCTGCCGACGCACGTCGTGCCAGTTGCACGACGCGAAAGTCATTCGATTGCAGAAACTCAGTCGGTTGCAAATATTTATCGTCTGGTTTTCGCGAGATCGCAGTGCGAGGGGGTGCTTCGATCTTCTTGACAGTCAGTAGAATCGTACGGTCGTTCACTTGTTCGATGGATTGTGTGGGACCGGAGACGAAATATTCTGCGGGGTCATCGGATTCGAGCGTGATTCGATAAGTCACTTCTCTCAGTCGGTGTGGATCACGGATTCCTCCCACGCGGATGATAGTTTTCAGTGCCAGATCGAGTTCGTCTCCTGCCAGTTCTTTTAAAGCCTCTGTCTCAGGAACCTGATAAGTATAAAGAATTTTCCCGAAGAATTCGGATTCTGATTTGACCCAACGTCCGCCGTCATCCAGATATCCTCGCATTTTCAGGGTCGGGATGGCCGAGTTGACGACGTTGACTTTATGGACGAGAGCACGTTTCCCGTTGAACATTTCTGTTTGACGTTCTTGATCGACACGAAATTTCAGATTGCTGACTTTGGAAAGTTTGGGCAACCAGGTATTGAATGAATTCGTCAGTCCTTCCTTTAAGGTCGCGTTTCGAAACATGCGTTCCTGCCAGAGAGGAGATTTCAAATTGGGGGGCAGGGAGATTTCTTTCTCACTTACTCGTCCGTTGACGGTCAGTTTAAGATCAAGTTGATTCCCGCGAATCGTTCCTGAAGAGATGGTGGGTTTGTTGGGAGGGTTCCGTATTTCAAATCGGAAGGATCGCAAAGTGCCGTCAATCAGCTCTTCGGTTTGCAGTTCTGTTTCAAGTTCAATCTTCTGTCCGAAGCGTTGGAACTCCATGCGGGACGATTGTTTGAGTTTAAGAATTTGTCCCTCTTGACGAGTTTCGAGACTGGCATACCCAATGCGTTGTTGATCGAGCATCATCACCTGCCACTCAGTTTTGACAGACTCTTGTGCGCTTGTGGAAAGAGGCGAAGCCGAATTGATGGTGAGAAACAGAAGTATGAACACACCCATGCGTTGAGTGAGACTTCGCGAAGAACATCTAATCGTCATTTCGTGCTTTCCTGCTGAGTGAACGCCGGTCGCTACCTTTCCAATCTTAGCGAATCCCTACAATCGCTACAGTCCCACTTTTGGATTCCCAGCCGACATGAGTTTATGAAAATCGCCGATTCGTAATTTGCTCGGCGCACGGATGAAATGATGCTGAAAAGAGGCAATCGTTAAACATCGTAGAAGACCGTTCGACCCCGCGAAATCGGAGAACTCACCCAAATCCTACCAGCTTATCTGATTCACCCTGTCAGACCATACAAACCCTCTTTCTCGGAGAAATTCCATGTGGCGGGCAGGGGAATCGAACGCATGGGGATACATGTGCTAGGTTAAAGTGATGTCGATGAGCGACGTTCAACGAAGTGAAGAATCAGACACGATACCGGTTGCAAGCAGCAACCTTACATACATTCACAATCGGTGACGAAGGGAGATAACCGAAAGTGTCAGGACTACCCGGCAATGAGTTTCCTCAAGAAAATTCTCAAAAGCACAAATCACACAGAGCAGCCTCAAAAGCAGGCAGGTGGGTTCGCCACGCTCTCCCAAGAAGAGATTGACGCTCATCTGGGAATTGATCGATATGGCGATTTCCTGCTGACAGATGCGGTGCGTCCTTCCTACGAACTCGATGTCGTTCCTAAAGCGGGTTATCGCTGGGATCAATATGACGATAAGACATCCGGTGTTCGGATCCCTGTGTTGATTGCCTCCGCATCAAAGCCCGATCTGTTCGATTTGTTTCTCGATCTGGTACGGCCTCTGGGTGATGAAGTCGATTTGGTGTTGGAGACCAGTCATTCTTCCATGGGCGATGAGCATCGTGATCGTCACCGCGAACACATCGAGTTGCCCATTCTGATGAGCACCCTGTACGACTACGAAGAGATGCTAACCAACGATGGATGTGCGGGAATTGCTTTGCTCAATCCTCGTAAGCCAATGGAAGTTCAGCTCGACGAACACAAACTGTTGGTGATGTACGGTCGCGACCTCGAACGTATGGAAGGCATTTTGATGAATCATGGGCTCGACCGAGATGACGATATGAAATTCATCACCGAAGCTGAGCACGTGCATTCCTCGACCGAGGAATTTCAGGAACAGTTCGAGAATCTTTGTTATACACTCGCACTCGACGACAGGTGATCCCGGAACAATTCACTTGTCCGTCTTATTCGAATTGAAGCGAGGCATCACAATCAATGTGGTGCCTCGCTTTTTTCGTTGTTTGTTATTCAGGAAATTAACTCTCGCAACTGTGCGAGATAGCCGGGGATTTCTTCGCGAGGCTCCGCTTTTTCTTCATATTCGAGCACCACAAAACCTTGGTACTTGGCTTTCTTGAGGATCGATACGATGCGAGAAAAATCGGCGGGTTCTGCTTTTCGGTTCGGTTTGATGGTCACTTTGATTTGAGCGTTGATGGCCAATGGTGCGATCTTTTCCAAGTCGCGGTAAGGATCATCCGTCTGAAAATTCCCGCTGTCAAAATTGATGCCGAACCACGGGGACGGCTTCACTTGGTCGATGATCGAGAACATTTGCTCGGGAGTTGACGTGATCCCACCATGATTTTCGAGGGCCAGTTTCACGCGTTTCTTCCCCGCGTAAGCCAAGGCTCGATTCATGGTATCCGCACAGCGTTCGATGGCAGCTTCTTCAGTATCTCCTTTTGGAACTTTTCCGGCAAAGACACGAATGACGGGCGCACCAATCGCTGCGGCGTAATCAATCCACTGCTTGGCTCGATTCAATTCAAATTCGAGTTTTTCTCCTGCCGGCACACAAAAATCGTTTCCGATGGCGGTTCCCGAGATCTCCAATCCCTGTTTTTGCGTATGAGATTTGAGAGAGGCCAGATACTCAGGAGTCACAGTTTCGGGAAAGTAGTAACCGGTCAATTCGGTGCCGGCGAGATTCTGTGCCCCACAGTAATCGACAAAGTCCATCAATGTCATCGAGGTGTCGGGTTTTGGTTGACCCCGCCAACTGTTGGGGAGATATCGATTAAATGAATAGGCGGCAAGCGACAGTTTCATGCCCGAGTGTGAGGTGGCGGTGCAATCTTCGAGAGCCAGCAGAGATCGAGGGATTGTGAGGGCTGCGGCTGCAAGTGCCGAAGATTTCAGAAAGTCACGACGAGAATCATTCAACGATATCATCAATTGGCTCCGAAAAATTTTTGAGAGAGTGCATTAGTTTTAGTAGAATCTGTCTATTCCCCAAACGCCAGTGAGAAATTTCATGGCCGAACCTGAAACATCGTTGAACGAGCAACTTCCTGAAGACTGGGAAGATGTTGCGGAGAACATGCCCGAGGCTGTTGGCGATCAAAATGATATCTCGGTCTGTCCGCGTTGTTTCGAGCCGATTCAGCCCCATGCACACTTGTGTCTCAATTGTGGGGGGCCAATTTCCGCAGGAGCGATGATCGACCCGTTAGCGCGTATTTGGGGCGAGGGTTTTGGGTATCGTCAAATTACCCGTGTGGGATCTCAACCAAGTTTGGCGGCAGTGGTCGGAGTCTGGTTGATCTTTGTCCCCGGAATGTTGAGTTCCTTGGGATTTTTTCTGCATTTCGCGAAGCTGGCATTAGATTATTTGGTGGTTTCCCGGCCCGGTTTTGCACCTTCTGCCACGGATTTAGTAGCAAGTATTTTAGGCTTACTTCTGATGACATTTGTGTTTGCCATTCAGATTGCCATCGTACGACGTGTGACCCTGAATTACTTTCGCACAAAGTCGACCGAGCAGCCCGCCGAATAGTGGAATTTCCACAATTGCCGCTCGTCATTTGTGGAAGGGGCGATAGAATGCTTGTTCTATGTCGCCTTCATCGATTGTCGAGGTCCGCCAACTGGCCGACCTCATCCCGCTGATGCAGCAATCGCCGGGCTTTTCTGATCTCGCAGCCGCGCTCCGCAAGGAACAGCCGGTTTCGATTGCAGGAGCCTGGGGGTCTTCGCGCGCACTGATTCTGGACACGATTCAGAAGGAATTAGGGCGACCATTATTGGTGATTGCTCCCCGCCAACCGGAGCTCGAAGAACTGGAATATGATTTCTCGGACTGGCGAGACGAGACGCCGCAAGTCTTCCCCGCTTGGCAAACATTGCCGAGAGAGCACAGTATCGCCGACCCGATTTTCGGGGCTCGACTGCGTGCGTTATCGAACATTCATTCTGAGAATCCGCCATCGCTCGTGTTGGCTTCGATTTCAGCTTTATTACAACCCGTTCCCACCAAAGAGGCTTTGAAAACCTCTGAGAGATCATTGACGGTGGGAGAGGAGATCGATCTCGATGGATTGGTCGACTGGTTGATTGAGCGTAAATTTGAGCGAGTGAATCTCGTGGAATCTCCGGGTGAGTTTCGGATTCATGGTGGCATCGTCGATATCTTTCCTCCCGATGCACTCGACCCAATCCGTTTGGAATTGTTTGGTGATGAAATCGATTCGTTGAGGTCATTTGATGCCGAGTCTCAACGAACTCTCGAAACCCTCAAGAATATCAAGTTGTCGGTTGTGAATCCGGTCGAGTTTACTGGAGAAGTCGCCGGTTCTGATGAGGGCGAAACGCTGCTGGAGAACCTGCCCGCCGACTACCTGATTGCTCTTTCGGAACCAATGGATTTGCAGCAGGAAGGTCGCGATTATCTCAATCGTCTCGACAATCCACGCGGACTTTACACGACCGAAACCGTACTCAAATTGTGTCTATCAAGATCGCATGTGAGCCTCTCTGCACTGGGTGGCGAACCGCGAAAAGATCTTGCCGAGCTGAATTTGCATGTGGAATCGGTCGAGCGACTCACCGGTCCTAAACATCAGGTTTTGAATGAACTTGCGGGACTATTGGCGCAGGAAGAATCTGTGTTAATCGCCTGCCACAATCCGGGAGAACAAGAACGTCTGGGAGAGTTGCTGGGTGAAGTCGAAGGGCTTGCCGGGCGAGTGCATCTTTGTTTGGGACGCGTGCAAAAAGGGTTTCGCCTTGTTGACCGCAAGCTGATGGTGATTGGCGATCACGAATTGTTTGGTCGGTCGGATGTTCAACGGACTCCCCGGCGGCGTCGAAAAAGTGCTCAATCCCGCGCCATCGACAACTTTCTGGATCTCCAGGAAGGCGATCATGTTGTCCATTTGTCTCACGGCATTGGACGTTTTCGCGGCATGAAAATGATCGAGAAAGACGATCAGCCAGAAGAGCATTTAGCGATTGAATTTGCTGATAAAATCCTCATTTATGTGCCGGTGTCACTGATTCATCTGGTTCAAAAATACGTCGGAGCGAAGAAGTCGTTGCCGCGACTTTCAAAGCTCGGCAGTTTGGCCTGGAAGAAGAAAAAAGAGAAAGCCTCGCAAGCCGTTGCCGACATGGCGAGCGACATGATTCGGTTGCAGGCCACACGCGAATCTCGTCCGGGAATTGCGTGCGCTCCTGATTCTCATTGGCAGAAAGAATTTGAAGCGTCGTTTCCTTACAACGAAACCGAGGATCAAATTCACGCCATTGAAGAAACCAAGCATGACATGGAACAAGCGAGACCGATGGATCGCTTGATCTGTGGAGATGTGGGATTCGGAAAGACAGAAGTTGCCATTCGAGCGGCGTTCAAAGCGATTGATGCGGGACGGCAGGCGGCGATACTCGTTCCCACAACGGTTCTTGCCGAGCAACATTATCGCACTTTCTGCGAACGCATGGCCGAATACCCGATTGAGATTGAAGTGCTATCGCGGTTTCGGACCAAAAAAGAACAGCGGAAAATTCTGGAACGGATGGAATCGGGGGCGGTCGATCTTGTTGTCGGCACACACCGTTTAATTTCTCAAGATGTGAAGTTCCAGGATCTCGGAATGTTGGTGATCGATGAGGAGCAGCGATTTGGTGTGGAAGCCAAGGAGAAATTGAAGCAATTGCGTTTGGAAGTGGATGTGTTGACACTTTCTGCCACGCCGATCCCGCGAACTTTGCATTTGTCGCTGTTAGGAATTCGCGACATTTCGAATCTCGTGACTCCACCGCAAGAGCGGATTGCCGTCCAGACAAATATCTGTCGATGGGACGATCAACTGATTCGTAATGCGTTGGTGCGAGAATTGAATCGTGGCGGTCAGGCTTACTTTGTCCATAACCGTGTCTATAACATCGTGGCCATCAAAGACAGGCTTGCCAGTCTTGTTCCCGAAGCCAAGTTTGCCGTCGTTCATGGTCAAATGAGCGAAGCTGAACTTGAAATTGGTATGTACGATTTTCTGTCGGGCCGAGCTGATGTCTTGGTCGCCACCACAATCATCGAAAGTGGGTTGGATATTCCCAACGCGAATACGATGTTTATCAATCAAGCACAAAATTATGGTCTCTCGGACCTCCATCAACTCCGCGGGCGCGTGGGTCGTTCTCGTCACAAAGCGTATTGCTATCTGATGCTTGATGAAAATAAAGCACCCTCGCCGATTGCTACCAAAAGACTCAAAGCCATCGAAGAATATAGCGAATTGGGAGCGGGCTTCAAAATTTCGATGCGCGATTTGGAGATTCGCGGTGCGGGGAATATTCTCGGCACCGAACAAAGCGGTCACATTTCGGCGGTCGGTTACGAGTTGTACTGCCAATTGCTGGAAAACGCCGTGCGAAAGATGAAAAATCAGCCGCTTCGGCATCTCTTACATGTGGCGATTGACCTTCCCTTCACGGGTTATTTGCCCGAAGACTATGTCACTACGGGACGACAAAAGATCGAGATGTACCGGAAATTGTCGTTAGTGAACGATTACGGCGAACTGGAAGAGATTCAGGGAGAGTTGCGAGACCGGTTCGGACCGCTTCCCCCAGAAGTCGAAACTTTGATGCAACTCAAGGCCCTGCAACTGGATGCGAGACAATGGGAGATCGAAAACATCCACTTGGAAGATGATCGGTTTGCAGTTTTAACTTATCGCGACAAGAAGAAGATTTCCCAACTTTCCCATCTTACCGGCAAGGATTTTCGAATTGCCGATGATCGGGAAGCTTATCTGCTCTTACGATGCGCGCCAGAAAATCACGAAGAACTGTTGAACCGGTTGAAATCGGTGTTGCAGACATCTGCGGGATTATCCTAAGATTCGGCTCCATTCCCATGGACTCAGTCGCAGTCCGATCAACATGCCTCATTATTGACCGTTACAAACGGGCCTACCTGAAAGTCACCACGGATGGTGTTCAAACTTAACAGGACCAATCAAACATTCATGCTGCACATCCTTTTGGGATTGATGTTGGCCGGGTGTCAATTGCGAAAACCGAAAGATGCGATTCCGGTTGTTGGTCCGCCACCACCGAGATACAGCTTTAACAACGATGCGCCCTCTTCGTTACCGCTCACAGGTTTAGCCGATGATGACGAAGGTTCGACCGGCGATCATCAGTTTGTCAGCACCAGCGTGAATACTGGCCGAGAAAAATTTAATGATTCCAAGATCGTTGCTTATGTTAACGGCGAATCAATTCTGGCCTCAGAAATTCTGGAACCCTACACCGACAAATTGAAAGAGCTGAAAAGTCAGGTTCCGCCAGCACAGTTCAATGAGCTACGTCGGGGTTTGGTCGAACGCGACTTGCCCATTCAAATTGATAATCGCTTGTTGATTCAGGGTTTCAAATCAACTTTGAAAAAACCGCAACAGGAAACGCTAGAGAACGCAATTTCGACCTTGTTCAATGACGAAATTGAAAAACTCAAAAATCAATTCCAAGTGAATACTGATTATGAGCTGGAAGTGGAACTGCAAAAGAAAAGTTCGTCTCTCGCATCTCTCGAACGAGCCTTTGGAAATCGCGTGATGGCGGCGGAGTTTTTGAAAACGAAAGCAGGATCACCTCCCCAACCCACTCGTCAAGATCTACTCGCCGAATACAACAAACGGAAGCAGGATGACTTCTTCCGCCCGGCGAAACTCCGCTGGCAACAAATCATGATTTCCTATGGCGAAAACGGTGGTAAGCAGGGAGCCATCCAAAAACTGACCAAAGCGGCCGGTGATCTGCGTCGCGGCGTCGATTTCTCTGAGATCGCAAAAACCTATTCCGATGGTCCGGGCGCCGCGAAGGGTGGCTACTGGGATTGGATGCAACGTGGCAGTCTTGCCGACCAGGCATTGGAAGAATCGCTGTTCACGATGCCCGTCGGGCAGATCAGCGATGTCTTCGTCAGCGAGACGGGAGTTCAAATCGTACGTGTGCTGGAACGGGAACGAGATCATCATATTCCCTTTGATGAAGTTCAAGAATCCATCAAAGATGATTTGAGAAAACAATTTCAGGAGACGGCCACGGATCGTGTGATGACAGAACTCCGCGAGCAATCTGTGATTCAAACGATCTTTGACGAACCACAAGATTCCGCACCGGCAATCACACAAACACCACAACGGCAAACTCCTCGTCAAGCATCGCCAGTGGGGCAGGCTCCTCAATTGCGATCAGCACCTGGGCAAACACCATTAGATCAATCACCGCTCGATCAATCACCATTCTCTCAAGTCTCCTATGGGCAAGAAGCCAAACCTCAATCAGCTCCTGCTCAATCAGTCGTGCGTGAATCTCCTTTCTTTGATGATGAGCCGATTTGGGCTCAAGAGGAAGAAGGGGATGTCTTCCAATCACTCACCGAAGACAATCCTTTCGAGTAAAATCGGCAGTTCTTGCCGTCCAAATACAAAAACTACAATCCCCAAAAAACTCCCCAAAAATTCCGAATCCTCCCCTTGACCCATATTCGGGGATTCAATATTTACCTCTCACAACACATATCACACGATCGATTCCGATCACACAAACTACAGTTCGTTGGACGCAACTTTGAAGTGACTCGAACAACGAACATCACACCTGTCGGCAAGCCTGCCGAAAACACCATTTTCAAAATTTGAATTACAACCGACAGTCGCACGACGTCGCTTAACTGGAACCCCGCGAGTTCTCTCTCGGTAGACCAACTTAAGGTCGTCTGTCGAATGTCTCAGAGTTTTTTTAACTAAGACACTCTCTGGTCTGAATTGGAGGACAGTACGTTGGGCAAAGCATATGGAATGATCGCCTGTACCACGCTGATTGCTGCGGGGTTGTGGATCACCAATATCGGTGACTCACCCTCTCAAGCGGTCGCTGGTGTTGAGAATGCGGGGACCTCTCCGTCTCTCTCGACAAACCGTTCGGTCATAGGACATGCTCCTGTTACCGGTTACTCATCGAATTCAGTTCGACCTGCAACCGAGCGACCGATTGTTCGTGGACAATCACCCGATCAGGGTGGTAGCCAATTTGGCGGCACGAACGGACCGGTTCCCTTCGACACCCCCAACAAAAGAAGTGCGATTCAACTTCTGAAGACGGCACGCAAGGAATTGCAAGCCAATCGCTTCGACATTGCCCGTCAAAAGGCCATGGAAGCTCAGCAGTTGAATGCCAAGTACGCCGTGTTTGAGGACAACCCTCAACTCGTTTTGAGTGAAATCGAACGACGCACCGGCGGACTGACTTTCGCTCCTCAACAGAACACTCCTCAACAAAACACAGTGGTGACCGCTCAGGGACAATCGTTCCCCAGCGAAAACACCAGAATTCAACAAACCGGCGCCAACACGGCTCCCGTAAATTCCGGTACTGTGAAAGATCAGGCACTCGGACTGTTGCGTGAAGCACGTGCCGACATGAGTGCTGGTCGTCTGACTTCCGCACGTGAAAAAGCGTTGAAAGCTCAAGGCTTCAACATCACCTACGGTTTGTTCGACGATAACCCAGAACTTCTTTTGGAAGATTTGACTCGTCTGGCTGCCACTCAACCGGCATCGACTCCGTCAGGTTCTTCTGAGAAGCAAATTGCACAAGGTCTCGTCAAACAAGCTCGCCAATCATTGTTGGCTGGTAAGTATGATGATGCTTATCAGAAAGCGTCTGCTGCACAACAACTGAATGTGGCATACACACTGCTGGAAGATCGCCCCGAAACGGTTCTGCAAGACTTGCAGATCGCCATGGCAGGTGATTCCTCAGCACCCACCGCAAATATTGCGGGTGCTGCCCAACCGGTTGCACAACCGTTTGCATCAACCAATGGAGAAGCCGGTCGCGCTCGCGAACTGGTCTCTCAAGCTCGAATCGCTTTGAAATCAGGACGCATCGACGAAGCCTGGGCGAAAGCCTCCGCGGCGAGTCAGATGAATGTTGCTTTCAAGCTCTTCGAAGACACACCACAACAGGTGATGTCTGAGATTGAGAGTATGCAATCGACGGCTACGCCCAACAAGCCGAACATTGCACAAACTGCTGCTTTTGCACCTCCTGCTGCCTCTTCTAATATGACATCCGCTAATCAGGCCTCTCAGCTCGTTCGCGAAGCTCGAATGGCTCTGCGTACGGGACAATTTGATACTGCCAAGCAAAAAGCTCTGATGGCTGATCAACTGAATGCCACATACGGACCGGTCGATGACCGCCCGGAATTGGTGCTTCGCGATCTTGCCGAAGTGACGAGCAATCCGTTTGGTGGGCCAGTGAATCCGGCGGCTTATCGGCCAACTGCGGGAACGACCTCGCAACCCTCATCGCCTTCCGCAATGACGGCTGCTAACGTCTCACCCGTTTATCCAGCATCGATGACAGCCGACCAGATGTTTGAAGCGGGCTTGTCACAGATGACGAACGGCAACATGGCTGCTGCACGTGATGCGTTCCTGACGGCTTATCGTCAACAGGAACAACTCGATCCACGTCGCCGTCAACAACTTCAGGACTTCCTGAGAGAGTTGGCACCGACCGGACAACAAGGTTTGCAGTTGACGGCTGGAAACAGCTACGACTCAGCCGCTCCTGAGCAACTGGATCTCGTCGATCAACAACGAGCCATCGCTTATGATCGCCTGCGTTCCGACGTGATGAATTCGATTTTCAAAGCAGAACGTCTGCGAGAGAAAAATCCTGAACAAGCTCTGACTGTTCTTGACCAGGCACTTGCCAGCGTGGAAAACTCCACGGTGGGAGACGAAGCCTCCAAGAACTTGATTAACAGTATTCGCCGTACGCAAACGTCGGTCAACGCTTACAAAGAGCAACAGGCTCCTTTGTTGGATTTGAAACGTCGGAATGCCGAGACCCTATCGATTGTCGAATCGAATATCCAAACGCAGATTCGCGTGGAACAGGAACTCGCCAGTTTGGTCGATGAGTTTAACACTTTGATGGACCAACGACGTTACTCCGAAGCGGAAGTCATCGCGAAACAAGCCGTGGAACTCGATCCCGAGAACCCGGTGACCGTAGTGATGGAATGGAAGTCGAAATTCGCACGTCGAATCGCTTTCAATAATCAACTTAAAGACGATAAAGAGCAGAACTTCATCGACGTTCTCAATGATGTTGAACTCTCTGCTCTGAATCCGGTTCACACTGATCCCATCGCCTATATGGACGCAAAAGATTGGCAGGAATTGAGTGCTCGACGAGAACAATTTGGTGGTCCTGATAACAAGGTTCGCACGGACGTGGAGAAGAAAATCGAGCAATCATTGTCTCGACAAATCTCTCTGCACTTCGACAACGCACCACTGACAGACGTCATGAAGCACATCGCCAATCTGGTGGGCATCACGGTTTATGTCGATGGTCCCGCTTTGTCTGAAGTGGGTATAGAAGCGAGCACGTCGGTTTCGATTGATGTCGATGGGATCATGCTGAAATCAGCCTTGAACCTGATGCTCAAACCACTCGAACTCGGTTACGTCATCGAGGACGAAGTGCTGAAAATTACCAACCAACTTCGTCAGCAAGGAAAATTGATCACACGATCCTATCCTGTTGCCGACTTGGTGGTTCCTTTGAGTAACTTCCAGCCTAACGTGGGTATGATGGGGCCTTATATTCCAGACCTTACGAGTGGTGGACTTGGCGGGACTGTGATGGACCCCGGAGCAGGAAACGGCCTCAATCTGGGAATAGTCCCAGGGTTGATGCAAGTTCCCGACAATGGAACGTTTGGCCAAGGGGCAACCCCCTTCGGTGGAACGCCCACCACAGGTGGGACCAGTCAACGAAGCACAACAGTGAACTTCAATGAACTAAGTGATTTAATCACAACCACAGTTGAGCCAGATACTTGGGCCGAACTAAACGGTAGCGGTTCCTTGATGTCAAACGAAACGACACTCTCTTTGGTCATTCGTCAGACACAACAGGTTCACGATGAAGTGGCCGACTTGCTGGGACAGTTGCGTCGTCTGCAAGACTTGCAGGTGACGATTGAAGTGCGGTTTATCACAGTCGCTGACGAGTTCTTCGAACGAATTGGTGTCGACTTCGACTTCAATGTTCAGGATTCTATCAGCAATGATACTGCCGGTGCCCCACCCTTCGGATCTCCCGGTCTCCCCGTTGATGACGATGACGATGGCGCTACTGGCGGCGGGTTTGATCCTCAACCGAACCTTTTGCCAAACCTCGATAACTGGAAGAAGACGTCGATCGTCGGATTGCAAGATGCAAACCAGAACTTCACTGATGATCTAGATATTGGATTTCGCCAGGGATCGTTCGATCTGGGCATTCCTGAGTTTGTGAATACCGACCTCTCTGCCGGTGCATCAATGGGATTCGCAATTTTGAGTGATATTGAAGCCTTCTTCTTTATCAATGCGGCACAGGGCGATTCAAGATCGAACATCATGTTCGCTCCGAAAGTGACTCTGTTCAATGGGCAGTCAGCCTTTGTGGGTGACTTCTCCGTACGTCCCTTTGTGACCGGGTTCCGCCCAGTGGTCAGTGTTGGTTCGGTTGGTTTTGAGCCGATCATCTCACAGATTCCTGAAGGAGTCTTCATGGGGGTTGCCGCAGTGATTTCTGCTGATCGCCGCTATGTCCGCCTTTCTGTTTCTCCAAACTTCACCGCCATTACCTCTGTTGAGACGTTCTCGATTCCCGGTGGAGCGGTTGGTAACCTTGGTGGTCAAAATAATAATAATGGTGGTAATAATAATGGTGGTGGTGGGGATGATGATGATGACTCAGCTAATTTGACCATCCAACAACCAGTGACTGCAATCGTGACAGTACAAACCACTGTCAGCGTACCGGATGGTGGCACAGTCTTACTGGGGGGTGTGAAAACTCTCTCCGAAGGACGAAACATGGCCGGTGTGCCAATCTTGAACAAGATGCCTTATCTAAGTCGTTTGTTCAAGAACACTGGTGTGGGTCGTACTGCAAGAAGTCGGATGTTGATGGTGACACCACGCATCATTATCCAGGAAGAAGAGGAAATGCTCCTCGGTATTCCTCAATCTTAAGATTCTCCTCCTTTCGGAGTCTCTGGGTCCGGGCCGTCACGAATTGCGGGAATCGTGGCGGCCCTTTTTTGCGCGCAGAGTTATTAGATGTTTATCAACAAGTGAGAACTTAGGATTCGTGAGAAAGTAACGCGGCAGCGCCTTGCTCCTTCAGCAATTCTGCCAACCGTTCACCCAAAGTACTTCCCATCGATAGCTCACCGGTGATTTCGGCATCAATACGTTGGCTACCATCCAAGCTGAGAACGACACCGCTCAAGCTCAATTCGTCTCTCTTCACGGCGCTGAAAGCGCCTAAGGGAGCGTGACACCCGGCTCGCAAGGTGGAAAGCAAAGCTCGCTCGGCCAATACGCACAAGTGGCTGGTCGGATCGTTCAGAAATCCGAGTGCAGTGAGAGAGCGTTCGTCATCAGCACGGCACTCGAGCCCCAACGCTCCTTGAGAAACAGCAGGAAACATCTGAGGAGGCGATAATCGCAGGGAAATACGGTTTTCCAGTTCCAGGCGTTTCAAACCGGCTTCTGCTAAAACGATAGCGTCGTATTCCCCCTCATCGACTTTACGCAGGCGTGTTTCGACGTTGCCCCGAATTTCTGCCAGTTCTAAATCGGGACGAACGTGTAACAGTTGTGCTTGGCGACGAGGAGAACCGGTGCCAACTTTTGCACCTTCAGGAAGGTCTTCCAGCGTCTGAAATTCGCAGTTTTCCCCGAAAACGAGAGCATCGTAAACCGATTCGCGTTGCGGGACCGCTGCTAAAGAGAGCTTCTCATGTGCGGCAGTTGGTAGATCTTTCAGACTATGAACGGCAATATCGGCTCGGCCATCGAGCAAGGCTGCTTGTACTTCACTGGTGAAGACACCCAGCCCGCCAAATTGACGTAGTGGTTCGGTCCGATCACGATCCCCCTGTGTCGAAATTTCCACCAATTCGACTTCCATTTCGGGGAGAGCTTCGCGCAGCAATGCGGCCACATGATTGGCTTGCCACAATGCCAATCGACTGGCGCGAGTGGCGATTCGGAGAGGCACGACGTTCATGGTGTTTCCTCCGTAGTCTCTTCGACATTCTCAAGTTTTTCCTGCACGGCTGCGGTGAGAGTGCCGCTGGAAATTTTCTGTTGAGGTGGGACCAGTACGCCGCACGACAGGCAATATTGAAAGGCTTGATCGATCGTGAGATCGAGTTCGATACACTCGCTTTTAGGAACCATGATCGTAAACCCGGTCATTGGCATCGGAGAAGTCGGCATGAGTAAAGCGAGCAGAGGTTCATTCAGTTCTTCAGAGACTTCTCGCATCCCTTCACCCGTGACAAAACCGAGTGACCAGATTCCTTCTCGGGGGTATTGGACGGCCACAACTTGATTGTAAGAGACCGTTCGTTCGGTGAAGAAGAAATCGGTGACCTGTTTGACCGAGGAATAAACATTGCTGATCACGGGAACTTTCCCCAACACACGGTTTTCAACACCGATCACCATCCACTGCCCCAGTTGCACGGTGACTATTCGACCGATGAAATACAGTAGGAAGACGGCAATAATGACGGCCACTGCGGAGAGATGAAAAACGCTTTGAAAATATCGTGTGGTCACCAAATCCATATAGATACCAATGGATGTTGCCGGCATGTCGGCAGCCGGAACACTTGATGCGACTTCCTTATAATCAATGTAAGGAACCGCGCGTGATCCCAGTGGTACATAAACCTGTTCCAATTCTGCCAAGACCCATTCGGTTTTGACATTGACGGAAAGACGCGAACTACCTTGCTGTTCGGCAGTCGCCCGCAATTGTGTTTCGAGACGCTTTTTAAATTCGGGTGTAATGCGGTAATTGGTTTGACAGTATTCGAGGGGAGGAAGTCGCTCCCAAGGAGTCAATGTTTCGACTTTGACCGAATCCTCGATAAATTGTGCGAATCCGTAGCGGACCGCCGTGCTTGTCGGTTGGATGATGTATTGATTGATCGCGCCGAAAATCCAAATCAAAATGACCACTGTCAGAATGGGTGGAAGCGCAATCGCCAATCCCCGTAGCAGAATGCGTGAGGGGTGTGATCGCTTCGGTGATGAGGAACTATCGGGCTTTGATGAATTTTTCGGAGATGATTTTTTCGGCATAGATACAGTCGGTCGTTGTAGAAACTCAAATAGAGCGGGTTCTTCCAGTATATGTCCGACTCACGTCTAGCCAAGCCCGCGAGCCAAAACAGCGACGAATATCTCGTCCGCCCCCGCTTTTTTCAAGACACGTCCGCACGCATCGGCAGTAGAACCGGTCGTCAATACGTCATCGATCAATAAGATACGCCGCCCCTGAATCAGCCGACCGGAGGTGATTCCGAATGCGTTTTTCACGTTTTCCCGCCGGTGACTAGGCAGCAGTCGTGCCTGATCGCTCGTATGTTGTTTTTTTGAAAGTAATTGTCGCAAAAATGGTTTGTTGAGATTTTGACCCATCCGTTCAGCCAATTCGGCAGAAGTATTGTACGATCCCCAGAATCGTTTTCGCCAATGTTGGGGGACGCAGATGACGCAGTCGATCTTCCAGCTTTCGAACAGATCCTGATGACGACGAAATAAAAAATCGCAGAATTGCTGCATGAGATGATGGGCGTGGACCTCTTTGCATTGTAAGCAGACCGTCTTCAACTCTACCTGGTAATTCCCCAGACTGACGACCTCCCGAAATGCAAAACGATCATTTCGACAATGAACACATTTTGGGGTCTGTGGTGCAAATGGTCCCAGTTTGGCTCCGCAACTTGGGCAACCTCGATCCTCTGTGAGATCGAGTTTTTGAAAACATTCGTCGCAAAGGAGCCGATGGTCTGATGAATCATGATGATCGAGACTGCCGTGACACAGTCCGCAGGAGGGTGGATACACCAAATCGAGTGCGGCGTCGGTGAATTGTTTCACGAAGTGGGTTGGCATCTATTTTGACTCATAGGTTTGATTTACTTTCCTCACTCTGCCGCGACGAGTGACGCCAACACTTTGCGTGTTCCCAAAAATGTGCGGCGACCGTGCATCACCAGGTAGTTATCAACAAGCGCGACATCGCCCGATTGCCACGGCACATCGAACGTGATCTCTTCCGCCAAGTCGGCGGCTTTCAGGACGGCGGCTTTATCGAGTGGAGTGCCGTCACCGAGAGTGATCGCTTTCGACGGATCGTTGCGACTATCCTTCCACCCCTTAAAGGCGGCAATCAATTGATTGTAAAATGTCTTGCGGCCATCGGGCAGAACACGCACGGCAGGCAACACGGGAGTTGTTGCTTTCAAGCACCCATCGTCCAACCATTCCCACGAGTAACCGAGTTCCAATAGCCGCGACTCGGCCTCTTCTTTCGTCTCCGCACGAAACGTACTTTGCCAACTTCGTCCCATGCCCGAATTCGGGTCGTTCTCGGCGGGCATGATGTTGGTGTAGAGGAGTCCTTTTTCTTCGCACGCTGTCGCGAACTCGGGGATTTCTTCTTCCATCTTCTGGAACAGAATATCGGATCGACACAACGGCGTCGCTCCACCCGATTCGGCGGCTTGCTCACAGAAAAAAAACAATTTGCTCGGGTAAATCGGTGTTTGTGCCATCTCGTGATGCAGATAGATGGTGACTTCCGGCGGCGCTTCGTTGGCCGTGAAAACACGTTCGGTCCGATTCACACGGACGGCATTGGACAAGGAATCCTCATATCGGAAATTATCAAAATTAAACGCTTTGATGAACGCATCGAAATCCTGATCGACGTCTAACGGGAAATCGCGGAATAGTATCGTGCCGGCTTGTGTGAGCTGCTGTGCCAGTTCGGTTTGGTTCTCCTGTACCCATGCGGTGACCTGTTCGAGTGTCGCATCGCTCGTTTGGCAGGCGAGTACAATGGGGAATGGTCCATCGCTATATTGCTGTTGTCCGGGAACAGAAATGATGTTTACGTCCATCGACATGAGTATGTCCTTAAAGTCACAGGTGGGAGATTGGGGTTGGATTATTCGTAAATTGGAAAAAACGTATTGAAGGCGGCTTCGCAGAAGTCGCCGGGATCATTGTACCGCCGATGGCGATTCAAGTCGTTGATCGTATTCATGTCATCAGTCGACAACTCAAAGTCGAATAGACTCAGGTTTTCAGCCAACCGCTCAACTTTTGATGTCTTCGGAATCACGGCTGTGCCGCGTTGGATTCCCCAGCGCAAGAGAATTTGTGCTGGCGAACGGTCGTGATTCTTTGCAATCTCGGCAATTGTCGCGTCACCGAGCAACGATTCAGCCTCTGTTGCCATGCCGATGGGAACATACGAACTCGCACCAAACGGCGAGAACCCGGTGACGGCAATGCCTTGTTCCTGACAGAATCGCAATAGTTTTTCTTGCGTTAAATGTGGATGCAGTTCGACCTGCAATACTGCTGGCGGGATCTCGGCATAGGACAACAAATCGCGAATGAGCGATACATTGAAATTACAGACGCCGATATTTTTGACGAGACCATCTTTGACCAGTTCCTGCATTGCTTCCCATGTTTCACGGATCGGCACATTGATCGGGTGCATTTTCGGATCTGTCGCATCGGGATCTAAGAACCAACCGGGTGGATAGCGAGTTTCAATCGGCACATATTCGAGCGCGATGGGAAAATGAATCAGATACAAATCGAGATAATCGGTCTGCAAATCCAACAGTGATTTGACGCAGCCCTCCCGAACGTCTTCCGGCTTATGAAACGTGTTCCACAATTTGGATGTCAGCCACAGGTCTTCCCGCTGGCACAATCCCGCATCGTAAGCCGCCTGCAATCCTTCGCCGACCTGGAGTTCGTTGCCGTAATCACAGGCATTATCGAAATGTCGATAGCCGGCTTTGACGGCTTCCTGAACTAGGTTTGGGATGATGTCGGGATCGACTTTCCACATGCCGAGCCCGACTGAGGGAAGTTCGTCACCGGTGTTGAGTTTGAATGTTGTCATAGTGAGTTCATAGCAATTAGAAACTAGAAATTTGTTTTGTAGGCTGGGACTGGTTCCAGCTTTTCACTTCGCGTCAAATATTTACGCCGGGATCTCTTTCCACGGCTCACGATAATTCACCGTGTTGAGCAACTTGTTCGCTTCCCCATCATCGACGACTGTTTCGCTCTTGGCATTCCAATTTAATGGACGACCCAAGGCGTGAGAAACGTAGCCGAGATGTCCGGGTGTGATCGAGCGATGGGCGGCTTCTGCGGGAGCGATACATTCTTTCCGGCTGGCCACGCAGTCGAGAAAATTTCGAGCGTGAGTTGGATAACGACCATTTTTAGTCCGTCCTGACGACTTCCAGTCTGCCCATTCCGGGTTTGAGGCTTCCAATTTTCCGCGACGAACATAGAGCCAGCCGTTCTCCCCAATCCATTTTGTTCCTTGAGTATTTCGACTTGAGATTGTTGAGGTCACGCCATTTTCGTAATCGCATTTAATCGTGTATTGGTGCGGTGTGTCGTAGATGGGTGTTGCCGACATCTCCCAATCGACGGCTTCCACCATGATTGGCCCGGAGTGATCGAGGTCCATCGACCAGTGGGCGATGTCGTTGTGATGGCCGATCCAATCCATCAACACTCCGCCACCGAAGGCGGTGTGTCCGCGCCACCAGCGATGATGGCGGGCCCGCATATAGGGAAGTTTCTCACTCGGACCACACCACATGTTGTAATCGAGATGCTCGGGAGCCATCTGCACGGTCGCATCGCCTTGCGGTTCGTTGTAACTGGGAGGCAGACCCACTTCGATCCGTTCGAGTTTTCCGAGCACGCCGGAGCGGATTAGATCAGCACAATGTTGAAAATCGGTGTAGGAACGTTGTTGTGAGCCAGTTTGAAAGACGGCTTTCTGTTTGGCAACTTCTCGATAGATGGCCTGACCCTCGGCAAACAGATGCGTCACCGGTTTTTCACAATAGACATCTTTGCCGTGAATGAGTGCGTCATACGCACACAGTGCATGCCAATGATCGGGAGTCGCCACGATGACGATATCAATATCGTCGCGTTGAGTGATCTCGCGAAAATCATCAGTGACAGTCACACCTTTGAATGTTCCCGCTTTTATCTGGGCAGCGTACGCTTTTTCGATCCGTTCTTTGGCCGGCTTGCGACCGTAGGCTGGGCCTTTCCCCCATTCACGGTCGCGATAATGGAACTCGTCGACATCACAGACGGCGACGAGTTGTGCGTCTTTTTCTTTCAAAAAGTCATCAATCAGATTGAAGGCTCGCGAACCGGCTCCCACGATACCAACCGTCAATCGGTCTAATGCCGCCGCGCGCGAAGCCGACGGAAAGAGCAGAGGTGCAGTCAGCGCGGCTGAAGACGCGAGGAAGTGGCGGCGGGTGAATTGTGACATGAAGAAACCTTATATGTGAGAGCATCCATCAATACTTCTGATCATACCGGGTCGGCAGTGGTTGTCTCCAGTCCGTTATCGGATTGTTCCTCTGATTTATAGTTGACGGTGCAAAGGTGTTTGTAAGAGAGGCAGCCGCTCGTCCAGAGCATGGCGATTCCCAGGTAGACGGGAATCATGTGTCGCTGACTGACATAGCCAACCTTCCAGTGAATCCATAATGTCATCACGTAGCAGATGGTGCCGCCCGTCATCAACGCTTTCCAGAGCCAGCGGTGTCCTCGTCGGAATCCCCACAATGCCGACATCAATACGGCGAGCCCGGTCGACAATGTCATCCCGCCGAAGGTGGCGCGATCATGTGCCACCAAGGGCAATAACATCGGATTGGCGACGCAAATTTCGTCGTAGCTGGTTTCCATGAAGTTTAGATCGTCTTCGATAAAGACGGTCGTCACTCCGAAACCACAAATCACGCAGCCTGCCACAATCAGCGTTGCACCGTGAACAACCATCAAAAGTTGTCCCCACTGTGAACGCTGCCAATCGGCATCGTTGGTCAACTCGGGCAACGGTCGGTGTTTGATTGTCGGCAAATCGCTGTGCATGGCCAATGCGAGGAACTGAAACATGATGGCCGTGACGAAAGCGTGAAACGGATCAAAATAGCCGAACCCGAGAAACAGAAAGAAAGAGAAAAAACCGACAAAAGCAGATGAAATAATGGCCTTATAAGCCCAGTGGTGACCGCCTCGACTTCCCTGCCACGATAATGTCAGATAGATGACTCCCAGCCCCAGCATTGTTGCCGCCAAAGTGACTCGATCGTGCTGCATGAAGTCGAGAAGCTTGTCGTTGATGGCCAATAAATCGGTTCTCGTGAGTCCGCTATGAGCCTCATCGTACGGCAGGACAACCCGTGTGATTGCAATCAAAAAGGCCAGGACACCTCCGCAGAACAGTCCGATGCCGAGTAGCAGAGTCCAGAACCAGGACATCTGTGCGGGCCGAACACGAGCGGTCCGAGAACATTTCTCAGGCGTGACCCGATAAGACAGAACCGCTTCGTTGATTCGTTTCGGCAAGCCGGGACCGGAAAAAACCATCCCTGAATCGACGAGAACAAGATCGGCCCCCGATTGCAATAATTGCCAGCCATCACCTGGTTCGTGGATGCCTCCCGTCGCGATGATCGTGGGCGTTTCACCAACTTTTTTTCGTACTGTTTCAACCAGAGAGAGCGTTTGAGGATAAGAGCTTTTGCCAAGGCGTCGTGATTCACAGTTTGATTCGCAAACCCCCTCGACAACATAGCCAGCAATGGAACTCGTGTCATTCAATGCCACGAATGACTCGAAAGTCTCTGGTGTGAGATGTAAGAAGACTTGGCGATTGTGTTGCTGGACGAGGTCGATCAAGTCTTGATTGGTCCCTCCCACAAGAATGAATCCCTCGACTTGCCCGGCAAGCTCATGGATCACTTTGTCAGCAGTCGGATCATCGGCCCTGATTCGTACAAACACGGGAACATCGAATGGGCGTTTCAATAAATTGTGCGCTGAGTCCAAGCAAACCAGTTCCATGCACGGCGAGAATTCAACCTCTTCATCGGCACGATGTAAGACGATTTTGGTCGGCTGAACGGGATCTGCGGTTACTGGGCCGAGTTCGATGAAACCAATTCCGAATTTGGCGAGAGCTTCATGAGCCGACAATTGCGGATCGAGACGACACCCTAAGCCGACCGGTGAAACAAACGTCAAACCGGAATGTTGACTCTCAAGCTGAGGTTCGAGCTTAAAATGCCCCATGAATTCGATGACATGCCGACCCCACCACGATCTTCCCAAGTGTCCCATGACACCAAAGGCCATCGATCTGGCTGTTTCAGGAGAGAGTTGAAACAGCGCAGGCCGAAACAGGGTCCGGTACGACCAGTCTGGCATATAACGACTCCCGTGTTGATAGAGCACCTCAAGGCAACCGCGATCAGGCCGACATGATAACAGGAATCAATCGTGTTTTCTTGATGGTTTGAAAAGGAATCGAGACTACTTTTCGCAACGGGCGAGTGCCATCAAAGCATAGGCAGTGACGAGATTGGGATCGCCTTCGTACCAACGGTCGGCATTGTTAATCCAACTACCGTTCGATTTCTGAGACTCAGCCAGCTTGGTGGTCAGTTCCACTTTCCAATCATGCTTGCGACCAAGTGTGTCTTCGATGATTTCTACGTCCATCGCTTCCAGAGTTTTGGCAAATGTCTGGTAGTAGTAGAAGAGACCTTGTTGCCCCATGCCGGGATTGTCGTCGAGATTGTAATATTTGGTGATCCATTCCCAAGCCGCCTTCACGCGCGGGTCGTCTTTATCCAAGCCCGCATAAACCATACTTTTGAGTCCTGCGTAGGTCATGCTAGCGTATGAGCGAAGCCCGCCGTTATCGGTGAGGCCGGCTTTTGATTCTCCTCCCGCTGCGGGCGTGTAATAGAACCCGCCATCATTGATCTTCGAGGCAAACGGAGTGGTATTGTTTTCGGTTTCGAGATTTTGTGTGCGAGAGACAAATTTGAGGGCTTTTTGAATGGCCGGATCGTCGTCGGTCGCGCCGGCGGCTTTGAGAGCTTCGATCAAAAACTGTGTGTTCGAGAGGTCGGGCCGTTTATGACTTCCATATCCGGCACCGCCGAACGCGATGTCGCTCGATTCCAATCCTTCTCCTTCATCCCATTGCAGACCACGCAGAAATTTTTCAGCGTTGTTGATAATTGTCTGAAACCTGCCCTGTTTGTTGACTTTCGTGAACACCATCATCGAAATACAGGTTTCGTAATTTCTGTGCATGGAATCCTTGAAGTAAATTCCCCCGTCTTTTTGGACGAAAGACTCCAGATGCTCAAGAGCCTTCTTGACCGTGGGATCATCGACCGTCAGTCCGGCATCGAGCAAGGCATTCAAAGCCAAACCACTCACTCCAGGAGCCGCCGGTGATGTCCAACTTCCATCGTCTGCCTGAGACGTTTTCAGGAACGAGATGCCGTGCGAAATGGTCTCTTTCAGTAATTCCTGTTGCGGTTCCGCAGCGTCCGATGAGTTCTGCGCAAACGTGCTGGCGAGCGTAAGTAATGTTGCTACAAGCATTTTATGGTACGGGTGCATGATGGTTGCTCTTCAGAAAATTTGGAGTGGTCGCGTTTGAGAGAAGACGGTGTGAATGGCTTATTCTAACCGTTGGCCTTGCAGAAAACAGTGATTTCCTGTCGTCTGAGGACCAGAATTTCGACTCGATTTTGTCTTGAACAACGGATTTCGGGGATCGACCGGGTAACGATTGTGACGGAAATCACAGGTGTTGTCGAAAGTGACAATCAGGCCGGATAACGACATCTGCTCACAATCTGTATAACCGTTACTCTTCAAGAACTTCTGCCCGATTGGGATTTTCCTGACAGTTTACCCTCCCTGTTCCTCAGCGCGCAACGCAAAATAGTCTGATCAACTTGAACGACATCTTTTGACAACTGTCTATAAGGTCATCCCGTGAAACAACAACTCTCTTCACTTGGTTGGATTACCGATCTCACCAAGCGCATTCTCGATGAGATCCTTCCCATTGACCCTCTCGCTCCGATTGGTTGTCATCACTTTCAGGATCCGATGACGGGCCAACATGAGGTGACTCTCTTTGTTTCCAAAACAGAAATTGTCGGCGGTGCAGATGACGGACGTCGAGACGATTCCAAATTCTGCCTCGATTTGAACGGCGTGTTCAATCTGTTTGAAGAAGTCACCGACTTTCGTTGGCAGACTTCTCCCGTCAACGCAGAAGATGAGCTGGGTGCTCATGTCGCGGTAGAGGGGCTCTATCAAGGAAATCCTCTTTGGTTGAGAATTCTTGCCTCGGCACCCGAACGCTACGACCACGGTCGAGTCATTAATGTGCATACCGCGGAGTTAGAAAATCTCTGGCAGGATGAATCTGTGTAGAGACGATGGACTCATATGGCTTTGCGAAAGGGTGGCGGCGGGCGCTCCGTGAAACGGAAGACCCGGCAAATTGTCTCTACAGGCGCGTAGGTCGGGTTAGCCGAGCGAAGCGAGCCGTAACCCGACAACGGATCTATCGGCAACCTCTTCCTGAGCAACTCGCGGTTGCCGACAGGGTGTTGGCTCGACATACTGTGAGTCAGACCTTCCGTTGACTGCAATCAAGGATGAACGAGCCGATGTTACATGCCGTAGTGATGTCAGGAGGATCGGGAACCCGCTTTTGGCCCCGCAGCCGTAAATCCCGACCGAAACAACTGCTGCCGCTCGCGGGCAAAAATAGTATGATCCGCGAGACGGTGAATCGGGTGCGACCGTGGATTGCCGAAGAACAAACATGGGTGGTGACCAACAAAAAACAATCCGCCGCCACGGCAGAAGAATTGCCGGAAGTCCCAGATGGTCAATTTCTGATTGAACCTCAGGGTCGAAACACGGCTCCTTGCATCGGCTTGGCGGCTGTTGCACTTTTGGAAAAAGATCCCGATGCCGTGATGCTCGTGATGCCGGCCGACCATGTCATTGGACCTGCGGAGAAGTTCGAGCAAGCCGTCAATGATGCCTTGGCCACCATCGAGCAAAATCCCGAGCAGCTTGTTTTGTTCGGCGTTCCTCCCACATATCCGTCGACCGGTTTCGGTTACATTGAGCGGGGAGATTCATTAGAAAATGCTCCCAAGGGTGTTTATCGAGTGGAATCGTTTCGAGAGAAACCGGTCCACGCGGTTGCGGAAGAGTATATCGCGACGGGCTCTTTTTACTGGAATTGTGGCATTTTTGTCTGGCGGGCAGATCGAATTCTCGCCGCGCTGAAAGAGTTCGAACCTGAAATGCACGACCGTTTGCAGAAGATTCGACCCGCGTTTGGAACTCCGCAATGGCATAATCAGTTACAGATCGAATTCCCTTTGATGCATTCGATCTCTATTGATGTGGGAGTCCTTGAACGTGCGGCCACTCAAGAAGCCGGACGGAATGTTTCGGTGATCGAGGCGCCTTTTGACTGGGATGATTTGGGCTCCTGGCAATCTTTACCGAGGCGATTTGAGCCGGCTGAAAATGGTAATACGGTACAAGGTGAATACTGTGGGATTGATACGAGCGGTTGCATCATCAGTTCACAGGACGATCATTTGATTGCCGCAATCGGAGTCGAAGATTTGATCATCGTGCATACCCCGGATGCGACCTTAGTCGCCCGTAAGGACGATGAAAACTCAATTCGCCAACTCATCGAAAAACTGGCGGAGGGCGATTATGGGAAATACCTCTGAGCCAAATTCTTCGTCGGATGATTTTTCTTCGTCCGGGTTCCCCACCGAAGGGGCTTTGTTGGGAATCGATTTCGGGACGAAACGACTCGGGTTCGCGGTTTGTGATCGAGCCCAAACGATCGCTTCACCTGTCGAAAACTATCAACGACAAAGTGAGCAAGTCGATCGCCGAGCTTTATTGCGGCTGATCGAAGATTACCGCATCGTCGGGCTGGTGGTTGGTTATCCTGTGCATATGAGTGGGGACGAAAGCGCATCGGCAATTGCCGCTCGCGAGTTTGGAAATTGGGCCGCTGAGCAATCTCAATTACCGATGATGTTCTGGGATGAGCGATTCAGTTCGTTGTCTGCTGACTACTCGTTGCAATTGAGTACACTCTCTGACAAGAAGAAAAAGGCCAAGCGAGACATGCTTGCCGCGCGAGCGATCTTGCAAAAATTTCTCGATGCCGAGGATCGGAATGCAAAGCCGGCCGATTTGAGAAAAGACAACTAACACTGCTTGAGACCGATCAGCAGATTCTCTGCTTCGAGGGTTTTCGTTGAGCCAGTCACTGATACAACTCGCAAAGTGGACGAGAGATCTGTGTCACAATTCTTACCAGACGTTGAGTCTTCTCAGTTTTCCTGATCGTCACAACCGGACCGGCAACAATAACCGGTATCGTGTTTGGTCATGTCGACGAAACTGGTCTCTCTGTTCTTAATTCCAATCATTCGGATGACGATATCATTCGTATTGGAAGCCTCCCCTTCCATTGGAAAATTTTAATACCACGAGGATCGTCCCATGTTTCGTCCCACCCTCCTCAGCGCCTGCGCGCTAATTGCGTTGACTTGCTTTGCATTCACGGGTTGTAAATCCAACCAACAATCTTCGGCGTCAAAGCCATCCACGCAACCTTCGAATAATGAGTACGCGCAACAACACAATTCGAAAATGCCACCAGCCCCCGCTCGCACGGCTGCACGGCCTCGATTGTTGCCGGGTGGTCCCTCGGCACCATTGACGCCTCCACCTGCTCGCCGTGGAACAAGCCCCAGTAGCAGCAGTTCTGCCCGAACCGGTCCGTCACTCCCTTTGCCGGCTCCACCTGCAGAAGACTTCTGACTCAATACGCGAGAAATCATTGTTTTTCTAAACCCGGTACGGTCCGTTTGGGATCTTGCCGGGTTTTATTGTGTACAGAGTTTTTTGGTTCATCCGATTGCTCTCGGTCTTGTTGTTAACTTCACTTGTAGCTGAATTCGCAAGAGTTCAGAAGGACTGACGCTGCCCCTCCATTTCGTCTGAATTCTTGCGAATCCAGCTACCCATGCCTCGAAGTGAATACGCGAATTTCGGATGAACCTGATTTTTTACCGGCCAGTCAAGGTGGTTGAGAGAAACACTGAAGAATTCCAGAAATTCTCTAAGTGCTTATAATAAAATTGTTTAGAGTGTTTTATTGATCTCTCAATCTTGAAAGCGACACTTGGCTTTCAAAATTATTTCACAAATCTGTTTGCATGCGAACTTTTTCTGTCATCGATGCGTCTAATAGCTGCGTATATTAGAGTGGAACACAGGTAAGTGTGGCATTTTGAAACAAAACAGATTTTTGTTTCAACTGGCCAGTTTGGTTCTGAGATTCATTTATGGAACGATAAAGCACTGTAACAAAAGAAGTTATGGCGAAATTGTCAGTTTCTATGAGCCACAGGCACAACACTTGCCTATTGTTTCGGCGGGCACGGTCTTCCTGATCTGGTCCTTGAAACATAGAAGGAGCAACTGAGATGTCTCGATACAATAACCCGGCGATTCGACAATTGGCCGATCAACAGGTGCAATATGCGCCTCGGGATGTCCGTCTGGAACAGATCTCCCGAGCGAAAGAGCTTCTCGCTGATCTTGATCCCGAAACGAATTATCCGTATCCCGATCTGTGCGAGATAATCACCAAGTATCGCCCGGATCGTTATCCCGATTTGGTGGTGAGTGGTGAAGATGCCGCTCATGATCTGCGCTGCTTCGTCGAAGATCTCTCCGATAGTGCCGATCTCAGCGTCGATAGTTTTAACGAGCCGGTGCTGACCGTCAAAGAAGTGAGTGACCAATATAACGTCTCTACGAAAACAGTGGATCGTTGGAGAAATCGTGGATTGATCAGTCGCAAGCTGCTCTTCGGAAATCGCAAACGCATCGGATTTTTGAAATCAGACGTTGATGAGTTCGTCAATCAGAATAGAGACATGGTGAAACGGGGCGCTCGTTTCAGTCAACTGGATGAGCAAGAACGCCTCGACATCATTCGGCGAGCCCGTCGCATGGCACGCTATGGCGGCTGTCCTTCTGAAATCAGTAAACGACTCTCGAGAAAGCTTGGGCGTTCCGCAGAGACGATCCGATACACACTAAAAAACTATGATCAGGAACATGGAGCTAATGCCATCTTCCCGCATGCGTCCTCACCGTTGAGTGAAGAACGCAAGCAAGAGATCCTTCGTCGGTCTCGTCGTGGCGTTCCCGTAGACCGTTTGGCCGAAGACTTCTGCCGAACCAAGGCAAGTGTTTATCGCATCATTTCAGAGATGCGCGCACGTCAGATTCTCGAACAACCCATCGACTTTATGATGAGCGATGAGTTCGAGTTGGAATCTGCTCGCGAAATGATTCTCACTGCTCCTCCTGAAATCGAACCGAAGACTTCGAAAACGAAGGCTCCTCCCGGATTACCTCCGTACCTGGCAAGTCTCTATTCGATTCCTTTGCTCACAAGAGAAGAAGAAGTTTATTACTTCCGTAAAATGAACTATCTGAAGTATCTGGCGGCGGAAGCCCGAGAAAAAATCGATCCCAACCATCCCAAATCTGCCGAGATGGATAAGATCGAATCGTTGGTCGAGCAAGCGGTTGAAGTGAAGAATTTCCTCATTCGTTCAAACTTGCGTCTCGTGGTTTCCATTGCGAAAAAGCATATGCAAACCGGCATGAATTTCTTCGAGATGGTCAGCGACGGCAACATGTCTCTGATTCGAGCGATTGAAAAATTCAACTACACGCTGGGCAATAAGTTTTCGACGTATGCCTCATGGGCCATCATGAAGAACTACGCCCGCAGTATTCCGAAAGAGTTCAAGCAGCGTGATCGTTATCGAACCGGCATCGAAGAAGTCTTTGATTGGCGGCATGATGAAGGGGAACCGCAGATCAAACAGGAGTTGGTCAATAAACGCCAGCATCAATTGATCATGTCGATTCTCGAACAACTCGATGATCGCGAAAAGACCATTATCGTCAATCGCTTTGGCTTGGCAGACGGTGTCGAGCCGCAAACTCTCGAACAAGTTGGCAAAGGCTTGGGAGTGACGAAAGAACGGATTCGACAACTCGAGGCCCGCGCTTTGAAAAAGTTGCGACAGATCACACAAGAAGAGAAACTCGAAATTCCCGGCTTGTGATTTGATCGACGAATAAGAACACTAGACCGAAAACGCTCGTAGAGGTTCAACTCTCTCGGGCGTTTTTTTCTGCGCGATGATATGTTGCCGCGCACGTAGACTCCACCAGCACCGAAACTATTCAAAGACATGTCTATGCGGTAGGCTGAGGAAACAACCTGCTCAGCAGTCCCGTTTTGAAACCTGACATTTGCGAACGAAAACTCCATGAACATTCATCACGAAGCCCGGACCATTGGTCCTCTCACCTGTAATGTGATCAAGCCAGAATCCCAAACGGGTTCGCCCGATTTGGTGGTCGTGATGTGTCACGGTTTTGGAGCACCGGGTGACGATTTGGTCGGCTTGGGACCGGAAATGATCTCTCAGTTGGATCAAGCCGACGGCTTGCGGTTCTATTTTCCTCAAGCTCCTCTTTCGTTATTGGAAATGGGAATTCCGGGAGGACGCGCATGGTGGATGCTCGATCTGGAAATGTTGGCCCTGGCTGCCGAAGGGAAGCTCGAAAGAGATCAACGAGACGATACACCGGAGGGCTTGGTTTCCGCACGCGAACAACTCGCCGAGACCGTCGCCGAGATTCAAAAAGAGACCGGTTTACCAATGAGCCGGATTGTCTTGGGAGGATTCTCTCAAGGCTCGATGGTGACGGCCGACCTTGCCTTGCTGGGGTCAGAAGCTCCTGCGGCGTTAGTCATTTATTCGGGAACGTTGTTATGTCAGGAACAGTGGAAACGGGCGGCCAGCACCCGGGAATCCCTGTTTGTACTGCAATCTCACGGGCGGCAAGATCCGATTCTGCCCTTTCGAGTGGCTGAGGATTTGCGAGATCTCTTGAGCGAGTCCGGTTGCGATGTGCAGTTTCTCCCGTTTGACGGTCCTCACACGATTCCCCAGATTACCTTTGAGGAGACAATCAATCTGCTCAGTCGTTTGCTGTCTGAGTGATGAGGTTTCGGTAAATCTCGAAGAAATCCCGCAAAAACAGTCTCTGAGATCGTATCAATCGTGTGCTGTCGCGTTGTGTCGCGAGTCTTCGCCGGTCATAATTGACAGTTCCTCCATTCCATTCTTATGACTGACTCTTTGTACATGTTTTCGCGCCCCGATTTCTCAATTCGCTGTCGTTTGCGTCCAGCATTCAGGAATTTGCTGTGCCTGCTTCTGCTGTTGGGATTGTCGAATGTGGGTGTCGCGGCAGAGTTGGAAATTGTTTCCTTCGGATGGCAAGGCCATTTTCAACCGGGACGCTGGACACCCCTTTGGGTAAAAACCACCGACCTGAAAACGGACACGCCAACTTTCGATGTGACCGCCAAAGACGCCGAGGGAAACCTGATGACCTTGCGTCAAGTGGGTCTCCCTGTGGGAGAACCGGGCACCTTCGAACTGCGGGTCAAATCAGGACGGGTGGAGAGTGAGATCGAGGTCTCGCTCGTCGAAGGTGATGACGTCGTGGCCACGTCCGTTCATCGCACGATGACTGCTGAGAATCTTGATACAGCCTTCAGGCTCAATGATCGCGTAATCGGAATTCTTTCCGGGAACGTTGAATTCGGCGAGAAGTTAGCCGCGGATTTTTTAGAAATCGAGCTTCCCGAAAATCAGTACGCAAAGGTCATCCTGTTCGATGATGGAGATGCGTTGCCGGTGGACCCCGTGAATTGGGAAAGTCTCGATGTCTTGTTTCTGTCCATCGATCAAAAACTTCCGAAACGACAATCAGAAGCGCTCAGGCAGTGGATACGAGAAGGAGGCCATCTGCTCCTCTCTATCGGTGCACAGGCAGAGGCTTATCAAGAATCATCATTGGCAGACTGGCTACCTCTCGAACTCGGCGACCCCTTGAAACTTCGCGATCTCAGTCAGTTCGAAAGCTTTATTGGTCGCAGTTCCCGAATTGAATTTACAGGACGCGTGGAGGGTACAGAGCTTTCAAGTTTTTTGGGTGAGAGCTTACTGGATTCGCTCGATGGCACTCTCGTTGTCGCGATGCCTTACGGGTTTGGAAAAGTGACCGTTTCGGGAGTCGATCTGGATCGCGCACCGATGTCGAATTGGAAAGCGATTTCACGACTGATTGAAAAGCTGACCCTTTCACAAAATCAAAGCAATGATCGCGAAAGCACCTCCGATTCCAACCAGTTGACCGATAGCGGCATTAGTGAACTGGCGACGCAACTCAGCCTGGCTCAGCAAGACTTCCCCGAAGTCAGGCGAAGCAGTATCTGGGTGGTGATTTCGGCCATCGCCGTTTACCTACTGCTGATCGGCCCGCTTGATTACCTGCTTGTCTATCGTGTCTTCAAGCGTCCCGAATTGACCTGGGTGACCTTTCCATTGCTGATGTTGGGCATGGCGGTGGTCTCTGTCTGGGCAGGACGTAGTACGAATTCGCTGGAAACGACCATCAATCAGGTGAACCTTATCGATGTGGACGGCACGCAGCAAATTGCCAAAGTGAAATCATTGATGACCGGTTACAGCCCGGCATCTCAGCGTGTTGCCATCGAAGCAGAGATGCTATTGGATCAGTGGTCAGAGGATGACAATGTCGAGGCAGATGCGGCGATCCTTTCCTGGGATTCTGTTCCCGAAGATGGATTTGGTGGCATCTATCGTCAATCGGGCTTTGAATCATTGTCTGCAACGAAATATCATCTTGATCGTTCCAAAACAAAAATCGCCGATTTGCCGGTGGCTCAGTGGTCGACTGTTTCTCTGACTGTGGATCAATTTGTGCGCGGCATTCCTCTCATCCGAAGTGATCTCAAAGGTTCCACGCTGGGGAGTGTCTCGGGGACGGTCGAACATCGTTTGCCGGGTGAATTGGTCGAATGGATGCTCATTTATCGTAATCGTGTGTACTTTCCACGACCAACACGCAGAAATGAAGCGGGAGTCTCGATTCCCGCCAACCAACCGATTGAACTCACTCGCAGTGACTTGTCTGTCAGTCGTGATTTGAAAGGTTATCTCACGGGGACAAGACAAATTCGTGTGAAGTCCGACAAGCCGACAGAAGAAACTCGCATCGTGGTTGAGCAGGAAGATTACGATCTGTTCTCAACCGATCCCAAGGCAATTATGAGAATCCTTTCCTTTCATAGTGCCGCAGGCGGGTCGCGATATACGAATCTTGAAAACAGCGCGCTTCATCGTGTCGATTGGTCGGAAAAGCTCGATTCCCGTCACGCCGTCTTATACGGTGTGTTGAAAGCCGATGAACAAGATGATGAGTCACAGGTTTCACCTGTTCGCTGGCTCTGGAACGGTGAGTCTGTCAGGCAGGATCGACAAACCACAATCGTCCGTTGTCTGCTGCCGGTGGAACTTCAAAATGATACACGCCGGGTACTTCCCGATTTGAACGAACGTCTAAAGAACTATAAACGATGATCGAAACCCGCAATTTGACAAAACGCTACGGCGACCTGATCGCAGCGAACCAGATCACCATTAAATTAGAGGAAGGTGATGTCTTTGGTTTCATCGGTCCGAATGGATCGGGGAAAACCACCACGATGCGGATGATCGCCACACTCTTGAATCCCGACTATGGTGAAGCGTATATCTGTGGAAAATCGATCTATACCGACGCACGCGAAATTCGCCGCTTGGTTGGTTTTATGCCAGACTTTTTCGGTGTCTACGATGATATGACGGTGACCGAATACCTGGAGTTCTTCGCGGCTACGTATCGCATTGATGGCCCCGCGCGACGTAAAGTCGTCGAAGAAAAACTCGAACTGGTCGACATGGGTTACAAACGAGATGCGATGGTCAATCAACTCTCTCGCGGACAAACCCAACGCATTGGTTTAGCTCGGGTGCTGTTGCACGAACCTCAAGTGTTACTTCTTGACGAACCTGCCAGTGGTCTCGACCCGCGTGTTCGTATCGAAATCCGAAATCTGATCAAACGGCTCGGCGAACTCAAGAAAACCGTGATTGTTTCGAGTCACATTCTGCCCGAACTGGCGGATGTCTGCACGAGAGTTGGCATCATCGAGAAGGGTCACATGATTGTGGATGCCTCGGTCGATGAAGTGATGCGGCGTGCCCGACGGCGAATCATGTTGCAAATCGAAGTCACAGAAAACACAGATGCTGCTGCGAAACTCATGGAAAGTCATGAGAGCATCGAAGAGGTCAACGTGAATCGAGGCATCATCGAAACCACATTGAAGAAAGAAGTCGAGGATTACAGTTTCTTGCCAACGATCTTGATTGAAGCCGGCTATCAGATGACACTGTTCCGCGAGGAAGAAGTGAATTTGGAAACCGCGTTTATGCAATTGACTCAAGGTTTGGTGCAGTAATCATCGAACGACACCTCGAATTCATGTTTAACGGATAATATCATCATGGGACTTTTCGGACGTAAAGATTGGAACATCATCGCGGTCATCTATGAACGTCGCGATATGTATTCGGTCAATGGAACTCGGGCCAAAGGCAAAGAGACCGCGACCACACGCGATGGTGTCAAAAAACATGATCGAGTGATTCACTACATTGTGCTCGACCAAAAAGGAAAGGTTCTCGAAGATGGACCCGGTCGCAATCAACAAGCCATCGCCCCTGGAACCTATGATAAACTCAAACAAGATCTACTTCGCAATCACACGGTACGGGAAGTCATCGGTGTTCTCGAAGCGGGGACAACAAACCGCATTGCAAAACAGATGATTTGGTCGGGCTACCCGCTACCGCCGAAAAACGAGGATTGATAGTCTGTATCGGATCAATCATCATCACTCAGCTTCAATTCATTTAGATTCGAGGATATCGTGAATCGTCCACCGCATGCCGCCGCTGCTCAAGAACCTCCCCGTATCGACCTCAAAGAAGGCTGGCATTGCCTGCATCTGTTCTACACAGTTGATCCCATCGGTTTAACTTCATTGTCTGATGCGGAACGTCAGGAAGGACGTGAGCAACTCATACAGATTCTCAGTCCTGACTCGGAAGGTGCTCCCGAACGAGTGCAAACTTCCATTGTTTCGGGACACAAAGGGGATCTTGGGGTGATGGCAATGGATCCCAATCCGATGAAATTGGATGCCTTGCAACAAAAAATTCGTGCCTGCAATCTCGGACAGGCATTAACTCTCGATTGGTCATTCGTCTCGATCACCGAAATCTCGGAATATGTTCCGACCATCGAACAATATTCCGAACGACTCAAACGCGAAGGCACTGGTCCTGATGATCCCGCCTATCAAGCCAAGGTCAGCGCCTACGAGCAGCGTCTGCCGGCGATGAACAGTCAGCGGTTGTATCCCGATTTCCCCGCGTTTCCGGTCACGTCGTTCTATCCCATGAACAAGATTCGCGACCCGCACGCGAACTGGTACACCGAACCATTCAGCAGTCGCTCGTCCATGATGTCAGAACATGCAACATCGGGTATCAAATTTGCCGGTCGTGTGTCGCAATTGATCACCGCATCGACTGGCTTCGATGATTGGGAATGGGGCGTGACTTTGTGGGCGCGTGCTCCCGAGTACATCAAGGAAATCGTCTACGAAATGCGATTCGATCAAGCATCGGCCAAGTACGCCGAGTTCGGTCCCTTTTACATTTCTTATATCGCTTCTCCGGAAGATGCCGTTTCCCATCTCCTGCTGTGAATGCGATATGAGAATCGCGGAAATCTGTTCAGAAAACTCTCGGAGTAGATCATGGACGCTTTTGAACTCTCCGCAGCGCTGGTCAGTCTCGCTGCCCTGTTCAGTTTTCTGAATTATCATTTCTTTCGTTTGCCGACCACGATCGGTTTGATGCTGTTTGCGCTGCTGACTTCGTTGGTGATTATCGTTGCGGGATCGTTTTTTCCCGAATTCCGAAACACGATCACGGCTTCAGTGGCCCAGATCGATTTTGATGAAACGGTGCTGCAATGCTTGCTCGGCTTCCTGTTGTTCGCCGGTTCATTACACATCAATCTCAATGAATTGACCCGGCATTGGGTGCTGATTGGTTTGTTAATTAGTGTCGGCGTTGTTGTTTCGACCGTGCTCGTGGGAGCAATGACATTTGGGGTTTGCGCTCTGTTGGGTTTGCCAGTTCAATTTATCTATTGTCTCTTATTCGGCGCGTTGATCTCACCGACCGATCCGATTGCCGTGCTGGGATTATTGAGGCAGATGGGAGCACCACACGATCTAGGGACCAAGATTGCGGGAGAGTCCTTATTCAACGATGGTGTGGGTGTCGTCGTCTTCCTGGGGTTATTGGAAGCGGCAGTCGGTGGACACGGATTTGATTTAGCCCATCTCGGAGAATTGTTCTTGGTTGAAGCGGTTGGAGGGGCCGTCTTCGGTCTGGTTCTGGGAGCCGCTGTGTTCTTCATGCTTCGCTCAGTCGAGAACTATCAAGTCGAAGTGTTGCTATCACTCGCGCTGGCAGCGGGCGGGTATGCGTTGGCGATGCGGTTGCATCTCTCTGGTCCGATTGCGATGGTGATCGCCGGGCTTTTGATTGGAAATCAGGGACGCAAATATGCCATGTCTCCCACGACTGTCGAGCATCTCGATCTATTCTGGGAACTGATTGACGAAATTCTGAATGCCATGTTGTTCGTGTTGATCGGCTTGGAAATTTTAGTTTTGGAGTTCCAGCTTTCCTATATCTGGCTCGGCCTGATTTTGATTCCCGTCACCTTGTTCTGCCGAGCGGTGGCGGTTGCCGGTCCGGTTGCGGCTGTGATGCGGTCACGAGAAAGTACTGTCGGTCTTGTCAAGATTTTGACATGGGGAGGATTGCGAGGCGGAATTTCAGTCGCGTTGGCACTCTCGATTCCCCGCATGGTCGAGGGAGAACCTCTGGCCGAACGAGATACCATCATCGCCGCCACATACATCATCGTTTTGTTTTCCATTCTTGTTCAGGGGCTGACAATTAAAGCTGTCGTGCGAAGAGTTCTCGCCGAAGAGAAGTCGCCTGAACCCGAAGCCAATCTCTCATGATTTTTGTTGAGTCATCTTGTGTGGAGGCTGCATGTCGTCAGTCGTCGTGATCGGAGGAGGTCTGGCTGGATTGTCGGCTGGATGTGCGCTGGCTGATCGCGGACATCGGGTCACGATACTGGAATCCCGAAACCGCCTCGGAGGACGAGCCAGTTCTTTTGAAGATCGAGAGACGGGCGAGGCCATTGATAACTGCCAACATGTGGCGATGGGTTGCTGCACGAATTATCTGCACTTCTGCCAAACACTCGGCGTCGATCATCTCCTCGAACGTCAACGCGAACTTCATTTCGTCGATGCAACGGGAGCAATCAGTCGTTTTCGTCCTTCCACTTGGTTGCCAAGTCCTCTACACCTCGCGAGACCTCTAGCCGCACTCAAATACCTTTCTTTTGATGACAAACGACAGATCGCCAGCGCGCTCAGTCGATTGGTCACCCTGAGTTCTCCCACTCGCCAACATCGGGTGTCTCAGAAATTTCAGGACGAGTTCCAAGTCACTGATGAAGATTTGCAATCCACACGCGAGGCACGGCAGGACCAACTGACGTTTCGTGAGTTTCTGGAATCGTGTCAACAATCCGAACATGTCATCCGCACATTCTGGCACGTAGTGCTGGTCAGCGCATTGAGTGAATCGTTAGAGAATATCTCCTTCCAACAAGGAGCACAGGTTTTTGTCGATGGGTTTCTGCGCAACACTAGTGGATGGCAAGTGCATGTTCCCATCGCACCACTGGAGGAGTTCTACGGCGAGCCGTTGACTCAATGGCTTTCCCAAAGAGGAGGCACCATTCAAATAGAATCGGGAGTCACCCGATTGGTGATGAATGAGTCGGGATTGGTCAAATCGGTTCAGTTGAGAGACGGCTCAAGTCTCGCCTCCGATCATTTCATTCTCGCCGTCCCCTGGCATCGAACTCTCGATCTCTTACCGTCTGAACTGCAATTGAAATACCAGTCACTTGTTGAGATCCCGGCGGCTCCGATTAGTAGTGTTCATCTTTGGCTGGATCGAGAAATCACCTCGTTGCCTCATGCGGTGTTCGTCGATCATCTTAGCCAATGGATGTTCAATCGATCAAAATTGGACGACAGATACCGAGACAACCCCCGCTTCTATTATCAGGTGGTGATTAGTGCCAGCCAAAACCTGAAAGCCATGTCACAAGAAGAAATCGTCCAACAGGTGATGAATGACTTACAGTCGGCGTTCCCACTCGCGAATGAAGCCAAGTTGTTGAACTCTCGCGTCGTGACGGAGCATAAAGCCGTCTTTTCGCCGCAACCGGGAGTGAGGGAATGTCGCCCTTCGCAGTCAACTCCCGTCGATAATTTGCATCTGGCCGGAGATTGGACAGAGACTGGTTGGCCCGCCACGATGGAGGGGGCTGTTCGCAGCGGCTATCTTGCCGCGGAAAGCGTACTGGAACAGTTGGGAACACCCCAAGCTGTGTTACAACCCGACTTACCAACCGGACGACTTGCACGTTGGTTGTACAAGTTGGATTGAATCTCAAACGTTAGGTCGTCGTTGATCACGGTGTCCTGCAACGTGTGGTATGAGATTTTCTGGTGAGTCACCAAGCTTCACTGTACAATTCAGGACATCATTAGAATAGTTTTTCACAATATTATGCAAAACCAGATATGAAATTCGAGCTTCGAAAATTTAACCGTGACATCATGGATCAAGAGTTGCTCGATGACCTTGCCGCCGCATCCAGACAACTTCAATCTACGGGCAAGAAGCTCACATTTCGGAGCTACCGTGAAGTCGGAAATTATTCGTCATCGACTATTGCGGCTCGTTTCGGCTCTTGGAACAACGCACTGAAAAAAGCTGGGTTGATACTCAATGAGGAAAAAGACGTTAGTATCGACGAACTATTTGACAATCTGAAACTTGTCTGGATTGCAAAGGGTAAACAACCCGTCTACCGCGACATGTCTTGTCCTCCTTCAAAATACGCTGGCTCCACTTACAATAGCCGATTTGGTGGATGGCGAAACGCTCTTAAAAAATTTGTCACAGCCTTCGAACATGAAAGTATTAATTTAACTTCCTCTACCAGAGAGAATAGAAAGCGGATTCAGAAAAGGGCCAGCCGTAATCCTCCCCTTTCATTACGTTTCTTTGTTTTGAAGCGGGATAACTTCCGTTGCAATGGCTGTGGTCGTTCGCCTGCTTCAACTTCGGGACTCGAGCTTGAAGTTGACCACATCCAGCCGTGGAGCAAAGGGGGTGACACAGTCGCCACCAATTTGCAAACTTTGTGTTTCGACTGTAATCGCGGTAAAGGCGCATCATTACCTTTCTAACATGAAAATCAACCGGAGACATTTCTCATTTCGTATTCATCGTTCCCATAATCGAAACAATGTTCTCCGACCAACACAAATGTAAATTACCTCTGGTGACACTGGATTAGACAGTCATTCACGGTGTCCAGAGTGATGGCTTTGGTTCATTAGCCGCATGTTGCGAGTCGGTTCTCGGGCGACGGCGTGCTTTCATTCTCAAGTAGGGAGGCAAGAAGCGGCCTCGATATTTGTAACTCGAAACAGGTGCGGTGCGGTCGGCCCGTAGAGGTTCACGCAGATCTTCGATCAAAAAACCGGCGACGCACAAATCGCCCACCAACTCTTCCCAGCGGTGCAAATATTCGGTCGTCCCTCCCTCGCGATAACTGGTATCGGAGACTTTGGGTAACGGGCCTTCCCGATAATACTCCACGCCGATGATAAAGTGATCGTCGGCATTGCGGCGTGTTACCTGCAAGCTGGCGGGTTGTTTGTGTTGACTGATATAGAGTCCGCCATCTTTGGTGACTCGGGCGATCTCTTGGTACACGGGCAACAACTTCGGCACATAACAGGTGCTGACCGGTTGATGGACGATGTCGAAGAACTGATCCACCAATTCGGGCATGTCGTCCATACTGGCACGAACGGTGCGAATCGAAAGTCCGCGTCGTTTGGCTTCTCGACGATCCAGCTCGAGCATGGTGTCAGAAATATCGACGACGGTCACATCGGCTCCCGTCATGGCATACAAAATCGATTGCCAACCGCCTCCCGACGCGAGGCACAAAACTTTCTTTCCGGTCATGTCTGGAGGCAACCAGCCTCGACCATCAAGAATTTTCTGCGGGTGAGAACACTCTTTATCAGTGGCGACCCGCGCAAATTGATTATCGCCGCCGGCAATTTTGTTCCAGGCTTGACGGTTTTTTTCTCGCCAATTCATGCGGGAGCCGTCTTCGAAGAAATCAGACCATAAACATACCGCAGTGGATCGTTTTGCTCTTTGGCCACTTCTTGCAGAATATCAGGACGACCGGCGCGTCGGCAGAGATCGGCGAACGAAAAACCGTTCGGGTCTTCCACTTCGGCCAGATATTCTTTGGCCAGTTCGACGGCGGAATCCAGTTTGTCGATTCGCATCATCAGATCGACCATCACATAGGCGATCAGTTGTTTGTCGGGAAGATCGGGGTCGTTCTCGATTTCCTGTTGGAAGTACGCAAACGCCTCGTCGATCTCACGTCCCGCCAACACTTTGAGGTAATGAACGTGTGATATGTAAAAGTCTTTGAAGGGTGGCTCGCCGCCGTATTGCAATTGTTTGTCGAGCTTGGAACCGTATTCGGCCAGTTCGATGGCTTTCTCCAGCTCGGCATCGTCTCCATCCAGAAAACGAGCAAAGCGGACCACGGCATTCAAGTGAGAAACATCGATGTGATAGTTACCGTTCTCAAACAACCAATCGCGTTCGTTGAGCAAGTCGTGAATCGATTGTCCGTCCGCGATATCGGGATGAGATTGCTTGATGTTGTATTCGAGTGACGTGCAGAGTTCGCCATACAAATGATTGGTCATCAGAGCCGCCGCTTCGTGTCGCGTCTGCTGATCGAATTGTCCCATCATCTGGTCGAGCGTGGTGATGGTATTGCAGGTGCCGTGTGATTCGATCAACCATTTCACACCCAGCACGGGATGCGCATTTTCATACAAAGCAATATTCAAAAGCTCGTCGTAATCGGGAAGTTCACTGACCTCGCTCCCCAATTGTTCGAGAGCTTCTTTAATGGGATCGCTCTCCTGAATCGTCTTGAAGTAAACCCACGCCTGGGCAATTTGGCCATCTTCAATCAGCATCTGACCAACATTACGCGCACATTCCACATAATACTCTTCGAATTCCTGTCGCTTCTCCTCGGGAACTTCTTCAAATGTCGTCGGGCGTGTGACCGGTAAACCCCACTCAAATTTCTTTTTCATCAGCAACGCATCGAAGAGTTTGTGATACCGTTTTTCGGCCCGCTCGGATTCGAGCAGACAATCGATAACAGCGGCTGCACCAGAGCTTTGAGCAGTCTGATCTAATGATGCAAAAATTTGATCACTCATGGCGGGTCAATCGTGGTGGGAGTGAGATTGGATGGATTCGTTCAAAATGTTGATCTTCCAGTCTAATCGAGAAAGGTCGGCAGTCGCAAATCACTCCTGTCGAGATCTGGAAAAACTCAGGCACTCTCGCAGGAATCTGAATGGAATTAATCGTCGTTTCAGAAAACCTCGGCAACTCTCTGTCTGGGCGGATATGATGGCGACCAGACGCGTAGCATCAATATTGTCCCACAGTTCTGTCAAATAGCCGATCACAACATGACGCGGAATTTGAGATCCCGTATTTTCGATCATTGGCCCGCGATGTTTGCGCAGGCCAAAATCATGGATTCGCATGCCGGATTTAGTGGTGCGATTGTGGAAAGAATCGAAGTTGGCGGTCAACACTTTGCGTTACGCGGGTGGCCGAAAGAGAGTCTTCCTGCGGCGCGACTTCTCGGCTTACATCAATTTCAGCGATTTCTTTTCGAGCGGGGGTTTACTCAAGTCAGTGTTCCCGTGCCGACCATTGATGGTCGCTCTCTCGTTCAACATGAAAAACGTTTCTGGCAAATGGAACCCTGGATGCCGGGGAAGGCCGATTTCCTGAAACATCCTTCTGATGAGAAACTCAAAGCCGTGATGCATCTTCTGGCGCGATTACATATTGCTTCCACTCAGTTCGTTGCCTCCCAAGAATCAGCCCTATGGTTTTCTGTTTCGCCTTCGGCGCCTTCTCCCGCGCTCGTCGAACGAATACAGATTCTCGAACGATGGAGTGGGACGAATCCTGAAACACTGCATCGATCCATCCAGCAAAAACTGATTCCTGAGAAGATCAAAGATCGATTGTGTGAGATTCTGAGCCTCTATCTTTCCCATGCCGAAAAGGTTCACAGTGAACTCCGCGAAATGGCCGACCATCAATTTTCACTCCAACCCTGTTTGCGAGATTTGTGGAGCGAGCACGTCTTATGGACGGCTAACCAGGTGACCGGTTTGATTGATTTTGGCGCCTGTCGAATTGAGAACCCGATGATCGATCTTTCCCGACTACTGGGAAGTTATTTTATCGATGATTCCGAAAGTTACCAAAAAGCGATTGGTTGGTATGACGAAATTCGATCAGTCTCGACATCCGAACGAAAATTGTTTTCGGTACTTGATCGCAGCCAAAGATTGTTGGCCGGGATGACGTGGATTGATCGTCTGGTTCTGACCGCTCACCCGCTGAACGATTGGAGTGCTGTCGAAAATCGTCTGGATGAGATTCTTCCACGGCTGCGAGTGATGTAGAGTCCGTTGATGTAAAGTGTTGTTGTCATGTGATATGTGTCGATATCGATAGTGCCAAAAACGCTCTGGATGATGTTGACGGCATGTATTAGCATTCCGTAACCATCGAAGGAATATTCCTCCTCGATCAATTATGATCACCTTCACCGATTCCGGTCTCAAAACGTGTATTCCATTCCAATCCGACCTCGACAAATCCTGATGATTTCTGCCTGCGCGGTGACCGCGCTGGGCGGTTGTTCGTGGTATGGATTCGGAGACACCAAAAAAGATGAAGTGACGCAGGAATTGAGCGAACGTGCTCGCCGTTCGGAAGAAGCCGGTGATTTGACCGAAGCGACCGATTCTTTATCACGTGTCGCACAAATCGATACGGCCGATGTGGCGGCTCGAATTGAATTGGCCCGTTTGCATCGTGAAGCCGGTCGTGTGGATGAGGCGATTGGTAGCCTGCGGGAAGTCGTCATTCTCACTCCCGATGATTCGCGTGCCTGGCTAGAGTTGGGACAGCTTTATTATCAAAAAGAAAACTATGCAAGTGCTGATGCCAGTCTTGAGGCGGCCCTTCAATTGGATCCTCAACTGATCTCGGCATTGATGATTCGAGGAGAAATCGAAGATCGCCGGCAACAAGAAACCCGCGCACTGGAATACTATCACCGTGTGCTTTCTTTGCAAGAAAATCATCCTCCCGCGTTATTGAAAATTGCCAGAATACAGATGCGGCACAACGAATCGATTCGTGCCAGCGTCCTGTTACGATCAGTCTGTTATTGTCGCGGAGCGACTCCCGGACAAATTGCCGAAGCGCGTTGGTTGCTGGGTTTGTCTTACGGACAGCAACAACGCTGGGATGACGCCATCGAATCCTTGCAAATTGCCGTAGAAATCATGGAGAAACCCGGTGCCGATGATCTGTATTATCTGGCATACGCCCAATATCAGTCTCAAGACAGTCTTGAGACGACTAAAACTCTGGAACGATTATTTGCTCTACAATCGAATCACGGCCCCGCTCGGTCTTTAAAACAGGCCGTCAATCGGCAAGAACAACAGTTGCTGGGAGAGATTCAGCAAGCTGCTGCGGTTCGAGAGATTCCTCCACCTCCACCGTTGGGATGGGCACACATTGAAGGCACTGCTCGTGTTGTAGACCGCTAGAACAAATGCCTTCTCGTCAATGGCTGGCAAATTTGCAGACTGATCTCATTATTTTCGTGGCGAATGTCATGCTCTCACATGCGTGAGCATGTGAAGTCACCTCGCCGAACGCTCCACATAAAGCGGCCCATTTCAAGAACACTAATCACCGCTGATTCTCGCTATTCAGGTTCAATATTACTGATGAGCGTGTATTAGCGCAGATGAGTGTTCCGTGAAATCGACGATGTCCGGTGTTATGTGGCCCCCGTTTGTCGAGCAAACGGTATTACGCAGATGCGAGTGTGTGTATGTTTTCCGCCGCGCCTCTGGTGCGCCAGGTTAAGCCTGGTTGATCTTTTTAGTTGAAAGGTACTGAACATGGTAAGTGCTCGTTCGCCGTGAAGTCGAGCGGGCGACTGTTCGCGAGTAATCCGGCAGTCGAAGCCCCGCAAGACAAAGGTGTCA